>NZ_CAJYPF010000113.1 GCF_913776565.1 uncultured Microbacterium sp. | reverse complement strand
CGCGGCGTTCTGCCCGCCGATCCCACTGACCGCGCCCCCGCGCCGCGCGCTCGACCCGCACAGCAGCACGCGGGGGTGCGAGGTCGCCACGCCCCAGCGTTCCGCGGGGGTCGTGGCCGGCGCCGAGAGCCACGGCCACGACAACGGGCCGTGGAAGATGTCGCCGCCGACCATGTTCAGCGACTCCTCGAGGTCGCGCGTGGTGCGCGCCTCGATGCAGAGCCGTCCGTCGGGGGCACGGAAGATGCAGTCCCGCAGCGGCTCGGCGATGACCGACTCGAGCGAGGCCTGGGCGGCCGCGAGCAGCTTCGCGCCCGCCGCGACGGGGTCCATGCCGGCGATCAGCCGGTGCGGTACCTGCAGGCCGAACATCGTCAGGGTCTGCGCTCCGTCCGCCACCAGGTGATCGCCCAGGATCGAGGGGTCGGTCAGCGAGTGGCAGTAGATCTCGACCGGGAGCGGCTCGGGGAGGAGGCCTCCGGATGACGCAGCGTAGGCGGCATCCACCTGGGTCATCCCCTCGTTGACGTGGAAGGTGCCCGAGAACGCCGCCTCGGGGGTCACCGACTCGTCGCGCAGGCGCGGCAGACGCGACAGCAGCATGTTGACCTTCACCTGCGCGCCCTCGGGTGTCTCGGCGCCGGTCGTCGAGCTGCCGCCCGCGGACAACAACGAGTCGAGCACGGCCCGACCGACACCGCTCAGGATGAGATCGCCGTGGAAGACCTCGGAGCGGTCGGTCATCGTGTGCACGTCGCCGTCGGGCGAGATCGACATGACCTCGACCCCCACGTAGATGTCGGCGCCGGCCTCGAGCGCGACGCGTTCGAGTTCTTTCGTGACCGCACCCATGCCGCCCACGGGGACGTCCCAGTCACCGGTCCCGCCGCCGATCACGTGGTAGAGGAAGCAGCGGTTCTGCGCGAGCGAGGGGTCGTCCGACGTCGAGAAGGTTCCGATCAGCCCATCGGTCAGGACGATCCCGCGCACCAGGTCGCTCTCGAACGATCGGCGCAGCAGGTCGCCGAGCGGGCGAGTGGTCAGCGCGTCCCACAACTCGTCGTCGCCCACCGCGGCGCGGATCTCGTCGGCCGTCGGCAGCGGCTCGGTCATGGTGGGGAACACGGCCCGCGCGAGCGGCGCGATGCGCTCGCCGAACGCGGCGAAGCGCTCGGCCTCGGCGGCGCCGGCCTCGCCCAGCGTGCGGGTGAATGAGGCGGCGGTGGCCTCGGCATCCTGCGTGTCGATCAGGATGCCGCGCGAGGGATCGGCCGGATCGGGGGTGTACGACGAATAGCGCCGCCGCTTCAGGGTGATCCGCAGGCCCAGGTCGTCGATGATCTTCTGCGGCAGCAGGCTCACCAGGTACGAGTATCGCGACAGTCGGGCGTCGACCCCGCGCCACGGACGCTCCGACACCGCGGCGCCGCCGACGGCATCCGATCTCTCGATCACCGCCACCGAGCGCCCGGCGCGGGCGAGATAGGCCGCGGAGACCAGGGCGTTGTGCCCGCCCCCCACGATGACGACGTCGTACCGGCGAGTCTCCGAAGCGGTCATGAGCCCACGCTAACGAGGGGGACGAATTCTTTGCGAGGGGTGGCGCACGTACGGTGGATGCCATGACCCTTGCCGCAGACCTGCTCGACCTCGCCGCGCGCATCGCCCAGGACGCGGGTGCGCTGGCCCACCGACGGCGCCAGGAGGGCGTGACGGTCGCCGCGACCAAGTCCGCCGCCGCCGACATCGTCACCGCCGCCGACCGCGAGGTCGAGGCCTTCATCCGCGCGGAGCTGGCGCGCGAGCGCCCGGACGACGGCTTCTACGGCGAGGAGTCCGGAGCCGAGGCCGGCACCAGCGGCATCACGTGGGTGGTCGACCCGATCGACGGCACCGTGAACTACGCCTACGGCATCCCGGCCTGGGCCGTGAGCATCGCCGCGGTCGAGGGATCGGCCGATCCGGCGACCTGGACGGCGCTGGCCGGGGCCGTGTTCAACCCCGTCACGGGCGAGCTGTTCCGCGCGTCGCGGGGTGGGGGAGCGTGGCTGGGCGACGACCGGCTGTCGGTCAGCGAGGTCGGCGAAGCCGGGGGTCTGGTCGCCACGGGGTTCGGCTACGACCCCGAGACGCACGGTCCCGCGCTCGACCAGCTCTCGCGGGTGATGCCGATCGCCCGCGACGTCCGCCGCATCGGCGCGGCGTCGCTCGATCTGGCCTCGGTCGCCGCGGGACGCGTGGACGCCTACTACGAGAAGGGCACGCACCCGTGGGACCACGCGGCCGGTGCGCTGCTGGTCGAAGAGGCGGGGGGCCGTATCGGCGGCGCGCCGGGTGGTCGCCCCGGAAACGCCATGGTGATCGCCGCGAGCCCGGCGTTCTTCGCCCGGCTCGAACCCCTCCTGGTGTACCCGCGGGTGAAATGACGGTCGTTGTCATGGCATTCTCAGACCGCTCGGGGTAGTGTCTTTACCTGTTCGTTACTTTCCGCAACCCGAACCTGCGGAAACGGCCCAGCCCCCCAGCCCGAAGCCGTCGCCCTTGCGCGACACGACACGAGAGCCCCCGCGCGTTGCCCTCAGAAGCCTCCTCGACTGAGCCCGCCGTCACCCGGCGGTCTCGTCGCCCCCTCACCGAGCCCGCTCCCGAGACCGCACCCCGGCTGACCCGAGCCGAGATGCGTCGTCGCGCCGCGAGCGAGACCCCCGTCGCCACGATCGACGCTCCCCCCGTCAAGGCGGCCGACCCGGCCCCGGTGGACGCCGACGCCGCCTCGCAGCCCGAGTTGGTCGAGAACGTCGCAGCCGCCGTCATCGAGACGGTCATCGCCGCGACGATCCAGCCGACCCTGTCCGAGGTCGAGACGCCGGCCGAAGAGCCCGTCGACTCCCTCGACGTGACCGTCGTCGCCGAGCCGCGCTCCGACGAGGTCGCCGTCATCCTGCAGAGCGCCGACAGCGACGTCGCCACCACGCCGGTGTCGCTTCCCACCTCTCCCATCACGCTCCCGGTGACGCGCCGCTCCCGCCGCCGCCCGCAGGCCGAGGTCATCCTCGACAGCAGCGAACCGTCCGCCCCCATCGAGGCTCCGGCCGCTCCCGTGCGTCCGGCGCTCGAGGCCCCGGGTGCGGCGTTCGGTCTCGGCGACACGGCCGCCGACGCCGCCACCGACGAGTTCGAGTCAGCCGCGCGCCTGTTCGCGTTCACCGGCGAGACCGCCGTCCAGGCTCCCATCGCCACCCCGGCCCAGCCCGTCGTCGACGGTCTGCCCGCGGCCCCTCGCACGCGTCGCAACGTCCGCCGCATCGCGGCCACGTCGTTCTCGTTCGGCGTCATGGGCGTCGTCGGACTGCTGACGGTCGGCATGACCATGCCGGTCAGCGCCCTCGCCTCGGCCAGCGGCACCGACAGCGTCACGGCCCCCGCCGAGACCGCCACGACCCGCCTCGCGGTCGGCGGCGACGTCGCCGCGGGCGACGGTCAGATCCAGGCGTACGTCGCACCGGCCGAGGCCACCTCGGCCGTGGTCGACCGCGCCGACGGGTACAGCGCCACCACCTACGCCAAGATGGCCGCCGACTCCGGCATCAGCAACCCCTCGAACTTCTACGTCAACGACCCGACGGCGCCCATCCAGTGGCCCTTCGCCGTCGGCGTGCCGATCACCTACGGCTTCGGCATGCGCGACGGCGGCTTCCACGAGGGCGCCGACTTCGTCCCCGGCGAGGGAGCGCCCGTTCAGGCGATCGCCGACGGGACCGTGCGCATTGCGACCGAGCAGGGCGGCGCCTTCGGTGTGACCGTGCTGATCGACCACGAGATCGACGGGCAGCTCGTCTCGAGCCGCTACGGGCACATGCAGTACGGCTCGCTGCAGGTGAAGCAGGGCGAGAAGGTCCACGTCGGACAGTTCCTCGGCCGCACCGGAAACACCGGTCGCTCGTTCGGCGCGCACACCCACGTCGAGATCCTGCAGAACGGCACGACCCCGATCGACCCCATCGCGTGGCTGCGTCAGCACGCCGGCGGGTGACCGATTGGTGCGAGAGTATCGAGTTCTGATATTCTCTTCTAGTTGCCCGGAGCGATCCGGGAACGCCCCGATAGCTCAGTGGCAGAGCACTTCCATGGTAAGGAAGGGGTCGTCAGTTCAATCCTGACTCGGGGCTCAAGGCATCCTCTCTCGAATCCCGGATGCCGTGCGGCGGGGTAGCTCAGTTGGTGAGAGCGCACGACTCATAATCGTGAGGTCGCGGGTTCAAGCCCCGCTCCCGCTACGGATGAAGCCCCGGAGATCCGGGGCTTTCGTCATTTTCGGGTGCGGCGGGCTCGGCCCGCGCCTCCGCCGAGGCGCGCCCCGCCCCGCGCCTCGCCCCGGCCCTCTGCGGTGCACACCGGCGGGGGAATTTGCAGACTGGCCGTTGCGTCGTTGCAGACGACGGCGTGTCGGCGAGTATTCCCGCCGCTGTGCACACGCCGGGGACCGCGGCGCGCGCCTCACGCCATCGTGTCGAGGATCCCCACCAGGTCGTCGAACGACGTCCGGGGATTGAGGATGGCGAAGCGCGCGTTCACCCGCCCGGCGTGGCTCGACGGGGTGACGAAGGCATGCTGTCCGTCGAGCAGTTGCGCCGACCAGCGGTCGTAGTCCGCTTTGGCCCAGCCCACGCGTTCGAACACGACCACCCCCAGCTGAGGGCGGCGGACCAGCGTGAGCTCGGGTCGGCGTTCGATCTCCTCGGCGATGCGCTCGGCGAGATCGATCGCGGCCGTGATCGCCTCGCGGTACACGGCGGCGCCGTAGGTGGCGAGAGAGAACCACAGCGGCAGGCCGCGGGCGCGCCGGGTGAGGTGAGCGGCGAAGTCCGAGGGGCTCCAGTCGCTCGTCTCGGTGAGCGTGTCGAGGTATTCGGCGTGCTGCGTGTGCGCGCGGCGCCCGAGCTCGGGATCGCGGTAGATCAGGGCGCACGCGTCGAACGGGGCGAACAGCCATTTGTGCGGGTCGACGACGAGGGAGTCGGCGTGCTCCACGCCGGCGAAACGGTGGCGCGCGCGGGGCGAGAGCATACCGGTGAGCCCGTAGGCCCCGTCGACGTGCAGCCAGACGTCGGTGCCCTCGACCGCGCGAGCGACGTCGGCGATGTCGTCGACGATGCCGAAGTTCGTCGAGCCCGCGGTGGCGACGACGGCAAAAACGCTGTCCCCGTACTCGTCGAGGGCCGCGCGTACGGCGGCGCCGCGCAGCACGCCGTCCTCGCCCACCGGCACGCCGACGACCTCGACGTCCATCACTCGGGCCGCCGAGGCGATCGAGGAGTGCGCCTCGACGCTGCAGACCACGCGCCACGCGTCGGGTCGGGGCTTCCCGGCATCCGCGAATCGATCGCGGGCGGCCTCGCGCGCGGCGACCAGGGCCGAGAGGTTGCCGAGCGTCCCGCCCTGCACGAACACGCCCCCGGCGCCCGCGGGCAGACCGAACTCGTTCGCCAGCCAGCGCAGGACCTCGTTCTCGGCGTGCACGGCGCCGGCGCCCTCGAGCCACGAGCCGCCGTAGAGGGCGCTGGCCGAGACGACCAGGTCGAACGCCGCGGCCGCCTTGGTGGGGGCGCTGGGGATGAACGACAGGTAGCGGGGGTCGTCGGTGGTGATGCACGCGGGCGCCAGCACGTGCTCGAAGACACCGAGGGCCTTGCGCGCGCCGATGCCGTTCTCATCGATCGTGCGCCCGGCCAGGCGGGTGAGCTCGGCGGCGGGCAGGGGCTTGTCGAGGGGCGTGTCCTCGGCGTTCAGCCGACCTCGGGAGTACTCGAGAACCATGTCGACGATCGTCCGCGTCTCGTCGCTGACCTCGTGCATACGGGCGGCGGGGGAGTGGGTCATCGGGACCTCCGGGAGGGGGATGCCGGTCCCGGCGGCGCGGCTTCGCGCTACGGGTCGGGGTGGGAAAGGCGCTCGACGCGCGGGGCGACGGATCGTCGGACGTAGCTTATTCGCTTCCGCCCGGGCGGGGCTCGGGCATCCGCGCGCCCGCGCCGGTCGTACTCTGGGACGACGCAACACGGGAGGAAGCGATGTCGAGATCGGGCCGTGCCGCACCCGCCGCGTCGCCGCATCCGTGACGACATCGGCCGATCCGCGCCGCTGGCGCGCCCTCGCGATCCTGTTGATGGGGCAGTTCGCCTCGCTGCTGGATCTCAGCGTCACCAACGTCGCCCTCCCCTCGATCGGTCGCGCCACGGGCGCGGATGCCAGCGAACTGCAGTGGGTGGTGACCGGCTACGTCCTGGCGTTCGGACTCGTCCCCGTCATCGGCGGGCGGCTCGGCGACGGGCGCGGGCGACGACGGATGTTCATCGTCGCGATGCTCGGGTTCGTCGTGGCCAGCGCTGCGGTGGGGCTGGCGCCGACCGCCGGAGTGCTCATCGCCGCGCGCGTCGTGCAGGGGATGTTCGGCGGCATGATCGGACCGCAGGTGTCCGGGTTCATCCAGAACGCCTTCCCGCCGGGCGAGCGGGGGCGGGCCTTCGGGCGTCTCGGGCTGACCGTGGGCGCGGGCACGGCACTCGGCCCCGTCGTCGCGGGGCTCCTGATCGCCGCGGGCGGTGAGGCCGCCGGCTGGCGTCTCGTGTTCTTCATCAACGTGCCGATCGGCCTGGCCGCCGTCGTCCTGGCACGACGCTGGGTCGCCGCCGATCCGCCGGTCGCTCGCACCGCGGGGCGGAGCCTCGACCTGTGGGGTGTCGCGCTGCTCGGGGCGGGATTGCTGTGCCTCCTGCTCCCGGTCGTCGAGACCGGGCAGAGCGGCGGTCCGCTGACCCTGCTGCTGCTGATCCCCGCTGCAGGATTCCTCGCCGCCTTCGTCCGGCACGAGGGACGGTTGACCAGAGCGGATGCCGCTCCGCTCATCGACCTGCGCCTGTTCCGCACTCGCTCGTTCGTGACGGGGGTCGTGTTCGCGGTGGTGTTCTTCTGCAGCAACACCGGCATCCCGCTCGTGCTCGCCCTGTATTACCAGGACGGTCTGGGCTTCACGGCGCTGCAGTCGGCGCTGGGCGTGACCGCCTACGCCGTGGGCACGGTCTTCGGCGCCCCCCGTCGCCGGTCGCTTCATCACGCGCGTGGGCCGACCCCTGCTGCTGGGGGCCGTGTCGGTGTTCACGCTCGTGACCGTCGTGCTGGCTCTCGTCGTCCAGGCCGCCCCCGGGGCGACCGACCCGGTCGGAGTGATCCTGCGTCTGTGCGTGCCGCTGTTCGTCCTGGGCATCGCGGGCGGGTCGATCGTGACGCCCAACCAGACGCTCACCCTCGCCGATGTCGACCCGTCCCGCGGCGGGGTCGCCGGCGGCGTCGTGCAGACCGCGCAGCGCGTGGGCGCCTCGATCGGGCAGACCGTGCTCGGCACGAGCTTCGTCGTCGTGCTCGCCGGCACCGCCCGCGCCTCGGAGCCGGGCGCCCCCGCCCCCGACCCGGCCGCCTTCGCGGCGGCCCTCACCGTGGCCCTGGGGGTGTCCGTCGCGTTCTCGGCGACGGCGGCCGTTCTGAGCGGGCTCGAGATCCGCCGCTCGCGCGCACGGTAGCGCTCAGTCCTCGTCGTCCCACCGCGTGCGCGGGCGGTCGTCGTCGTCGTCGATCCGGACCCGACCGCGCGGCGACGACCATTCGAGCTGGAACCCGCACTCGCGGCACTCGTCGGCATCCTCTCCCTCGTCCAGGAGGGGGTGCATGGTGATGCCGCATGCGGGGCAGATCGGCTGCCGGTCGTCGGTGCGGGGGTCGAGAGAGGTCATGGCGTCTCGCTTCCGGAGGTCTCGCCGAGAAGGACACCACCGACAACCTCACCCGGGGCGGCGATGTTCCCGCGGCCCGGACGCGTTTCACCCCCGCTAGCGTCGGAGCATGAGCGCTCCCGTCCCCCTCGGCCTCGGCCTGGCCGCCGTCGGCCGCCCCGCCTACATCACCACCGCACGCGACGCCGACCTCGGCGCCCCCGCCGAGCGCTCGATCGACGCGATGCGCGCCCGGGCGCACGAGCTGCTCGACGAGGCGTGGGGGCTCGGCATCCGCTACATCGACACGGCGCGGTCCTACGGGTACGCCGAGCAGTTCCTCGGGGCGTGGCTCGCGGCTCATCCCGAACGCCGCGGCGCCCTGACGATCGGCTCGAAGTGGGGCTACGCGTATGTCGGCGGGTGGCGGATGGATGCCGACGTCCACGAGCGCAAGGAGCACTCGGCCGCGATGCTCGACCGGCAGTGGCCCGAGACGCTCGACGCCCTCGGCTCGCCGCCCGATCTGTACCTCGTGCACTCCGTCACGCCCGACAGCCCGGTGCTGGCGGACAGCGCCGTGATGTCGCGCCTGCGGGCCCTGCGCGAGAGCGGGGTGAGGGTGGGCCTGTCGACGAGCGGCCCCCACCAGGGCGAGGTCCTGCGCGCGGCGCTGTCCCTCGACGACAGCCCGTTCCGCGCGGTCCAGTCGACCTGGAACCTCCGGGAGGCGACCGTCTCGGATGCGCTCGCCGAAGCGCATGCCGTCGGCTGGACGGTCGTGTTGAAGGAGGTGCTGGCCAACGGCGAGCTCGCGACGGCCGCCCCCGGCAGCGACCTCGAGCGAGCGGCATCCGGGATCCCCGCCGACGCCTTCGCGATCGGCGTGGCCCGGGCCCAGCCGTTCGCCGACGTCGTGCTCGTGGGCGCGACGACGCGCGAGCACCTGCGTGCGGGCGTCGCCGCATCGCCGATCCTGCCGACGGCCCTCGACGCGCTCGCGGCGGATCCGGTCGACTACTGGCGCGCGCGATCCGCGCGGCCGTGGCGCTGAGCGCGTCCCGCCTCGCGGCTCAGGGGACGCAGCGCACGTCGGCGACCGTGCCCGACACGTTCGCGGACGACCCCGCGATCGCCGTGGCCAGCACCGAGCCCGACGACGAGCGCGCCTGCGCGTACCCCGCGGAGCGGGCGTTCGCGATCGAGCGCACCGTGATGCCGGGGGCGTAGGTGCCGCACGTCGACCACGACACGCGTGTGCCGGACAGCCCCGAGCCGCTGAAGGCGCAGACGTTGCCCGTCGCGCAGCTGCCGACGGCGCGATCGTGCTCGTCGGGCACGTCGATGCTCATCCCGAGGTCGGGCCAGTGGGCGTGATGGGAGTCGATGACGACGCCCCCGGGGATCTCGTCCAGCGCCGCGGCGATGTCGGGGTGGAGGTGGGCTTTCTCGCTCATCGGGGAGCATCCTCTCGGTCGCGTACGTCCCACAGGGCGTACTCGGTCAGGGAGCCGGGGGGAAGATCGAGATCGGTGTTCGCGTCGACCAGGGCCGACTCGAAGCCGACGATGCGGCCGGTGTCGGCCGAGATCAGCAGCGTCACGTCCGCGTTCGACGGTGGGGTCGGGAGGCCGCCCAGGCCGATCACCTCGCGGCCGATGCGGTCGCGCGTCGTGCCGAGCGCCCGCAGGCCGGGGGCCTCGGCGACGACCTGCAGCAGGGCGGACTGCTGGGCATCGTCGAGGGTCCACTCGCCCAGCAGTGTCCGCGCGCCGATGATCGCATCACCGGCGGTCAGTTCTCCCTCGGCGCCGACCGCGGTGCGAAGCAGCTCGCGCATCGCGTCGACGGAGGGGGTCGGGGGCGTGGGCGACAGCGGTCGGAACTGGTTCTGCACGTACCGCGACTCGGCCACGACCGTGCCGGGGGTGGGTTCGCCGGCGGGGACGGTGTCTCCGTCGGCGTTCGTCGCCTCGGCGGCCGTGGTGACGATCGAACCCGAGAAGTTCTCGTTCCAGCGCAGGTCGACCCACTCGCGACGGAACACGGTGGCCTCGGCCCCGTCGGGCGACGCGCTGAAGTACCACCCCAGCGACAGGGAGCGGCGTTCGGCGACCACGCCGTCGTCGTCTCGCGCGAGCTGCGCCCGGGCGGCGTCGATCGCCTCGGTGGGGTCGGCCGGCGTGGAGGTGTAGACGAGGGGAGTGGGGGTGAGGGCGGATGCCGAGGGAGCCGGCATCCACAGCACCCCCGTGACGATCGTGAGGATGACGACGATCGCGGCGGCGGCCGACGTCCACGCCAGGACGGGACGTCGTCGCGCGGCGGCGCGCGGACGCGCCACGGGGGGCCGGCCGACGATCTCCCGCAGACGCCGCTCGGCGTCGAGGGGGATCGGTGCGTCGACGGGTGTGCGCGCGGGATCGAGGCGCCGCATCGCGCGGGCGAACTCATCGTCGTTCATCGCCCACCCCCTCGGCGGGCACCGCGGCGGCCTGCAGCAGCGGGCGCAGCTTCGCCCGTGCGCGGTTGAGTCTGGTCCACACCGCGCCCGGGTTCATCCCCATCACGATCGCGACCTCGGCGGCGGGCAGCTCCTCCCAGTAGGTCAGCCAGAGGATCTCGCGCTCGGCCTCGGGCAGGGCGCGCATCGCCTCGAGCAGGTCGCGCACCAGCGACGGCTCCGACTCGCTCGCGAGGGTGCGGACGTGGTCTTCGATGTGCGTCCACAGGGCCCCCTCGCGTTCTCGTCGCCGATACTCGTTCGCGATCAGATTGCGCGCGGTGCGGTACACCCACGGCAACCCGAACGGATCGCGCGGATCGCGCTTGCGCCACGCGATCTCGAAGCAGTCCATCGTCAGATCCGCCGCGGCCTCACGGTCCGACACCCGCCGCTCGATGAAGCGGAGGACGGCGTTGTGATGCTCGCGGAAGAAGGCCACGAAGTCCTGCTCGTCGGTCACGGGCGGGCGACTCCGCTCGATCGCAAGGGCTGTGTCGCGCGCCGCGGAAACCTTACGGCGGAGGGCGCGGAGAAAAGTTTCCGGCTCCCTGTAAGGATCGCGGCGTGGGCGACACCGCACTGATGGGGGTGGGTGTCGTCTCCGGCTTCGAGATGACACCCATACGCCCGTCGAGAGATGTTCGGGACTGACATCGACGGGCGAGGGAGTGCACCGCATGGGGGCGGTGCACTCCCTCGGATCTTCTGCATGGCATCCAGGATGCCAGAGGGCGCCGTCGCGCCCGGATCGTCGCGAGACGCGGCGTCACTCGCCATCGACGATGAGGTTCGTGATGCGCGCGGTGGCGACGAGTCGGTCCTCGTCGTCGACGACGCGCACGTCGTAGGTCGCCACGCGTCGTCCGCGGTGCGCGGCGGTGGCGACGGCGTGGATGCGTCCGGCGCGGGCTCCGCGGTGGTGGGTGATGTTCAAGTCGACGCCGACGCACACCTTGCCGAGAGTCGAGGCGTGGATCATCGCCGCCCACGATCCCACCGCCTCGGCGAGAGCCGCCGTGGCCCCGCCGTGCAGGCGACCGAGCGACTGCGTGTTGCCGTCGACGGGCATGGATGCCGACACCCGGTCGGCCGCCTGCGCGGTGACGACGATGCCGAGGCGTTCGTCGAGGGCTCCGGGGACGATCGTCCAGGGGGTCATGGCGGCTCCTTCCCCCGTCCTCTTGTCGGACGGGCGCACCTCTGACACTATTACTGAACGCTCGGTCGGTAACAGGTGCCGCCGAGTTCGATCCCGCCCACAGAACGACGGAGTTCTCATGGCCTCGCAGACAGCGGCGTCCACCCGTGCCACCACGACCGGCATCTCACGAGAGGAACGGCGCGTGCTCGCCGGGACCCTCGTGGGCACCTCGATCGAGTGGTACGACTTCTTCATCTACGCCCAGGCGGCCGGCCTCGTGCTCGCGCCGCTGTTCCTCGCCCCTCTCGCCCAGACCGACCCGGCCATCGCCCAGGTGCTGTCGTTCGCGACGATCGGCATCTCGTTCCTCTTCCGCCCCCTCGGTGCGATCGTGGCCGGTTACCTGGGCGACCGCCTCGGCCGCAAGAAGATGCTCGTGCTGACCCTCATCATGATGGGCGTGTCGACGGCCCTCATCGGCGTGCTGCCGACGTACGCCGCGATCGGCGTGGCCGCCCCCGTTCTGCTGATCCTGCTGCGCGTGCTGCAGGGCTTCTCGGCCGGCGGCGAGTGGGGCGGCGCCGCGCTGCTCTCGGTCGAGCACGCCCCCGTCCACCGTCGCGGATACTTCGGCGCCTACCCGCAGATCGGCGTCCCGGTCGGCATGATCCTCGCCACCGCGACGCTGTGGATCCTCACCTCGTCGATGTCGGCCGAGGCGTTCCTCGCCTGGGGATGGCGCGTGCCGTTCCTGTTCTCGATCGTGCTCATCGTCGTCGGCTACGTCATCCGCCGCGCGGTCGAGGAGAGCCCCGTCTTCGAAGACCTCGTGCGCCGCCGCAAGGAGTCGTCCGCGCCGCTCGGTCAGCTCTTCCGCAAGAACTGGCGTCAGGTCCTGCTCACCGCGCTGGTGTTCATCGGCAACAACGCCGCGGGCTACCTGCTCATCGCGTTCTTCGCCACCTACACGGTCACCGTCCTCGGGCTCGAGCGCCCCACCGTGCTGCTCGCCACGACCCTGGCATCCTTCGGCTGGCTCGTCTTCACCCTGTGGGGCGGTCGCCTCTCGGACACCCTCGGTCGCGTGCGCACGTTCCAGCTCGGCTACCTGCTTCTGGCGGTCTGGGCCGTGCCGATGTGGTTCCTCATCGACACGGGGAACATCATCTGGTACTTCGTCGCGCTGTTCGTCATGACCCTCGGGCTGGGGCTGTCGTACGGCCCGCAGGCCGCGCTGTACGCCGAGATGTTCCCCGCGAACGTGCGCTACTCGGGCGTCTCGATCGGCTATGCCCTCGGTGCGATCCTCGGCGGCGCGTTCGCGCCGATGATCGCCGAGGCGCTGCTGCGCTCGACCGGCGCCTCCTGGACGATCGGTGCGTACATCGCCGTCGCGGCGCTGGTGTCGCTGGTCGCGGTCTCGCTCATCAAGGAACCGAAGGGCGTCGACCTGCGGGCCTGATCGTCGGCGTCTCCGGGGGCTCCGCGCGTCGCGCGGGGCCCCTGTCGCGCCGGCTCTCGCGGCGGCGCATCCGCCGTCAGGACGTGCGCAGGCCGTCGAGGGCGATCCGCACGATGTCGGCGCCGAGCCGATCGCCGTCCACCCCACCGCCGGGCCGGTACCACTCCACGACCGAGTTGATCATTCCGAACAGCAGGCGCGCGGCGACGGCGGCGTCGACGTCGTCGCGAACGTCTCCCTCGGCCTGGGCCGCGGCGACGAGGGCCGTGACGCGGTGGTCGAACACGCGCCGGCGCTCGAGCGCGGCCTGCTCGACCGGGCTGTTGCCGCGCACGCGCAGCAGCAGCGTCACCGCGGGCAGCTGCGCGACCAGGACGTCGGTCGCGCCGGTGAGCACGAACCGCAGGCGATCGGATGCCGCGCCCGTACGCGCCGCGGGCTGATCCAGCACCGCCTCGAGACCGCCGAGGGCCGCCTCGAGTGCGACCGAGAGCAGCTCCTCCTTCGAGGAGAAGTGATGGTACAAGGCGGACTTGGTCAGGCCGAGCCGACGGGCCAGGTCCGAGACGCTCGTGGCGTCGTAGCCCTGCTCGTTGAACACCCGGACGGCCACGTCGAGGATGCCGTCGCGGTCGTACCCGGGGCGTCCCCGCCTGGCGGGGGAGCCGGCGGGCGCGGTCGTCGGAACGGGATCGGTGGCGGTCACGGTCTCAGTGTGTCACTCCAGCAGCGCGGGGGCGTCGGCGTGCAGCAGCGCTCGGGCCGCGTTGCCGATCACCGCGCTGTAGGTCGGGTACGCGAAGCGCACCCCCGCGAGCGTCGCCACATCGATGCCGGCGGCCATCGCCGTGGTGACCGACTGGATGACCTCGACGGCGTTCTCGCCGACGGCGTGGGCGCCCAGGACGAGCTCGCGTCGCCGGTCGGCGATGAGCTTGAGGAAGCCGTTCTCGCGATCGTCGATGACCGCGCGATCCAGCGCGGCGAACTGCACGGTCGCGACGACGCACGAGGGGTCGCGATCGCGCGCCTGCTCCTCGGTCAGGCCGACTCCGGCGTAGTCGGGGTCGGTGAACCCGCCGGCGGGCAGCAGGTGATGGGGCGTGCGCCGGTTGGCGCCGAGAACGGCGTTCTCGGCCGCCGCCTCGCCCTCGAACTGCGCCGCCTGCACGAGCATGTCG
The DNA here is from genome assembly GCF_913776565.1 of uncultured Microbacterium sp. Classification (GTDB taxonomy): domain Bacteria; phylum Actinomycetota; class Actinomycetes; order Actinomycetales; family Microbacteriaceae; genus Microbacterium. The sequence continues at coordinate 8,842 of NZ_CAJYPF010000113.1, read as the reverse complement.
CGTCCGTTCGCGTCGCCGACCGCGAGGATGTGCGGCACGATCGTGCGGAAATACCGGTCGACGGGGATCGCCGAACGCTCCACCTCGACGCCCGCATTCGCCAGGCCCAGGTCCTCGACGTCGGCGGGCCAGCCGGTCGCCATGACGACGACGTCGACGTCGACCGCCCGGGCGTCCCCGTCCTCGCGCCACGTGAGGCGGATCGACCCGTCCTCCCGCCGGTCGAGACGCTCGACCGTGTCGATACCGGTGCGCACGTCCACGCCGTGGCCGGTGAGGGCCTCGGCGATCGCCCGTGAGATGGAGGCGTCGGATGCCATGAGCACCCGCGGAGCCACGTCCAGCAAGGTGACCTCGGAGCCGAAGGAACGGAACACCGTCACCAGCTGCGCCCCGGTGTTGCCCGCACCGATGACGGCGACGCGGCCCGGCAGCTCGGTCAGCGACAGGACGTCCTCGGGGACGGTGGCGAGCTCGGCGCCGGGGATCGGCAGGCGACGGGAGTGACCGCCCACGCACACGAGGATCGACTCCGCGCGCACGCGCCGGCCGCTGTCGAGGACGAGCGTGTGGTCGTCGGCGAAGCGCGCGCGGCCCTCGTGCACGAGATCGACGCCGGCCTCGGCGAAGCGCTCCGCCTCGCGCTTGATGGAGCGCACGGCATCCACCCGCTCGTGCACGCGCGCGACGACGGCCGTCCAGTCCACGCGCGGTTCGTCCACGACGATGCCGTAGTCGTCGGCCGAACGGGTCTCGCGCATCAGGCGGGCGGCCTTGGCGAGCACACGCGTCGGCACGCAGCCGGTGTTCACGCACGTGCCGCCCACGCGCCCGGCCTCGAGGACAACCACCGACGCACCGAGTTCGGCGGCGCGCAGCGCCGCGGCGGTCCCGGCCGGGCCCGCGCCGATCACGACGATGTCATAGGTGTCGGCGTCGTGGCTCACGGTGGTCCTCCCGGCGGGTCGAGGACCCCAGTCAAACCGGGGTGGCTCGGCGCGCAGCGGGGCTTGCGCGCGCGGGTCAGAACCGTTCGTACAGATCGGTCGCGGTCAGACCCGTGCCGCCGATCGCGTGCACGCCGGGCGCCGGGTGCAGCGCGAAGGTCTCGCCGTCGAAGAGCAGCACGGCGGTGTAGTCGCCGCGGGTGTCGAGCTTGACCTCGAAGCGTCCCGTGTCGATCAGCCGCAGGGTGACCACCGCGCCGCTGCGGGCGAGGTAGCTGACCTCTTTCTCGTGCGCGGTGGGCAGCGGGATCACGGGCTCGTCGTCGTGCGATGCCGGAGGGGGCGTGGTGGGGTTCTCGGCATCCATCCGCCGAGTCTGTCACGCCCCCGCCGGGCCGGGGTCACCGCTCGTCGCGCCAGGTGTGCTGCGGGTCGTAGCCGAGCAGGCGTCGCGCCTTGTCGATCGACAGCAGAGTCGTGTTCTCGCCCAGGTCGCCGTGCACGGGGGTGTCGGGGAACACCTCGGCCACCAGCTCGGCGTTGGGGCGCGTCATCACGGTGTCGGCCGCGGCGATGATGAACGTGTCGAAGCCGGCCGGAGCGGTCTGCAGCGCGCGCTCGATCGCCTGGGCGCCGTCGCGGGCGTCGATGTAGCCCCACAGGTTCCACTTGCGGGTGCGGGCGTCGGCGTCGAAGGGGAACTCGGCGTAGTCCTCGGGCACCATGACGTTCGAGAACCGCAGCGCGGTGATCGACAGATCGGGGTGCCAGCGCACCAGCTCGGTCGCCAGACGCTCCTCGAGCGTCTTGACGAGCGAGTACACCGACTCGGGACGCGGTGCGTACTCCTCGTCGACCGGGATGTAGGGCGGCGGCACGTCGAACGGCAGCCCCAGCACGGTCTCGCTGGACGCGTAGACGATGCGGCGGATGCCGAGCCGCACCGCCGCCCAGAACACGTTGAACGTGCTCGTCATGTTGTTGTGGAAGGTGGCGATGTCGGAACGGATGCCGGGGGCCGGGATCGCACCCAGGTGCACGACCGCGTCAAATCCCTCGTGCTGGTCGTTCACGCCCGCGAGGGCGTCGATCACCTGTCCATAGTCGGTGAGCTCGACCTGGACGAAGCCGGGACCGCGCTCGCCGCGGACGTCGAGGCCGATCACGTCGTGGCCCGCGGCGCGCAGCTCGCGCGCGACGACGGTGCCGAGTTTGCCGGACGAACCGGTCAGAGCGATGCGCATGTGTCTCCTGGGGGTGAGGGGGAGGATGTCGCCGAGGCTAGCGGGCGGCTCCGACATCGTTCGACGCATTGACGCCGGGCCGGAGAAGACGAAGGCCCGCGAGCCGGAGCTCGCGGGCCGGGGACGTCACGTCAGTGGACGCGCGCCTCCTCCTGCTCGTCGTCGTCGTCACCCGGGATGAAGACGTCGACCACGGTCACGTTGACCTCGACGACCTTCATGCCGACGATCTCGGTGATCGCCTTCTCGACGGCCGAGCGGACGTTCGAGGCGACCCGCTGGATGCGCTCGGGGTAGTCGACCTGGATGGCGATGTCGGCGGCGACCTCGGTCTCGCCGACCTCGACGCTCACGCCCTGGGCGTAGTCCTTGGCGCCCACTGCCTGGCGGATGTTGCCGATGACGCGGGCCGCGCCGCCACCGAGGGCGTGCACGCCGGGGACCTCGGCCGCGGCGATGCCGGCGACCTTGGCGACGACGGGGTCGACGATGACGGTCTTGCCGCCGTTGCTGCGGGCGTCGCTGGAGGGGGTGTTCTGTGCCATGAGGAGCGTCCTTTCGTCAAGATCCCGGACCGAAGTCGTACCGGGGTGTTTCGCTAAGGGGACGGGTCGGATGCGCGAAACGTCACGGCCCGTTTCTGAAAGATTGCCGACAGGAACCGCGATGCCCTCTTTGTCTTCCGCCACCGACGCGTTCCTCGCGTCGCGCGCGGCCGACGGCGACCAACTCGCGTTCGGCGTCCTCGTGCGCCGCCACGCCCCCTTCCTGGTCGCCTTCGCGACGCGCCTCACCGGATCACGGGCGGACGCCGACGACTGCGTGCAGGAGGCGCTCATCACGGCGTGGCGCCGCCTGCCGGATCTGACCGATCCCGAGAAGGTGCGAAGCTGGTTGACGACGATCGTCTCGCGCAAGGTCACCGATCGGATGCGATCGCGGAAGATCTCGGATCAGATCGACGAAGAGATGGTCTCCGCGAAGGACGACCCCGAGCGGGCGGCCGTGGCGTCGTCGCAGATGGACGCGCTCAAGAAGGTGCTCGCCGATCTGCCCGAGGAGTTGCGCGTGGTGTGGGTGCTGCGCGAGGTCGGCGGTCACAGCTACGACGAGATCGCCGTCGAGGTGGGTGAATCGGCGGCGACCGTGCGCGGTCGTCTCGCCCGTGCCCGAAAGACCGTGTTGGAACGCATGCAGGAGTGGAGGTGACCATGATGAGCGAGAACGGCGACGACATCGGAGGCTCCGGCTACTCCCTCGAAGACCTCTCGGCCTACCTCGACCGCGGACGCACCCCCCGCATCCCCGCGATCGAGCGCAACGCCGAGTGCCAGGCCATCCTGGCGTCCATGGATCGGATGGGGCGCCTCTCCCGCGAGATCGTCGAGGAGCAGGCGGCCGAACCCCTGGCCGAGTCCTGGTACGACGACATCATGCGCGAGGTCATGCGCGAGTTCCGCGCGGGGCGCGACATCCCCCTCGCGCGCGCCGCGGACGGCACCGAACTGGTGGTGACCGAGGGAGCGCTCTACGAGCTGATCCGGACCGTGGGCGACGGCATCGACGGCCTGTTCGTCGGGCGCGTACGCGTCGACCAGGCCGAGCCCGAGGCGCCGCTCGACGTCCGCGTGACGGTGAGCGTGCGTTTCGGCCGCCCGATGGCCGCCGTCGTCGAGCAGATGCGCGACGGCATCCGTTCCGCGATCGAACAGCACGGCGATCTGAGGGTGGGCCGGGTCGACGTGACGGTCGGCGACGTCCACCTCGACGAGGGGGAGGACCGATGACCACCATCACCGCAGCCGAGTTGGCGCCGCGCATCGATCTGGCCGTCACCGCGGTCGAGGGCGTGCGCGAGGTGTACTCCGCGCGTCCGGTCGTGGCGCGGGCCTTCGAGCACGTGACCGACGCCGACGGCTCTCTCACGGCGGTCGACGAGGCCGCCGGAGCCCGGGCGATCACCGTGTGCATCGGCGTCTCGCGAGAGGACGACGCGGCGACCGTGGCGGCCGCCGTCGCCGCGGCGGCGCGGGGTGCCGGCGACGACGAGACGCCCGTGAGCGTCCGGGTGCGGGTGTCGCGGTTGGTCGTCCCGGCTTCCTAGCCGGTTCCCGGCCAACGGTGGCGGCCACGTCCTACGCTGGAAGGACCGCCCACTCGTTTCCGGAGGCCGCATGTCCCAGCCGCCCGTCGTCGCCGTCACCGGCTCCACCGGAGCCGTCGGAGGTCGTGTCGCTCGCGATCTCGCCGCCCGCGGCATCCCGCAGCGACTGCTGGTGCGCGACGCCTTGCGTGCTCCCCGTCTGGACGGAGCCGAGGTGCACGTCGCCCGGTATTCCGACGGGGATGCCGCCCGCGCGGCCCTGCGGGGCGTCGACACCCTGCTGATGGTCTCGGCGTCCGAGACCGCCGACCGCGTCGAGCACCACCGGACGTTCGTCGAGGCCGCCGCAGCCGCCGGCGTGCGCTCGATCGTCTACACGTCGTTCCTGGCGGCGGCGCCCGACGCGGTCTTCACCCTGGGGCGCGATCACGCCGCGACCGAGCAGATCATCCGCTCGTCGGGCATGTCGTGGACGTTCCTTCGCGACAACTTCTACATGGACATGATGGAGCTCTTCGCGGGAGACGACGGCGTCATCCGCGGACCGGCCGGCGAGGGCCGCTGCTCGCTCGTCTCTCGCGCCGATGTCGCCGCCACCGCGGTCGCGGTGCTGCGGGATCCCTCCGTGCACGCCGACACCGCCTACGACCTGACCGGTCCCGAGGCGCTCAGCATGGCCGAGGTCGCCGAGAAGATCTCGGCCGTACGCGGGCATCCGGTGCGCTTCCACGACGAGACGGTCGACGAGGCGTACGCCTCGCGCGCCGCGTTCGGGGCGCCGCGGTGGCAGGTGGACGCGTGGGTCAGCACGTACACCGCGATCGCGAGCGGCGACCTCGCGGGGGTCTCGAACGACGTCGAGCGCGTGACCGGTCGTCCGGCGCAGAGCTTCGAGGAGTTCCTCGGCGCGGTCGCGTGACCGGCCGAGCTGGTGCGGCGGCCGGGTCGCTCGGGTATGCTGGCCGCGTGCTGACCTGTCGCTGTTGTCGCTGAACGCCGCCGCGTTCTCTTTCGACGACCCCGTCAGCCGCGCCCGCACAGGGCGCATCAACCCCCTTTGGATCCCATCGTGCGCTACGCCCAGAGCGTCGCCGACCTCGTCGGCAACACCCCCCTCGTCCGCCTCACCCGCGTCACCGACGGCACCGCCGCCACGGTCCTCGCCAAGATCGAGTACTTCAACCCCGGGGGGTCGGCCAAGGACCGCATCGCCGCGAACATCGTCGACGCTGCGGAGCGCGACGGACTGCTGCAGCCCGGCGGCGTCATCGTCGAGCCGACCAGCGGCAACACCGGTGTCGGTCTGGCCCTCGTGGCCCAGCAGCGCGGCTATCGCTGCGTGTTCGTCGTGCCCGACAAGGTCGCCGAAGACAAGCGAGCGGTGCTGCGCGCCTACGGCGCCGAGGTCGTGGTCACGCCCACGAACGTCGAGCCCGACGACCCGAACTCCTACTACAGCGTCTCGGATCGTCTCGTGCGCGAGATCCCGGGCGCCTTCAAGCCCAACCAGTACGCCAACCCCAATGGACCGCGCAGCCACTACGAGAGCACCGGCCCCGAGATCTGGCGCGACACCGACGGCGAGCTGACGCACTTCGTCGCGGGGGTCGGGACGGGCGGGACGATCACAGGCACCGGTCGCTACCTGCGCGAGGTCGCGGGATCGTCGGTGCGGATCATCGGGGTCGACCCCGAGGGATCGATCTACTCGGGCGACGACATCCACGGCTACGACGTCGAGGGCGTCGGCGAGGACTTCTGGCCCCCGGCGTTCGACCCCACCCTGGTCGACGCCTACGAGCGCGTCTCCGACGCCGAGTCGTTCGCGATGACCCGGCGCCTCGCCCGCGAGGAGGGGCTGCTCGTGGGCGGCTCGAGCGGAATGGCGGTCGTCGGCGCCCTGCGCGTGGCGAGCGATCTCCCGGCCGACGCGGTCGTGGTCGTCGTCCTTCCCGACCACGGGCGCGGCTACCTGAGCAAGATCTTCGACGACGAGTGGATGACCGCGCGCGGCTACGATGTCGCGCCCGTGGCATCCCTCCTTCCTTCCCCCACCGAGGAGCACTCCGCATGAGCACCCACGACGCCGCCCGCGGCTTCGACAGCCTCGCCGTCCACGCGGGACAGGCGCCCGACGAGACCACCGGCGCGGTGATCCCGCCCATCCACGTCTCGACGACCTACGCGCAGGACGGCATCGGCGGCCTCCGCGGCGGCTACGAGTACGGCCGGAGCGGCAACCCCACGCGCACCGCGCTCGAGACCCAGATCGCCGCCCTCGAGGGCGGGGCGCGCGCGCTCTCGTTCGCGTCGGGGCTCGCGGGAGAAGACGCGCTGCTGCGCGCGGCACTCGTCCCCGGCGATGAGGTGCTGCTCGGCAACGACGTCTACGGCGGCACGTATCGCCTGCTCGCGCGGGTGCTGGGCCCGTGGGGCGTGAAGCTGCGCGTGGTCGACATGAGCGACCTGGATGCCGTGGCATCCGCCCTCGCTGAGCGCGCGCCGAAGATGGTCTGGGTCGAGACGCCCAGCAACCCGATGCTCCGCATCACCGACATCGCGGGACTGGCGCGCCTCGGCCACGACGCGGGTGCGCTGGTGGTCGTGGACAACACCTTCGCCTCGCCCGCGCTGCAGCGTCCGCTCTCGCTCGGCGCCGACGTCGTCGTGCACTCGGCGACGAAGTACCTCGGCGGACACAGCGATGTCGTCGGAGGCGCTCTCGCGTTCGCGGACGCCGACCTGGCCGAGAAGGTGCAGTTCCTGCAGTTCGCCGCCGGGGCGGTGTCGGGTCCGTTCGATGCCTACCTGACCACGCGCGGCATCAAGACCCTCGCGGTGCGTATGCAGCGCCACAGCTCGAACGCGCAGGCGGTGGCCGAGCACCTGCTGGCGCACGACCGCGTCGCGAAGGTGTACTACCCCGGACTCCCCTCGCACCCGGGCCACGAGCTGGCGGCGCGGCAGATGAGCGGCTTCGGCGGCATCGTCTCGCTCGAGCTCGCGGACGGCGCCGCGGCCCGCCGCTTCGCCGAATCGACTCGGCTGTTCACGCTCGCGGAGTCGCTCGGCGGTGTGGAGTCCCTGGTGAACTACCCGGATGCCATGACCCACGCCTCGGTCCGCGGAACCGAACTCGCCGTCCCCGAGACGATCGTGCGCCTGTCGGTGGGTATCGAGTCGGTCGAGGACCTCGTCGCGGACGTCGACCAGGCGCTCGCCGCGCTCTGACGCGGGGGCCGGCGCTGGGGCGGCAGCCCCCGGGGTGCGGACGCCGAGACGCAGGCGCCGCCGCCGGGTGGGTGGGCACCCATAAACGCGATTCGTGCCGAGAAACGCGGCAGCGCGGCGTTTCTCGGCACGAATGCCGTTTATCGAGGTGGTCTCGGCGCGAGGCGCCGGGCAGGACGAGTCCGGTGCCCGGCGCGAGGCGCCCGGCGGTCAGCGCTCGGCGCGGGCCAGGTTCTGCGTCAGCTCGTCGGCGTTCTGGCGCACGACGTAGGCGGGCTGGTCGCGCTCCACGCGCCAGCTCTCGCTGAGCGAACCGACGTTGACGGTGTCGAAACCGAACTCGTCGTAGATGCGCGTGACGAGGGCGACCGCCTCGTCGGAGTCGCCCGCGGTGGCGAGGGCGCGACGGTCGTCGCTGCCGGCGGGGCTGCCGTCGGTGAGGATGTCGGCGGCCGGGATGTGGTTGAACGCCTTCACGACCACTGATTCCGGGAGGCGCTTCTGCAGCATCTCGGAGGTCGTGGTCTTCTTCTCGTCGAGCTCGGCGATGCGGCCGTCGCGCTCGAAGTAGTAGTTGTTCGTGTCGAGCACGGTCTTGCCGGCGAGTTCAGCGGCGGGAAGGTCGTCGATCGCCTTGAGCGGTACGGTCACGACGACGATGTCGCCGGCCTCGGCCGCCTCGCGCGCGGTCGCGGCTCGGGCCTTGTCGCCGACCTCGGCGACCAGGTCGCTCAGGGTCTCGGGCCCGCGCGAGTTCGCGATCACGACGTCGTAGCCGTTCTGCGCGAAGCCCTTCGCGAGGGCCGAACCGATGTTTCCTGCTCCGATGATTCCTACGGTTGTCATGAGCGACCGGAACAGCCGGGGCGGAGAAGCTATTCCCGGGAGCGCTACCAAGAGTTCATCGGTCTAAATAGTTAGCAGGTCTAGTTATCAGTGTCAACCGGTCCTGGGCGGGGCGGCGGGGTGCATATCGTTTCTTCTGTCGCACCCTCACTCGAGTGGTCGCAGTCCGGTGTTCGGGTCACCGTCCTGCTTGACCTGTGAGGGCGACGGCCCCCGGTGGACGCGGCTTCGGACCACCGGGGGCCGCTTTCTTTTCCGGACGGGGGATCGGGTGAGCGCGGTGCGTCGCCCCGCCGGTGGGAGACTGGACGTCGTGCCTTCCGAGACCCGCCCCGCCGTGACCGGCCGCCCGACCCGCTCCGCTCGTCTGTATCTGGTGTGCATCGCGGTCGGCCTGCTGGCCGGGCTCATGTCCGGGCTCTTCGGGGTCGGCGGCGGCACCGTCATCGTGCCCCTGCTCGTGCTGCTGC
>NZ_CAJYPF010000112.1 GCF_913776565.1 uncultured Microbacterium sp. | reverse complement strand
GAAGGACCCCGAGCTCTACGAGAAGCTCCGCGCGGAGGGCGACTCGAAGGAGAAGGCCGCGCGCATCTCGAACGCGGCGGCGGCGCAGGGGCGCGACAAGATCGGTGAGAAGGGCGGTCACGCCGAGGACTACGAGGACCGCACCGTCGACGAGCTCAAGAAACGCGCGAAGGAACTCGGCCTCACCGGCTACTCGAACAAGAAGAAGGCGGAGCTCATCGACATGCTCCGCTCGCACTGACTCCGATGGCGCGGCTCATCCGGGTGCGCCCCTACGAGGACCCGGGCTACCGACGCGTGCGGTCGGGGGCGGGGTTCCGCTTCGTCGACCACACGGGAGCCGCTGTCTCCGAGCGCGAGGCCGCCCGGGCGCGCGCCCTGGTGATCCCCCCGGCCTGGCGCGAGGTCTGGATCGCGAAGGAGGCCAACGCGCACATCCAGGCGGTCGGCACCGACGAGGCGGGTCGCCGCCAGTACACGTACCACGCCGACTGGTCGAAACGACAGGACAAGGGCAAGTTCGCCCGTGCCCTGCAGCTCGCCGAGTCGCTCCCGCGTGCCCGCGCGCGCGTGACGCAGTCGCTGCGGCGATCCGAGATCGACCGCGAGCGGGTCCTGGCGGTGTCGTTCCGTTTCCTGGACCTCGTCGCGCCCCGTGTCGGCAACGCGCGGTACTTCGTCACGAACGGCAGTCGGGGGCTGACGACGCTGCAACGCCGGGATGCCGTCGTCGAGGGCGACCTGATCCGCCTGTCGTTCCCGGCCAAGAGCGGCAAGCGGGCCGAGCTGTCGCTGCGCGACGCGGAGTTGGCATCCCTCGTCGACGAACTCGCGCTCGGACGCTCGCGCGCCGCGCTGCTGAGCTACCGGCGCGGACGTCGGCGCGTGCCCTTGACCCCCGGCGACGTGAATGCGTACGTGCGCTCGCTCACCGGCGGGCCGTTCAGCGCCAAGGACTTCCGGACGTTGCGCGGCACCATCCTCGCGGCCGAGTCCCTCGCGAAGGCGGGCGCGGTGGGCGGCAAGAGCGAGCGCAAGAAGGCCGAGCTCGCCGCGGTCCGCTGCGCGGCCGAGGCGCTGGGCAACACTCCGGCGGTCGCTCGCGCGAGCTACATCGACCCCCGCGTCTTCGCGCTGTACCGCAAGGGGCGCACGATGGACGTCGGCGGGTCCAAGGATGCCGCGATCAGGCGTCTCATCCTGGGGGAGTGACCCGGGCGTAAGGTGGCGCGGGTGAGCATGTGGCGTGACGTCGTCCTGGTGGCGGTGGGAGGGGCGATCGGCACCGCCGCGCGCGCCGGTCTGACCCTGGCGTTCAGCGAGGATCTCGGGTCCGCGCTGGTGCCGCTCATCAACGTGGTGGGCGCGTTCGCGATCGGCATCCTCTTCGGTTGGAGGGCGCGGATGCCGCAGTCCTCGCGCGCACAGCGCGTGCAGCTCTTCGTCGGTACCGGGGTGCTGGGCGGGTTCACCACCTACAGTGCACTCGCCGTCGAATCGGCCGACCCGGGCCTGCTGTGGTGGGGGGTGGCGACCGTGCTCGTGGGGACGGTCGCGGCGTGGGGTGGCGTGCTGATCGGTCGCGGGGGGCGCGCGCGGGCCTGACGTTGTCGCGCGAACGAGAAAGTGGTACAAATGTGCCACTTCGCGATGCGGCTTCTCGCGTCGCCCGACCCGGAGGTTCGACGATGAACGCCGCCCCTGAGATCGTCACGCTCGGAGCCCATGTGCTCGACACGATCGTGCACCCCGTCGACGCGATCCCCGAGGGACAGGGCTCGCTCCTGGTCGACGAGATCGTGCTGTCCGCCGCCGGCCCGGCCGGGGGGACCGCCCTCGTGCTGAGCAAGCTGGGAGCCCGGGTCACCACCAGCGGCGCGGTGGGCGACGATGTCGCCGGTCGGGTGCTGACGGGCCTGCTCCGCGACGCCGGCGTCGACGTCACGCACCTCGTGATCGGCGACCTGCCCACCTCGGCATCCGTCCTGCCCATCCGATCCGACGGCTCGCGCCCCGCCCTTCACGTCGTGGGAGCCAACGCGCTCGCCGCCGACACCGTGCCGTGGCAGGCCCTCGCCGCCGCCGCGCACGTCCACGTCGGTGCGCCCGAACTGCTCGGGCCCGAGAACGTCGTCGAGATCCTGGAGTACGCCCACCGCCACGGCGCGACGACCTCTCTCGATTTCCTCATCGGCGGCGACCCGGCCTTCTACGGCCTCATCGAGCCGCTGCTGGAGCACGCCGACTACGTCCTACCCAATGCCGAGCAGGCCCTGGGCTGGACCGGAGAGGCGGATCTGCCCGCGGCCGCCCGCGCGCTGTACGCCGCGGGCGCGAAGATCGTGGCCGTGACCGACGGGGCGCGCGACATCATCGTCGTCGAGGACGGCGACATCGAACGCGTTCCGATCGTCGCTGCAGAACCCGTCGACACCAGCGGGGGCGGCGATGCCTTCTCGGCGGGGTTCGTCTTCGCCCGGCTGCGCGGCGAGGGGACGGTCGGCGCCGCCCGCTTCGGCTCCGCGGTCGCCGCGCAGGTCGTGGCCGGTGTCGGCACCGCCTACGGCCGGTACGACGCCGCCTCCATCGACGCGCTGCTCGGCGAGGTGACCCCGTGACGCCGCCCGAGGGCGACCTGCGCGCCGCCATCGCGCACGCCTGCCGCGCGCTCGCCGCGCAGGGCCTCGTGCAGGGGACGGCCGGCAACGTGAGCGTGCGTGTCGAGGGCGGCATCGCCATCACCGCCACCGGGGTGGTCTTCGCCGAGGCCGCGGCCGACGACGTCGTGATCGTCGGCGACGACGGCCGGATCATCGCGGGTGTCCTCGCTCCCAGTTCCGAGCTCGACCTGCATCGGGCGGCGTACGCCGACGAGGCCGTGGGGGCGGTCGTCCACACGCACGCCCCGGCTGCCGTCGCCCTCTCGCTCGTCGCGGACCGGCTGCCGTGCGTGCACTACCAGCAGCTCGCGCTCGGCGGCGAGATCGAGGTCGTGCCGTTCTCGGTGTTCGGTTCCGCCGAGCTCGCCGCGGCCGCCGGGGGTGTTCTGGCCGGGGCGAACGCCGTGATCCTCGCCCACCACGGCGCGGTGACCACCGGTCGCGATCTGAGCGAGGCCGTGCAGCACACGGCGGTGCTCGAGTGGGCCTGCGACATCTACCTGCGAGCGCGGGCGGCCGGGGAACCCGCCGAACTCAGCGCGTCGCAGCAGGCGTCCGTGATCGCCACCGCGGTCGCGACCGGGTACGGGCAGAAGCACGGGGTGTGAGATGGATGCCATGACCACCACGACGTTCACCTCGGTCAGTCCCCTCGACGGCCGAACCGTCGGCACGTACCCCGCGCACGGGGTCGACGAGGTCGCCGCAGCGGTCGGTCGCGCCCGCTCGGCCGCCCGCGGCTGGCGGAGCCTGGACTTCTCGGGCAGGAGGCGGGTGCTCCAGGGCTGGCGGCGCGCGATCGTCGCCGACCTCGACGGCCTCATCGACACGGTCCGGGCCGAGACGGGCAAACCGCGCGGCGATGCCCGGCTGGAGATCCTGCTCGCCCTCGACCACCTGTCGTGGTCGGCGGCGCACGCTCGGCGGACGCTGCGCCGCCGCCGCGTCGCCTCGGGTGCGCTCATGTTCAACCAGGCCTCGAGCCTGGGCTACGTGCCCTATGGCGTCGTCGGGGTGATCGGGCCGTGGAACTACCCCGTCTTCACGCCCATGGGGTCGATCGCGTACGCGCTCGCGGCGGGCAACGCCGTGGTGTTCAAGCCGAGCGAGTACACCCCCGGCGTCGGCGCCTGGCTGCAGCGCGCCTTCGTGCGCGCGGGTGGCCCGGCTGACGTGTTCTCGGTGGTGACCGGCTTCGGTGAGACGGGGGCGGCCCTGTGCCGCGCCGGTGTCGACAAGGTCGCGTTCACCGGATCCACCGCGACGGGCAAGGCCGTCATGGCCGCGTGCGCCGAGACCCTCACCCCCGTGGTGATCGAGGCCGGTGGCAAGGACGCCCTGCTCGTCGACGAGGACGCCGACCTGGACGCGGCCGCCGAGGCGGCGGTGTGGGGGGCGTACTCGAACGCGGGGCAGACCTGCATCGGCATCGAGCGCGTCTACGCGCACGCGGCGATCTACGACCGGTTCGTCGAGGCCGTGGCCGAACGCACGGCGGAGCTGCGCGCGGGAGTCGACGACGCGGCGCGGCTCGGCCCCCTCACCATGCCGCGACAGGCCGACGTGGTCCGCTCGCACGTCGCCGACGCGCTCGCGCGGGGCGCGGTCCTGCGGGTCGGACCGGTGCCCGCCGAGGGATCCACGCTGCAGCCCGTGCTGCTCACCGACGTCGACGAGCGGTCCTCCGCGGTGCGCGACGAGACCTTCGGCCCCACCCTCGTCGTCAACCGCGTGGCATCCATGGACGAGGCCGTCGAGAGGGCCAACGCCGTGCGCTACGGCCTGTCGGGTGCGGTGTTCTCGAAGCGGCGGGGCCGCGAGCTCGCGCTGCGCCTGCGTGGCGGGATGATCGCGATCAACGCGGTCATCGCGTTCGCCGCTGTTCCCGCGCTCCCCTTCGGCGGGGTGGGGGATTCGGGATTCGGGCGTATCCACGGCGCCGACGGACTGCGCGAGTTCGCGTACCCCAAGGCGCTCACCCGTCAGCGCTTCCGGCTGCTGACGCTCACGACGATGCGACGGACGCCCTCGACCGATCGCCTGGTCGATCGCCTCATCCGGCTCCTCTACCGCTGAGCGCGCGCGGCGGCGGACGTCACCGCACCGAGCGCACGCGCATGATGACGATCGAGCCGAGCAGGCCCGCAATGCCGCTGGCGAGGAACAGCCCGGGGAACCCGCCGAACAGCACCACTGCGCCCGCCCCGAGCAGCGGACCGAAGGCCTGAGGGCCCGCGAGGGCGATGTTCATGATCCCCACGTCCTTGCCGCGCGTCTCGGCCGAGGGCAGCACCTGGGTGGCCAGCGCCTGGTCGACGGCGAAGAAGCAGCCCTGCCCCAGACCGAGCAGGACAGCCCCCGCCACCGCAGCAGCCTCCGACGGAACGATCGCGAGCAGCAGGGCCGCGACCGCCTGCGCCGAGCCAGACGCGAACACGAACACCCGGCGGCGACCGACGACGTCGCTGAGCTTTCCGAGGGCGACGGATGCCACGATCGTCACCGCCATATAGATGACCGTCGTGAAGACGAGGAAGCCCGTGGGGTCGGCCACGCGCAGCGCGAACGTGAAGAAGTACAGCAGCATCGTCGTCGCGATGGCGTTGCCGAGGTTGATCAGGACGCGGCTGGCGACCGTCCAGGCGAAGTCGGGGTGTCGACGCGGGTCGACCCAGATCGACGACAGGATCGTGCGCGGGGTCAGCGGCTCGAGCAGAGCGGCTTCGGCGGCCGTGAGGGGGGTGTCGCGCAGGACCGCCAGGAACGGCGCCGCCAGGACGATCGCGCACACCGCGAGCGCGAGGTATCCCGCGGGGGTGGTGGTGAACACCGCGGTGACCAGCACGATCCCGAGCAGGATGCCGAGGGCGTTGGGTGCCGAGATCCAGCCCGAGACCAGGCCGCGTTGCCCCGCGGGCACCGTGTCGGCCATCACCGCGGTCAGGGCGGCGGATGCCATGCAGAAGCCGATCATGACCGTCGTCCACATCGCGACGGTACCGAGGGTCGCGGTCTGCACGCCGAGCAGGGCCAGCCCGATCGCGGCCAGGACGACCCCGCCGAGGATCCACGGGCGTCGCCGTCCGAAGCGCGAGCGGGTGCGATCGCTCAGGGCGCCCACGATCGGGTAGGCGATCACGACGAACGTCCCGGCGACAGCGCTGACCAGTCCATAGGCGACCAGCGAGACGAGCCAGTCGTCGCTCGTGTGCTGGGCGGCGATCTGCAGGGGGAGCAGAACCTGCACGGGGACGAGCTGCGCCATCCACAGGCCCAGCCAGACCCCGGCGAAGGCGGCAATCCACCCGGCGCGGACGGGGCGCGTGGGTTCGGCGTAGGCCGCGGACGACCCGAGCGGGGTGTCGGCGATCACCGCGCGTCGCCCGTGGGTGCCGCGGCGAGGGTGGTGAGGGCCCAGCGCCCGGCATCCGTCACCGCCGTGCGCGCGTCGCGAAGGGCGCCGCACGCGTTGAAGAACCCGTGGATCTGGTCGGCATGGGTCACGAGGGTCGTGGGCACGCCGGCCGCCTCGAGCCTTCGCGCGTACGCCACCCCCTCGTCGCGCAGCACGTCGAAGCCCGACACGGCGACGTAGGCCGGAGCGAGTCCCGACAGGTCGTCGGCGAGGAGGGGGGACACCAGGGGATCGTCGGGTCGTCCCCTCTCGCCGAGGTAGTGCGCGGCGTACCAGTCCATCTGCGCCTCGGTGAGGAAGAAGCCGTCGGCGAAGAGCTCGTACGACCGGTGTTTGCGCGACAGGTCCGTGACCGGGCAGAACAGGATCTGGAACGCGGGCGAGCCCTCGGCATCCGTGCGGGTCACGGCCGACACGACCGCCGCCATGTTGCCGCCGGCGCTCTCTCCGCCGACGCCGACGCTCGACGCGGTGGAGCCGAAGAGCGCGGCGTTGTCGCGGACCCAGCGGAACGCGTCGACGCCGTCCTCGAGGCCCGCGGGGAACGGGTCCTCGGGGGCCAGGCGGTAGCCGACCGACACCACGGTCAGGCCCGAGCCGTCGGCGAGCGTGCGGCAGGTGGCATCCGCGCTGTCGACGGATCCGAGCACCCAGCCGCCGCCGTGGAAGTACACGACGGTCCCGGATGCCGCGGTGTCGGTGCGCGCGCGGTACACGCGGCCGGGCACGGGTCCGGAGCGCGTGGGGATGAGGATGTCGTCCCGCTGGGCGAGGCGCAGGGTGCTGGCGAAGGTCCACGCCTCGCGTTCGATGTGCGCGCGGGCGTCGTCGACCGGGAGCCGCTCGAACCGGGCGCCGGGTGCGTCGTTCATGACGCGCAGCGACGCCTGCACCGCGGGGTGCAGGGTGCACCCGTCGACGACGACCGGACGGCGGTTGACGACGCGCAGCACGGCGGGGGGCGTCGATCCGAGGACGCGCGCCCCCCATCGGAGCACGTGGTCGTGGAGACGGGGACGGATCATCGCGGAACCCTTCTGTCGATCACTTC
Organism: uncultured Microbacterium sp.; assembly: GCF_913776565.1. Lineage (GTDB taxonomy): Bacteria > Actinomycetota > Actinomycetes > Actinomycetales > Microbacteriaceae > Microbacterium. The sequence goes on along the minus strand of NZ_CAJYPF010000112.1, from coordinate 8,028 downwards.
ACCGGGATCGACCCTGGGCTCACTTTATTGCACAGACGTACTGTTTTCTGTGACGAAAGTGTGAAATCGCGAGATGTCGTCGCTTGAATGAGCAGAAAACAGTACGTTTGTCCCACTTAGGCGGGTGACGTGTCCGTCTCACCGAGCGACGACGTCGCGGCGAGTGTCACGAAACCCACCATCGCGGCGCGCAGGGCGTGCGCCAGCGACGAGAACTGGACCTCTTCGGAACGGGCGATGCGATGCAGGGCGAAACCGTCGATCAACGCGACCACCGCGGCCGCGGCGCGCGGATCGGTGACACCGTTGGTGCGCAGCACCGCCGCCGCGAGCGACCGGGTCTCGTCCAGGATGCGCTCCACGTGCACACGCAGGACCGGATGCCGCGAGGCGAACAGGTAGATCTCGAACTGCGCGACCGTGTGCTCCTGCGACTGCGTCCGCACGATCTCCACGAACTCGTCGATCGCCGCGCCGGGTCGATTGCCGCTGGTCTCGAGCACCGCGCGGAACTGCTCGAGGCGCTCCAGTTCGGCCGCCATCGCGTGCGCGACCGCTTCTCCGATCATGTCGTCGAGGGAGTCGAAGAAGTAGGTCGTCGACGAGTGCGGCACACCGGCCGCGGCGGCCACCGACCGATGGGTCACGGCGGCGATGCCCCCCTCGGCGATGATCGAGATCGTCGCGTCCAGCAGCAGTTCCCGCCGCGCGCGGCCGCGGGCCCGCATCGATCGGGTCGACGTCTCGCTCACGCTGTCCTCCTCGTCGGCCTCGCCGGCCGCTGTCGCACCAGAAACGGAGCAAGCCTATGACCGCCTCCCCCTCGGCCGCGGCCCGGTCGTCCGCCCCCGACGTCGACGTGGTCGTCGTCGGCGCCGGCCTCTCGGGTCTCACCGCCGCCCACCGGCTGCGTCAGTTCGGGGCGCGCGTCGCCGTGTTCGAAGCGGACGATCGGGTCGGCGGGCGCGTGTCGTCCGCCGACGTCGCGGGGGTCCACGTCGATCTCGGCGGCACTTTCGTCGGCCCGGGACAGGACCGCGTGCTCGCCCTCGCCGACGAGGTGGGGGTGACGCGGTTCGCGACGTACACCGCCGGGCGGAACGTCATCCGTTGGCGTGGCCAGCATCGGCGATACCGCGGCACGGTGCCGCCGGTGGGGGCGAGCATCGTCGATGTCGGCCGCATCCAGCTCGCACTCGACCGGCTGGCGCGCACCGTGCCGTGCGGCCGACCCGCCGCCGCCGGGAACGCGGCGCAGTGGGATGCCGAGAGCCTCGGGTCGTGGCTGCGCCGGTCGCACGCGTCGTCAGCCGCCCGCGACCTGATCGCCATCGCGGCGCGCACCACCTGGGGATGCGAGCCCGACGAGATCTCGTTCCTGCATGCGCTGCACTACATCCACCAGGCGGGTGGGCTGTCATCCATGCTCGACACCGCCGGGGGTGCCCAGGAGGAGCATTTCGTCGAGGGGTCGTACGAGATCGCGCGTCGCCTGTCCGCCGGTCTCGGCGAGACGCTGCGCCTGCGGGCCCCCGTACGTCGGATCGACTCCACTGCCGACTCGGTGCGCGTGCACACCGACTTCGAGAGTGTCAGCGCGCGCGTCGTCGTCGTCGCCGTGCCGCCGTCGCTGCGCGGCCGGATCGCCTTCGCCCCCGCCCTCCCGCCGGTGCACGCGCAGATGGCGCAGCGGTGGCCGGCCGGAGTGCTGTCGAAGGCCTACGCGGTCTACGACCGGCCGTTCTGGCGCGATCGCGACCTGTCCGGTCAGGGCCTGTCCGACACCGGCCCGGTGTTCATCACGTTCGACGCCGGCCCCGCGGGACCGGACGCCCCCGGCGTCCTGCTGGGCTTCGTGGGCGGGGTGTACGCGCGCGAGTGGGACGATCTGCCCCCGGCGGAACGCCGTGCCCGCGTTCTGTCGTCGTTCGCCGACCTGTTCGGACAGCGGGCCCTGGATGCCACCGGCTACATCGACCAGAGGTGGGGCGCCGAGTCGTGGGTCGCGGGTGGTCCCACCGCCGTGCCCGGGCCGGGGGCGGTCGTGCCCTACGCGTCGGCGCTGGTGGAGCCGGTGGGCCGTGTGCTCTGGGCCGGCACCGAGACGGCGGCGCGGTGGACCGGCTTCATGGACGGCGCCGTGCGCGCCGGGGAGCGGGCCGCACTGCAGGCCCAGGCCCTTCTCGCCGTCCCCATGACCGATGACGAACAGACGGGAGTCGCCCGATGACCTGGCGCCGCAGCTACACGCACCTCACGACCGCGACGGCCGAGGCGGTGTGGAAGAGGTGGACCACGCCCGAGGACTGGGCGGTCGACGACCCCGATCTGCGCGAGGCGGTCTTCTCGACGCCCCCGCGCGTCGGCGGGACGGGACGCGTGGTCAACCACGGTGCCCCGGCCCAGCGGTTCGCCTTCACCGATCTGCAGCCCGGGGTGGCGATGAACTTCCGCATCGGGCTCCCCGGCGCGACGCTGTCGTTCCCGCACCGCATGTCGAAGACCCCGAACGGCCTCTCGGTCACGCACGGGGTCGAGATCACGGGCCCGCTGTCGGCGGTGTTCGGCCTGTTCGTGGGGCGCAGGATCGCGGCGGGTCTTCCCGCCGTCGTGCGGGCGGTCACCACGAACGCGCTGGGCGACGCGGCATCCGGAAGCTGAGGGCGCCCGTGTCGCTCTCGATGAGGCTCACCGCGGCGGCGATGTGGCTCAACGCCCGCCCGATCCGCCGCGCCCTCGGGCGCCCGGACTACCTCGACACCCTCGACCCCGACCGCCGCGCGGCCGACCCGCCCGCCCATCTGCGCCGTCGCGGGCGGGTGACGGTGGCGCACGAGGGCGGGCAGCCGGTCTTCCGCTACGAACCCGCGCGGCGGATGCCGGGGTTCGAGCTGCTGTACCTGCCCGGGGGAGGCCTGGTGAACCCCCTCGTCCCGGAGCACTGGTGGATCGTCGAGCGGCTCGCTCGCGCGACCGGGGCGGCCGTCACGGTGGTCTGCTATCCGCTGGCCCCTGAGCACGGCGCCGACGAGACCCTCGCCGCCATCGATGCGCAGTACGAGCGGCTGGCCGCGCGCCGCGGGGTGTCGCGGCTGCTCGTGGCGGGCGATTCGGCGGGAGGAGCCGTCGCGGTCGGTCTCGCGCTGCGCGCGCGGCGTCGTCCCGACGCGCTGGTGCTCTTCTCGCCGTGGCTGGACCTGGCTCTCGGCAACCCGGCGATCGGCCGCCGCTCGCGACGCGACCCGTCGCTGCGGGTGCCCGGGCTGCGGGCCGCCGCGGTGGCGTGGGTCGGGGAGCGCGGTCTGGACGATCCCGAGCTGAATCCGGCGCGCATGCCGCTCGCGGCGCTGCCGCCCACCCTCGTGTTCCAGGGTCGGCGCGACATCTTCTTCGACGACGCCGTCGCGTTCGCCGCCCGAGCCGAAGCCGCGGGGGCGTCCCTGCGTCTGGTCACCGCATCGGCGGGGTTCCACGTCTACGTCGGGGCGTTCTGGACGCCCGAGGCGCGCGCCGCGTTCGACCTCGTCGGGGCGCTCTCACGGGATCCCGGGAGTGTGGTGACTTAACGGTACATATGTGCAAGTATCTGCTCAGGGTGACGACGACGCACCCCCGACGGAGGAATCCATGACTGCTCGATACGACCTCGCCAAGATCAAGCTCGGAACGCTCATGACGGACCCGGATGCCGCGGGCATCATCCTCGACGTCATCCCCGACCTGAAGGCGAGCCCGACCTACCTCGTGGCCCGCACGCTCACGGCCAGTGCGGCGCTCACGCTCGCCGAAGCCCAGATCGGCGCCGAGAAGGCAGGCGAACTGCGTCGCCGCGTCGAGGCTCTCGAAGCCTGAGCCTCGGGTGCGGCGGGCGTAGATTGGCGGCGTGAACCCGCTCGTCTTCCTCGCCGTGGTGATCGCCGGCGGTGTCGGAGCGGCACTGCGCTACCTCGTCGACGTGGCCGTGCGGCGGCGGACGGGGGAGCGGTTCCCGTGGGGCATCCTCGTGGTCAACCTCACGGGGGCGCTCGCCCTGGGGATCGTCACCCCGCTGGCCGCCGACGAGGCGTGGCGGTGGATCATCGGGACGGGGCTGCTCGGGGGGTACACGACCTTCAGCGCCGTCGCCGTGACGACCGCGCTCCTCGCCGAAGAGGGACGCACGCGGACCTCGATCACGTACGGACTCGCGTCGTTCGCGGGTTCGGTGATCGCGGCGGCGATCGGGCTCTCGGTGGGCTCCCTGTTCTGAGCCCGGCCGTGCGGGTGGGGCTCGTGGGATACTGAGGATTCGATACACGCTTGTATCGAAAAGTCACCCCGGAGGGTCCTTCGTGTCGTATTTGGCCGTCCTGAGCCTGAAGAACCGCGCCCTGATCGCCCTCGTGACGATCGTCGCGGCGATCTTCGGTGGTCTGGCGCTGACCAGCCTGAAGCAAGAGCTCATCCCCTCGATCGAGTTCCCGCAGCTCGCCGTCGTCACGACCTACCCCGGAGCGTCCCCCGAGGTCGTCGAAGCCGACGTGTCGACGCCGATCGAGAACGCGATCCGCGGCGTCGAGGGACTCGAGTCGACCACGGCGACCAGCACGACGAACTCCTCGATCGTGTCGGCCTCGTTCACCTACGGCACCGACCTCGCCGCCGCGCAGCAGAAGATCCTCGCGGCCATCGCGCGCATCAACGACCAGCTGCCCGAGTCCGCCGACACCACGGTCGCCTCCGCCAGCATCGACGACTTCCCCGTCATCCAGCTCGCCGTCACGGGCTTCAGCGACGCGCAGGCCACCCAGTCGGTCCTGCAGAACAGCGTCATCCCCGACCTCGAAGACGTCGCGGGCGTCAACGGCGCGCAGATCGTCGGCGGCACCGGCCAGCGGGTGACGATCACCCCCGACACCACGAAGCTCGCCGAGCGGGGCTACACCCAGCAGGCCATCACCGACGCCCTCGACGCCAACGGCGTGCTGTTCCCGGGCGGCTCGCTCACCGAGGGCGATCAGACCCTCACCGTGCAGACCGGGGCGAAGCTCACGAGCGTCGACGAGATCTCGGCCCTCCCGCTCGTGCCGACCGACGCGGCGCAGCAGCGCGCGGGTGCCACCACGATCGCCGACGTCGCGTCGGTGCAGCTGCAGGCCGACCCCGTCACGACGCTCTCGCGCGTCGACGGCCAGCCCGCCCTCACGATCGCCGTCACCAAGCTCCCGGCGGCCAACACCGTCGACGTCTCGCAGGGGGTCCTGGCCGCGCTCCCCGCTCTGGAATCCCAGCTCGGCCAGGGCGCGACCTTCACCGTCGTGTTCGACCAGGCGCCGTTCGTGACGCAGTCGATCGAGGCCCTCGCGCAGGAGGGCCTGCTCGGCCTCGCCTTCGCGGTCGTCGTGATCCTCGTCTTCCTGCTCTCGGTGCGCTCCACCCTGGTCACGGCGATCTCGATCCCCACGAGCGTGCTCATCACCTTCGTCGGGCTGCAGGCCTTCGGCTACTCGCTGAACATCCTCACGCTGGGCGCGCTCACGATCGCGATCGGCCGCGTCGTCGACGACTCCATCGTCGTGATCGAGAACATCAAACGTCACTACGTGGGAGACGCCGACAAGATCCCCACCATCGTCCGGGCCGTCCGCGAGGTCGCGGCCGCCATCACGGCATCCACGATCACCTCGGTCGCGGTGTTCCTGCCCATCGCCTTCGTCGGAGACGTGACGGGCGAGCTGTTCCGCCCGTTCTCGCTCACCGTGACGATCGCCATGGCGGCCTCGCTCCTGGTCTCGTTGACCATCGTGCCGGTGCTCGCGTCGTGGTTCCTCAAGCCCGGCACGGTCGTGCGCGACGCCGAAGGCAACCCGGTCGACCCCGAAGCGGCCGACGCGCCGCCCACGCGCCTGCAGAAGGCGTACGTGCCGATCCTCAGCTGGACGCTGAAGCACTCGTGGGTCACCCTGGGCCTCGCCGTCCTCGTGCTCGGCGGCACGCTCGCCGCGGTGCCGCTGCTCAAGACCGACTTCCTCGGCGACTCCGGTCAGAACACCTTCACCGTCACGCAGAAGATCGGCTCCGCCCCGAGCCTGGATGCCGAGGACGCCGCCGCCCAGAAAGTCGAGGCCGTGCTGCTGGACACCGCCGGCGTGCAGACCGTCCAGACCTCGATCGGCTCGAGCGGATCGGCGCTGCGCGACGCCTTCTCGGGCGGCGGAACCGGCATCACCTACTCGATCACCTCGGAGTCGGGAGCCGACCAGGTCGAGCTGCGCGAGCGCGTTCGCACCGAGCTCGAGAAGCTGACGGATGCCGGCGAGATCGAGGTCGCGGCCTCGGGCGGCGGCTTCGGCTCCACCGACATCACGGTCGACGTCACGGCCCCCGACGGGCAGGCGCTGCAGCAGGCCAGCGACGCGGTCGTGGCGGGGCTGGACGGACGCGAGGGCATCGGCCAGGTCACGAGCAGCCTGTCGGCCTCTCTGCCGTTCGTCTCGGTGCGGGTCGACCGCGACGCGGCCGCCGAACGGGGGCTGTCCGAGCGTGCCGTGGGTGCTCTCGTCACCGCCGCCCAGCAGCCGCGCCAGGCCGGCACGGTCGAGATCGACGGGCGCGGGGTGACGGTCTACCTCGCCTCGCCCAACCCGCCGGCGACCATCGACGACCTGCGCGCGCTCGAGATCCCCAGCGCCGCGGGTGCGGTCCGCCTCGATCAGATCGCGACGGTCGAGCAGAGCCAGACCCCTCCGTCGATCACCACCTCGCGCGGGCTGCGCACGGCATCCATCACCGTCACCCCCACCTCGGACGACCTGGGCAGCTCCTCGGCGTCGGTCAACGCAGCGCTGGCCGACGTGCAGCTGCCCGAGGGCGCCACCGCGAAGGTCGGCGGCGTCGTCACCGACCAGCAGGACGCCTTCGGTCAGCTCGGGCTGGCTCTGCTGGCGGCCATCCTGATCGTGTACGTGGTCATGGTGGCGACCTTCAAGTCGCTGCGCCAGCCGCTCGAACTGCTGGTGTCGGTGCCGTTCGCGGCGACCGGGGCGATCCTGATGCTGCTGATCACCGGGGTCCCGCTGGGCGTCGCGGGCATGATCGGCGCGCTGATGCTCGTGGGCATCGTCGTCACCAACGCGATCGTGCTCATCGACCTGGTCAACCAGTACCGGGCGCGCGGGCTGAGCGTGCACGACGCGACGATCGTCGGCGGGGCGCGACGCCTGCGGCCCATCCTGATGACCGCGCTCGCGGCCATCTTCGCCCTCGTGCCGATGGCGTTGGGCATCACCGGTCACGGCGGGTTCATCTCGCAGCCGCTCGCGGTGGTCGTGATCGGCGGTCTCGTGTCGTCGACGTTCCTCACCCTGCTGGTGCTGCCGACGCTCTACAACCTCATCGAGGGAGCGAGCGAGCGGCGCCGCCAGCGGCGGGCGCAGAAGAACGCCGAACCGGTCGAGACGGTCGCCGACGACGGTCATCCGCTGAGTCGACGCGAACTGCGCGAGAAGCACTGATCGCGTGCGCCCGCCCGCCGGGGCGGGTCGCCGCGGTCGACCGCATCGACGAGGCCAGGGCGAGCGCGCGGCGCGTGCGCCCCGCGATGTGCGGCGATCCGGCGCGGTCGATCGGGCGCGCGTCCGCGCAGAGGGATCGGGATGCCGGTCCCCCCGCCCCAACCGTGTCACCGCGGGCGGGGGCGGCGGTGTGCGACCAGGAGCGCGCTGTCCGTGCGGTGCTGGTGAGGCGTGCGCCGGCGCGCGGCGGGGTGAGGAGCGGCTGCGAAGCGTCGCCGGTGAAGGCGGTACGCAGGCCGGCAGTGCGAACCACGGTGGTCGAGCGCGTGGCGGCCGGGCGCGCGACGCTGCGGGCGCGGCGCGACGACAGCGTGCGACGGGCGCGCCGCGGAACCAGGTGACGGACGGGGGCGTCCTCGGTCCGAACGGTCGCCTTCGCCGCGCCCGACGCCAGCACGTGCGTGAACATCCCCGACCACGCGACCATCAACCTGGCGCTGTTCGAGACCATCTCGTGCACCGCGATGTTCGCGTG
>NZ_CAJYPF010000111.1 GCF_913776565.1 uncultured Microbacterium sp. | reverse complement strand
CCGCTGCTGCAGTTCGCCAGCCCCAAGCGCGGCAAGCCGCCCGTGCACCTGGCCGATCTGACCGCCGACGAGCGCGTCGCCAAGGTGAAGGAGCTGGGCCTGCCCGGCTTCCGCGCGAAGCAGCTCGAGAAGCACTACTTCACGCACTACACCTCCGACCCGGCCGATATGACCGATCTGCCGGCATCCGGTCGCGAAGAACTCGTCGCGGGGATGCTCCCGCCGCTGCTGACCGAGGTGCGCCGTCTCGAGACCGACCGTGGCGACACGATCAAGTTCCTGTGGAAGCTGCACGACGGCGCGCTGGTCGAGTCCGTGCTCATGCGTTACCCCGGCCGCATCACGCTGTGCGTGTCGAGCCAGGCCGGGTGCGGCATGAACTGCCCGTTCTGCGCCACCGGCCAGGCGGGGCTCACGCGCAACATGTCGGCGGCCGAGATCGTCGAGCAGATCGTGCGCGCCAACGCCCTCATCGCCGCCGGTGGGCTCGGCGGGAAGAAGCGCGACGACCACTCCCTCGACCGCGTCTCGAACATCGTCTTCATGGGCATGGGTGAGCCGCTGGCCAACTACGCCCGCGTCATGCAGGCCGTGCGCGTCATGGTCGACAAGGAGCACGGGCTCGGCATGAGCGCGCGCGGCATCACCGTCTCGACGGTCGGGCTCGTTCCCGCGATCAAGAAGCTTGCCGAGGAGGACATCCCGGTGACCTTCGCCCTGTCGCTGCACGCCCCCGACGACGGCTTGCGCGACGAGCTCATCCCGGTGAACTCGCGCTGGAAGGTCGACGAGGCACTGGATGCCGCGCGCGCCTACTTCGACAAGACCGGACGCCGTGTGTCGATCGAGTACGCCCTGATCAAGGACATGAACGACCACGCCTGGCGCGCCGACCTGCTGGCCGACAAGCTCAACGCGCGCGGTCGCGGATGGGTGCACGTGAACCCCATCCCGCTGAACCCGACCCCGGGGTCGATCTGGACGGCATCCGAGGTGCCGGTGCAGAACGAGTTCGTGCGCCGTCTCAACGACGCCGGTATCCCGACGACCCTGCGCGACACCCGCGGCAAGGAGATCGACGGCGCGTGCGGCCAGCTCGTGGCGACCGAAGAAGACGAGGCGGCCGCAGAGGCGACCCCGGTCGGCTGATACCTCCTCGCACGAATGCCCCGGCCCGAGCGGCCGGGGCATTCGTCGTTCAGACGTGCAGCACGTGGGCGCGCAGGTCGTCGAGCGTCTGCTGCATGTGCCCGTCCATCGCGATCCGCGCCGCCTCGGGGTCTCGCGCGCGCAGCGCCTCGAGCACGCGGGAGTGCTCGGCGATCGCGTGCTGCTGGATCACACGCACGCGCGAGGTCTGCGCCCGCCGCTCCGACAGCACCTCGGTCAGAGGCGCGAACATCACGGTCAGGAACGGATTGCGAGACGCCGTCAGGATGCGGTCGTGAAAAGACAGGTCCGCCGCGACGAAGGCGTCGAGGTCGTCAGCCGCGTGAGCGGCGGTCATCGCCTCGAGGTCGGCGGCGACGGCATCCACCTCTTCTTCCGTCGCGCGCTCGGCGGCGAGCGCGGCGGCGCCCGTCTCGAAGATGCGGCGCAGCTCGATCAGCTGCTCGGCGGCCTGCGCGTCGCCCGTCGCCGAGGTGGCCGCGAGGACGGCGGCCAGAGACGTCCACCGCGCGACCGGCTGGACGAACGAGCCGCGGCCGCTCTCGACCCGCACGACCCCGCGGGCCTGCAGCGTCTTGATCGCCTCGCGGACCGTCACCCGACTGACGTCGAAGCGGTCGCCGAGCTCGGGTTCGCTGGGCAGGGCGTGATCGGCGGTCAGGCGCCTCGCGACGATGTCGTCGAAGAGGCCGTCGACGACCTCGTCGACGCGTGAACGTCTCGCCATGGCATCCCCCTTCCGTTCCCAACCTAATCGCCGGGCCGGGGAGCGCGTGTCCCCGACCCGGCGTGCGACCGGCGCGTCAGCCCGCGAGGGCGAACACCGCCCACGTGAGCAGGAACCCGGCGACGCCGAGAACGGTGGTGAGGACGGTCCAGGTGCGCAGACCGTCGGCCACGGTGAGGCCGAGGTAGCGCGTCACGATCCAGAACCCGGCGTCGGTGACCATCGACAGCCCCAGCGATCCGAAGCCGACCGCGACGGCCACCGCGGCGATCTGCAGCGGCGTGTACCCGGCCTCGGCGACGCCCGCCGACAGCAGGCTCGCGGTCGTGACGATCGCGACGGTCGCCGAGCCCTGCGCGGCGCGCAGGGCCAGGGTGATGAGGAACGCCGCGCCCAGAAGCGGCACGCCGAGCGAGTCGAGCGTGAGGGACAGGGCCGTGCCGATGCCCGAGGCCTGCAGGACCGCGCCGAACACGCCGCCACCCGCGACGACGAGCAGGATCGACGCGATCGGCGGCATGGAGCTCTCGAAGACCTCCTGCGTGCGGGCCAGGCCCCAGCGGCGGCGCACGGGCAGGGCGAAGAACGCCACGATCACCGCGACCAGCAGCGCGAACGCCGGAGTGCCCACGAAAGTCGCGATGCCCCGGCCGGTGGAGCCGCTGGGCAGGCTCAGCGAGAGCACCGTCCCGACGAGGATCTGCACGATCGGCAGGGCGATCAGGCCGATGACCAGGCCCGTGCTCGGCGGCGCCATCACGGTGCCGTCGGCGCGGCGGGACTCGATGACGGTGGTGGTCTTGCCGAACTCGGCCATCTGCTCGGCGACGCGCGGGGCGAGGGCGTACTCGGTGCGGTTCATGATGCGCGCGACCCAGAAGCACAGGAAACCGAGCACCGCGCAGATCGGCAGGGCGATCGCGGTGATCAGGCCCAGGTCGGCGCCGAACACTCCCGCGCCCGCGACGATCCCGGGGTGCGGGGGAACGGCGACGTGCACCGACAGCATCAGCCCGAACATCGGCAGGCCGAACACGATCGGCTTCACGCCCGCGATCTTGCTGAAGGCGTAGAGGATCGGCACGAGCACGATCACACCGACCTCGAAGAACACCGGGATCGCCACGACGAAGGCGACGATCGTCAGCGCCACCGCGACGCGCTTCGGTCCGAGGCGGTCGGTGAAGCGCTCGGCGAGATGCTGCACTCCGCCCGACACCTCGATCAGGCGGCCGAGGATCGCGCCCAGGGCGATGATGATGAGTACCTTGCCCATGGTCGATCCGACGCCGTTGGCCACGAGGGTGAAGACGTCGCCCGCAGGGATCTGCGCCGAGAGCGCCACGGCGACGCTCGTGATGAGCAGGGCGAAGAAGGCGTGCACCTTGAACACGATGATGAGCACGAGCAGCAGGGCGATGCCCGCGGCGGCGATCGCCAGCAGCGCGCCGGTGCCGAACTCCACCGCGGGGGCGATGGGCGGGGTGTCGGCCGTGAGGATGGGAAGCATGACGGGATCTCCTTCGATCTCGAGGTGGGGCGTCGTCAGCCGTGACGACGAGCGGGGGCGACGGCCCGGATGACGGCGGAGTCGTCGAGCGACCCGAGTCCCTGCGAACGGCCGGTCAGATAGAGCTGTTCCGCCGCCGCGGCGACGGGCGCGGGAAGACCCAGGCGGCGCGCGGCGTCGCCGACGATGCCCATGTCCTTCACGAAGATGTCGAGGGCGCTGAGCACCTCGGCCCCCTCGTCGTCGTAGGCCTGCAGCATGCGCGGTCCGCGGTTGCCGAGCATGAACGAGGCGGCCGCTCCGCCCATGAGCGCCTCGAGCGTCTTCTCGGGGTCGAGGCCGAGTGCGTCGGCGAGGGCGAGCGCCTCGCCGGCGGCAGCGATGTGTACTCCGCACAGCAGCTGGTTCACCGTCTTCAGGGCCTGCCCGTCTCCGGCGTTGTCGCCGACGACGGTGAGGGTGGATGCCAGCAGCTCGAGCACGGGGGCCGCCTTCTCGCGTGCGGAGGGCGAGGCTCCCACGACGATCAGCAGATCACCCTGACCCGCGCGGACCGGTCCGCCCGACAGGGGCGCGTCGACGAGGTCGATGTCGAGGGCGCCCAGGCGATCGGCGATGGGACGGATGCCGGCGGTGCCGACCGTGCTGGTCAGGATGACGACCGAGCCCGGGCGCAGGGCGGCGGCGATACCGGTGTCGACCCCGAACAGCACCTCGTCGAGCTGGTACTGGTCGCGGACGGCGAGCAGGACGGCATCCGCGCCGGCCACGGCCTCGCGGGCGGAGGGGAAGGCGATCACGCCCTGCTCCTCGGCGAGGGACAGGCGGGCGGGGGCGATGTCGAAACCGTGGACCGTCAGGCCGGTGGCCAGGCGGGTGGCCATGGGGAGGCCCATGGCGCCCAGGCCCAGGACGGCGACGGTGGAGGTGGTGGTGGTGGTCATGGCAGTGCTCCTTTGCGATGCGGGGTGGGGCGGCGGCGGGCGGGCGCCGCGCGGTGTCAGTGGTCGGGGGTGGCCGCGGGGCTGCGCGTGAGGGTGGTGACGACGTGCGCGAGGGCGTCGTCGTCGCCGACGTTTCCGGCGAAGACCACGTAGGGCACGCCCACGGCGGGGCCGTCGACGGGTTGCCAGAGCGAGATGATCCCGGGCAGCAGGGGCCCGCGCACCGTCGCCCGACGCATCGACAGACCGTGTGCGGCCACGTCGCTCGAGGTGATGCCGCCCTTGGCGACGACGAACCGCGGGCGGGTCGCGGCGACGACGTCCTGCACAACCTGGACGACGGCCGACGACACCGTTCGGGCGATCGCGAGGCTCGCGTCGGCGTCGGCGGCCGTGGTGACCGTGCGGGTGGTGCTGACCACCACGTCGCCGAGCTCGAGGGCGGCGATCACGGCGTCGGCGATCCCGCTGAGATAGGCGGGCGCGCCGTCGGAGTCGAGCACGCGCGCCACGTCGATCTCGATGTCGGTCAGGTCGGGATGGACGGCACGCAGACGCGCGAGCTGGCGCGTGGTGACGGCGACGTGCGAGCCCACGACGATGAGCCCGCCCCGCTCGGTCCCGCCGTCGGGGAACACCTCGGCCGCGGTCAGCGGTTCGCGCTGCGCACTGCCGATGCGGGCGCGCACGAACGGGGGGCCGACGCGCGACAGCAGGTTCTTGCCGCGCCGGCGGGCGGCGATCAGGCCGAGCGAGAGCAGGCGCAGGTCGTCCTCGGTCACGACGTCGCACACGATGGGCGTGCGGTGCTCGGCATCCTGGATCGCATCGGCGATGGCCTCGGCGCCCGCGCGAACGACGGCGAGGTCGACGACGATGACGGATGCCGCGGGGTGGCGCCCCTGCGACTTCTCGGCGACCCAGTCGGCGAGGTCGGAGCTGACGTAGCGGAAGGTGGCGTCGCGGGCGAACTCGGTCTCGCCGATGGGGCGCAGCTCGTCGCCCTCGCGCATGTAGTGGGTGCCGCCGATGGTGACGCGTCCGGCGTCGGGGAACGCGGGCACGATGAGCACACCGTCGATGGGGGCCCCGCCCGCGGCCGCGACGGTGTCGGCGAGCGTGTCGGTCTCGAGGGGGAAGTGCCCCCGCAGCGTCGAGTCGCCGCGGCTGACGAACTCGAGCTCGATGCCGGCGTCACGCGCGGCCGTGAGGGCGTTGACGGCCACCTCGCGGTTACGGGTGCGCGCGTCGGCCTCGCCGAGGCTGCGGGCATTGGTGAGCACGTAGACGGCGGGCGCGTCGGTCGAGAAGACGGCGGCGAAGTCCTCGACGTCCCACGCGGTGAGGACGGGCAGGTCGGCGACCGACTGCGTCCCGGTGGGGTCGTCATCGAGCACGACCAGGCGGGAGCCGAGGGCTTCGGAGGCGGCGCGGACCGCGCTCGCGGCGACCTGTCGCGCGGCGGGATAGCCCTGCAGTGCGTGCGCTTCGTTCATCGTCTCACTCCCTTGTGCGGACATAAGCTGTTAGACGTCAGCCATCATATGGCTTTGGGTGGAGAGCGGCAAGAGTCCCCGCGTGCGGGTGGGGAGCACCCGCACGCGTCCGGAGCCGCCGTCAGACGGCGACGGCCGTCACGACGAGATTGTCGACGTAATGGCCGCTGGCCGGATCCCACGCACCGGCGCACGTGACCAGCCGCAGCTGCGGCGTCGGCGTCGGCGCGTAGACCGACTCGGTGGGAAAGCTGTTCTTCTCGACGGTCTGCAGCCCGGTCACCACGAACTCGGCCGTCGACCCGTCGGCGCGGCGCACCGACACCGTGTCGCCGGGCGTCAGTCGCGGCAGGTCGTAGAAAACGGCCGGTCCGGTCGGTGAATCGACGTGGCCCGCGATGACTGCGGGACCGACCTCTCCGGGCAGGACCCCCTTCTCGTACCAGCCGACCGCGTCGTAGTCCCGGGGCGACTGGATCCACCCGTCGGCCCCGCGGTCGAGCCCGACGAGGTCGGAGTCCACCCCGATCGCCGGGATCGAGATGTGCACGGGCGCGGCCGTGTTCGCCGCCGCGGGGGCCACCGGGTCCTGGAACCCGCTCGCCGCGCCGACGCCCGGCGCCGTCGTCGACCCGGAACCCGCCGCACCGGGCGCGTCCGCCGCCGCCGGGTCGCCCGTGAGCGCGGGGCAGCCGTCGAGCACGTCGTCGGTGAGCATCGCCGTGGCGAGGGCCGTCCAGGCCGCACCGTAATACGTGGGGGTGGATGCCGCGGTGTCGGCCATGCGCTGCAGGTCGGCTCGCGCCTCGTCGTCGCGCCCGCTCGCAGCGAGCGCGGCCGCCCGTGCGGCGTACGCGACCGGGTGGCGATCCGACGTGAAGGCGCCGCCGCCCGCGTCGAGCTCGGCGGGCAGCTCGTCTCCGCCGGGGAGCGCCGCGGCCACACGTGCGGCGAGGGCGCGGTCGTCGTCCCGGCACGACTCGGCGAACCGGATGGTCGTGCGCGCGGCGTCGTAGCCGTACGCCGGCTCGCCCCCGCCGCCCGCGGAACCCGCGAGCGCGACGGCGCCGTCGTCGGCGACCGTGGCCCAGTTGGTCGGGAGGGTGTTGGCATCCATCAGTGCGCTCGTCACCGCTGCGCTGCCCGCGGCCAGCTCCTCCCACCGGGGGTCGCCCGACGCGCGCGAGAGCACGTCGAACGCGGCCGGCGACGCGTACGAGGGGTTGTAGGCGTGGGGGGATGCCGTCGCCCACGGTCCCGGCAGCAGGATGCGCCCGAGCGCGGTCTCGGCCGTCATCTCGTCGAGGACCGCGGCGCCGAGCGACACGCCCTGCGCGCGGAGGTCGTCGCGGTCGAAGGCGTCGCCCGCGAGCACCAGGGCGCGCGCCGCATCGAGGTCGGCGTCCGAGGCGGGCTGCTCGTCGACGACGGAGCCGTCCTTCCACTGCCACGCCAGCAGACCGTCGTCGCGTTGCAGGTGGGTGGTCGTCCAGTCCCAGATGCTGTCGAAGCGCGACGGGTCGTCGGCGGCGACGGCGAGGAGCAGGCCGTACGCCTGCCCCTCGCTGACGGTGTCGCCGCCCTGGTCCGTGCGCACCACGCGACCGGCGTCGACGTAGGTGTCGAGGAAGGCCTCGGCCGTCGCCGTGGTGCGGTCGGCGGTATCGGGCTCGGTCGCGGTGCTGCACGCCGCCATCGTCAGGGCGACGACGGTCGCGACCGCGCCGACCGTCGACGCTCGACGTGCGAACGTCACGCGCCCGCCTCGCCCCGGCGGTGCCGGCGCACCGCGATCAGCGCGACGGCGCCCAGCGCCACCGCCGCCGCACCGGCGCCCGCCGCAACGGCACCCGAGGGCGCGGTCGTGGCGGTGGCGGTTCCGCCGCCACCGGTGTGGATGCCGCCGACCGGCATGTCGGCGAGGGTCGCCGAGTCGGTGATGGTCTGCGCCGTGAGCGCTCCCTGGGCGTCATCGAGCACGAAGAGGGTCGAGACCGACCCCGCCGGCAGATCGACGGCCGAGGTCGCGGACTCGTCCGCCCCCGTCAGCTCCAGATCCCACGAACCGGCCGGCACCGCGGCGTAGTCGGTCGCCGACCCCGCGGGCACGTCGCGCGCGATCGGGCGCCCCTGGGCGGTGTCGACGTTCACCGTCGGCTCGACCGTCGAGGCCTGCACGACGCGCACCCGCGCCTGGCCGGCGGCGGGGGCCGAGAGGTCGTCCTCGAACACCCTGGTCTTCAGATCGGCGTTGCGGCCGTACGCGGCGACCGTGAGCGGCTCGCCCTCGGCGATGTCGATCGACTGCTGCACGACCGGCTGCGTGCCGTCGGCGGCATCCGAGGGCACCATCGACACGACGTACGTGCCGTCGGCGAGGGGGATGTAGGGGCTCACCGCACCGTAGGCGACGTCGTCGAGCTCGTACACCACGGCTCCGCCGGCGAGCGCCGTCAGCTGCACGTCGACCGACTTGGTGTCGGGGGAGAGGTGCGCCACGCGCGCCCACCCGCCGGGGGCGGTGGGGGCCGCGGAGGCGGCGGGGCGGTGGCGACGCCGATCCCGGCGGTGAGCAGGGCGGCAGCGCCGATCGCGGCGAGCCGCGCGGGACGGAAAGAGGGGGTGGAACGGAACATGGCGGTCCTTTCGTGGGGGGAGGAGAGGATCAGGAGGTGGGACGGGGGAGCAGGTCGACCGGCTCGTCGGGAGAGAACGTGATGACCACGCCCGCGTCGCCGCGTTCGACCGAGACCGGGCGCAGGGGGCCGGTCAGCGACTCGTAGAAGCGCAGCAGGGCGTCGGCCCCGGCGGCATCCCCGCGGGCATCCTGACCCGCGAACGAGCTGACGATGAGCTGACGGTGCACGCCCGAGGGGTCGCCCTCGAGCTGCGTGATGTCGGCCACGTCGATCCGGCCCTGCGACGACAGCTGGCCGAGGGTCAGCAGGATGCGTCCGTCGACGACGCCCGAGGTGAGCAGGTCCTGCTCCTCGCCGGGGACGCCGACGTCGGGGTTCTGCAGCACCTGCTGCCCGGCCACAGACCGGGCGGCGTAGAGGCCGTCGTCGGCGGCCTGCGCGAGCGCCGCCTGCGCGGTGTCGACCAGGCGCACGTCGACCTTCTGCGCGCCGTCACCGAACGACGCCACGACGGCGCTGTTCTCGATCGCCTGGCGCACGGTCGGGAACTCGGTCGGGAAGGTGCGCATGGAGTCGGTCGTGACGACGTAGTCGTAGTCGCGCCACCCGTCGGGGGCGAGCCGCTGCACGTCGGTGTCGGTGTCGGCCTTGTAGTACCAAACGACGTTCTCGCGCTCGAAGCCGGCGCGCACCAGGTCGACCCACATCGCATCGTCCACGAGCATGCGCGAGTCGGCGGGGGCGTTCTGCGTCATCCACGCCTCGGCGTCGCGCAGCGGGCGGTCGAGGTCGGCGAGCAGGAACCCGCGCAGCTGCGCGGCCCACAGCGGACCCGCGGCCAGCACCGCGACGATGAGTCCGACGGCGGTGGCGACGCCGCCGATGCGCCGCAGGGCGCCGTGGGAGCGCAGGGCCTCGACGGCCACCTGGCCCATTCCGGCGACGACCACGGCCGCGAACGGCAGCAGCATGATGACGTACGGCACGGGCAGGTACCCCCCGCGGAACATGAACGCCGTCAGGGCCAGCAGGGCGATCGCCCACGGACGCAGTCGGCGCACGAACAGCGCCGCGACGGCGGCCGCGAGCGCCGTGACGATGAGGACGGCATCGAGCTGCCACCACAGTCCGACGGTGCGCGACATGAGGCTCTCGGGGTCGAACAGCGATCCGCTGCCCTCGCGCGAGGCGAGCTGGAAGGCCAGTCCGTCCCACAGGCTCACGCGCCCGGGAGCGGGAGCGACCTCGCCCTTGACCAGGGCGAAGGCGACGTAGGCGAGGCCGATGAGCCCCAGCACGGCCGAGGCGACCGACAGGGTGTA
>NZ_CAJYPF010000110.1 GCF_913776565.1 uncultured Microbacterium sp. | reverse complement strand
GTGACCGAGAAGATCGCCGCCGACGTGCACTCGGGTCGGATCAACGCCATCCTCGTGACCAGCGGTTCGGTCGCCGAGCAGGTGGTGGAGCAGTTCCCCGAGATCCCGGCATCCACCGTCATCGCCGCCATCGGCCCGCGCACCGCGAAAGACGCCAAACGCGCCGGACTCGGCGTCGACGTCGTGGCCGACACCCAGACCGTCGACTCCCTCATCGACGCGGTCGCCCGCTTCCCCCTCTCCCTCGACGAATCGACCCCATGAGCTTTCCCGAGCACCGCCCGCGGCGCCTGCGCCGCACCTCCGCCGTCCGTCGTCTCGCTCGCGAGACGCACCTCGTGCCCTCGCAGCTCGTCCTGCCGATGTTCGTGCGCGAGGGCATCAGCGAGCCGAGCCCGATCGGGTCGATGCCGGGGATCGTGCAGCACTCGATGGACTCGCTGCGCCGCGCCGTCGCCGAGGCGGCCGAGCAGCGCATCGGCGGCGTCATGCTCTTCGGCGTGCCGGAGGTGCGCGATGCGGTGGGGTCGGGAGCCGACGACCCGAACGGCATCCTGAATCGCGCCACCGAGGCGGTCGTCGCCGAGGTCGGCGACGCCCTGGTCGTGCAGACCGATCTGTGCCTCGACGAGTTCACCGACCACGGGCACTGCGGAGTCCTGCAGGCCGACGGCAGTGTCGACAACGACGCGACCCTCGAGCGCTACACGGCCATGGGCCTCGCGCAGGCTCGTGCGGGCTCGGCGATGCTGGGCCTGTCGGGCATGATGGACGGCCAGGTGGGTGCGGTACGCGAGGCGCTGGATGTCGAGGGCTTCACCGACACGCTGATCCTCGCGTACTCCGCGAAGTACGCCGGGGCCTTCTACGGTCCCTTCCGCGAGGCGGTCGACTCGCAGCTGAAGGGCGACCGTCGCTCGTACCAGCTCGACCCCGGCAACGGACGCGAGGGTGTGCGCGAAGCGCTGCTCGACGTCGAAGAGGGCGCCGACGTCGTCATGGTCAAGCCGGCGCTGCCGTACCTCGATGTGCTCGCCGACGTTCGCGCATCGGTGGACGTGCCGGTGTGGGCGTACCAGGTGTCGGGCGAGTACGCGATGGTCGAGGCGGCCGCGGCCCACGGCTGGATCGACCGCCGCGGCGCGATCCTCGAGAGCCTGCTCGGCATCCGTCGCGCCGGCGCCGACGCGATCCTGACGTACTGGGCCCTCGAGGCCGCCCGCTGGCTCCGCGCCGAGCTGTAACCTGTCTCCTCTCACGCGTGAGGGGTCACTTTCTGTCGCCTGGACGGCGCCGAAGCGACACTTTTCGACCCCTCACGCAGGGGCGCCCGGAAGAATGGATGCCATGACCGATCTCAACGACCAGTGGTTCGCCCGCGCCAAGGACGTCATCCCGGGCGGCGTGAACTCGCCCGTCCGCGCGTACGGTTCCGTCGGCGGGACGCCGCGGTTCGTCCAGTCCGCCTCGGGACCCCGGATCACGGATGCCGCGGGCCGCGAGTACGTCGACCTGGTCGCCTCGTGGGGACCGGCGCTGCTCGGCCACGCGCACCCCGAGGTGGTCGGAGCGGTGCAGTCGGCGGCATCCCGGGGTCTGTCCTTCGGTGCGCCCACGGGGGCCGAGGTGGAGCTCGCCGACCTCGTCGCGCAGCGCGTGCAGGTGGGCGACCTGAAGCCGATCGAGAAGGTGCGTCTGGTCTCGACCGGCACCGAGGCGACCATGACGGCGATCCGTCTCGCGCGCGGCGTCACCGGTCGCGACCTGCTCATCAAGTTCGCGGGGCACTACCACGGCCACTCCGACGGCCTGCTGGCCGCCGCCGGCTCCGGCGTCGCGACCCTCGCCTTGCCCGGCTCGGCGGGCGTTCCCGCGCCGATCGCCGCGCAGACGCTCGTGCTGCCGTACAACGACCTCGACGCGGTGCGCGAGGTCTTCGCCGTCCACGGCGAGAACATCGCCGCGATCATCGTCGAGGCGGCGTCGGCGAACATGGGCGTGGTGCCGCCGCTGCCCGGCTTCAACGCCGCGCTCTCCGACATCGCCCACGCCAACGGGTCGCTGCTCATCATGGACGAGGTGCTCACCGGGTTCCGCGTGCACCCCGCCGGTTTCTGGGGCCTGCAGGCCTCGCAGGGCGAGCGGTACCTCCCCGACATCCTCACGTACGGCAAGGTCATCGGCGGAGGGATGCCGCTCGCGGCCCTCGCCGGCCGCGCCGAGATCATGGACCACCTCGCGCCGCTCGGCCCGGTGTACCAGGCCGGCACGCTGTCGGGGAACCCGCTCTCGGTGGCTGCGGGACTGGCGACGCTGCGTTTGGCGACGCCCGAGGTGTACGCCGCGGTCGACGCGTCGGCCGCCCGCATCGCCGACGCGCTCGACGAAGCCCTGACCGCCGAGGGCGTGGTGCACGCCGTGCCGCGCGCGGGGTCTCTGTTCGGCGTCGCCTTCCTGCCCGAGGTGCCCCGCGACTACGCCACGGCCCTCACGCAGCAGTCGTACCGGTACGCCCCGTTCTTCCACGCGATGCTGGATGCCGGTGTCTCGCTGCCCCCGAGCGTGTTCGAGGCGTGGTTCCTCACCGCCGCCCACGACGACGTCGCTCTCGACCGCGTGCTCGATGCCCTGCCGGTGGCCGCGAAGGCGGCGGCGGAGGCGCTGGATCCGACGCTGCTCGCGCAGTAGGGATCCTCCTCGCGATGGATACGTTTCGTCCTTCGCGATGATGCGCGGGGCAGGTGCGGCCGGAAGGCTGGAGTCATGCTCCCCGCACGCCCCGCGCCGTCCACCTTCTCGCCGCTGTTCTCGAGACTCGTGGCGTGGTGGCCGATGTCGATGGCACCTCGGCGCCGTCGCGCGACGTGGCAGCCGTGCCCGCGTGGTCAGGTCTGAGATCAGCGCCACGTCCAGCTGAGGAGAGCGGAGAGTGCCCGGATGCCGGCTTCGCCCACGTCATCGCGCTACGCAACGAGCGCGCGGACGGTGCGGTCAGCCCACGCGGCCAGGTCTGTCGCGTCGTCGCCGGGGTGACGGCATCCATCCGGTCGATCAGGCCCTCGACGTGGGTGCGAAGGGCTCGATCGGGGACGGCCTCGGGATGCCGGCCGGGGATGGCGGAGTCGTCGGCCCAGATGTAGGCGGTGAGGGCGGTGTCGAGGGTCATGGGTCCTTGCGAGAGGTCGAGAACGGGGAGGTTGCGGCACCACGAAGGGCCAGCGCCACGTGAGAGCGTCCAGCGCGTCGTCGGAGAGGCGGGGCATGATCAGCCCCGGACGCGCTCGGACGCGACCGAGAAGCCCATCGTCGGCAGGCGCGACCTCGTGGAACACGAGCGACGCGGACCCGCGTACGAAAGCGGCCAGTACCGGCTAGAGGGCGGGGAACTCCTTCGGGAACCGAGCCTCGACACGGGTGATGTCGTCGACCGGTTCCGGCGTTGCGCCCCAACCGGTGAAGAGCACGATCGCCTCACTCAGCTGCGCATCGTCGACCGCCGGCGAGAACGTTATTCGCTTCTCGGGGAAACGGGCCTGCGCGGCATCGGCCGTGGTGGGGTGTCTGAACCTGCTGTTGCCGGTCCACCACATCTGGCAGTAGTCGCAGCGGTAGAGGGAATCGTCCGGTGACGTTGTGACGAGGAGGGTGGGCTGAGCCTCGCGCATCGCCAGGTCGAGGCACGCGGGGCACCCGAGCGGTCTCGGCTCCACGGAGTCACGTCCGTGGGAGAAGAACGGGCGCATCATGACCGCCTGGACATGCGGACAGACAACCTCAACTCGCCGTCCCTTCGTCGGCGGACTTCCACTCGCGAAGTCGCTGCTCCATCCGCGCACGCTGTCGGTCGCCGCTCGCCAGCGCCTCCCGTTCATCCGCGGCGGAGGAGGAGGGCGTTTCGCCCAGATGCGTGACTGCAGATGCTCGTAATCCATGGCCCTCGCTCTGGCGGGTTCGGCGGGACCGGGCGCCCGCCGCGTGACGACGATGCCCGGAAGCATGCTGTCGGCTTTTTCTGGAATGCTCGGCCGGCTCCTCTAGTCACCTTCCGCCTGGCGGCGGCGCAAGTTGTCCATGGCGGCTTGAGATTTCGCTCGATCTTCAGCGGACAGCCCGGGAGCTATTTCGTCGAAATCCTCCGTCGTCACCGTCCCAGAACGCTCGGCAGTTCCGCGTCGACGTGCGCGGTCCACACCGCGTGACGGCTCGACATCGTCGGCGAATCCATCCGGGAAGGGTACGGGATCCCCATCAGCGCTCCTCACCCGAGAAATCCCGGGGAGCATCGACTCTGCCTTCCCGGCGATCGCTGGCGGATCGCGGTATTGCCCGGAGGCCTGGCGGCGCATCATCTGCTCGAGATTCCGCATCGTCTTCTCTTGCTCTTCCGGTGTCAGACCCGGTGCCATTCCATCTCGTTCGTTCACGGCACACGTTCGGTTCGGAACTTAGCAATCCCCGCCGGCTCGATGTCGAACCCGAGATTCGAACCGGGGTTGACGACGAGGTCCTGCGTTGCCGGGCAATGCAACAGCAGCTGGCTCCCCGACATGGCGACGACGAACGGCGCAAGGTGGGCGACGCGCTCGGCCTCCTGAGGGGATGTGAAGACAGCCATCATCGAGTGGTCGTCTTTCGGGAACAGCACGGGCTGAAAGTCTGTGAACGTCTCTCCCGGATCCGCTCCGGAACGGAGAGCCTACTCGCCGCGAACGTCCAGAGCGCCGACTGCATGGTGAGCTGGCCCGATCGCGCTCGGGCGATTGCTGTCTCGAGCACTGAGGCCATCAGAAGTCTCCTCGATCCGCTGGGCGGCGTAGCCGAAACGAGAGGGAGTCGATAGGAGAGAACGCCTCTCGCGTTGATTCCAGCGCCTCCGTCAGAGTCCCAGAGTGCGCCGCAACTCTTCGTCGAAGTCGCGAGTGATGCGTTCGGATTCTGCCTTCTCTGCAGGAGTCAGGTGAACCCCTGGACGGTGATTCTTTCGCACCTGATCGAGGATGAAAGCGCACGCCTCGGATTCGGAGGGGAATCGCGCGAGTTCCGACCACTGTCCTCGATCCTGCGCACCCACGACGAACACGGACGGCCCGTCCTCGCGAAGGATGAGGTCGCCCGTCACGGGATCGCCGTCGCCCACCCGTGGGTGCTGGGGACTCGAGACGGGGGCGGAGCCGAACTCCTCACGGAGCACACCGCACAGCTGCTCGAAGGTCAGGTCTTGCATGCTCAGTTCTCGACTTTCGTGAGGTACCCGTGTTCCTCAAGCCATTGAACAGGCTTGGGAAGGTGGTATTGGACGCCCCCACCTGGTTGTTCGAACCAAGGCGCGATTTGGCCGGCGCGCGGCATCCCGGATTCTTCGTCGAAGGGTTTGGTCACACGGTATTGGAAGTAGGGCTGCCCCACTGAGTCGGGCGGAATCGCACGCTCTGGGAACGGTGTACCGGCGGGCGAAGTGTACCGACCGTAGGGCTCGCCGTAGCGATCCATGACGTACCCCTCGGGGAGGTTCACTTCTTTTGGAGTCTTCCCCGCCGATAGGTCGAAGCCATCGTCCGGTGGATAGCGCCATCCGCCGGTCGATTTGTCGTAGTTGACGCTGTCGGGGTTCCAGTATTTCTCAACGAACTCTGACTCGGAAAGATCGCCGAATCGCTGGTAGGAGTCGGGGATGTTCGCATGCCCTGGGGTGGCATCCGTCACCTCCGAGGGCCCGAGGTGATCCGACGGGTTCCGAGCGACCGGAGGTGGATCTGGAAGCGGGGTGGTCGGCTCACGCGGGTGCGCGGAAGGGGCGTCGGCGCGAGGGGTGCCGCGGGGTGCGCGCCGCGGCACGCTTCCGAGCAGTCCGGCTCCTTTGTCCATCAGCGCCCGCAGCTCTGTCAGCAGGTCGCCGAGCTTGCCGCACGAGCGCAGCAGTCCGGTGAGCTTGCTGCTGATCTTCGCGGTCCAGCTGGCGACGCGGGTGGAGACCTGCGTGATGATCCACGGCGTGGCGAAGCCCACCGTGACCACGGCCTGCGTCGCCCACGAGATCGCCGACCCGACCAGCTGCGACAGGATGTCGCGCACCAGGTCGTGAACGACCTGCACGATCGTCGAAGCGATCTGCAGCCCGGTGGCCATCGCCCCCGCCCACTGACCCGAGGCGCGGATGTGCGCGGCGGCGTCGGTCTGGAACCGGCGGTACGCCTCGATCGCCTCACCGGCCATGTCGTCGAGGTCGGTGACGACGCGGTCCAGGAAGTCCGCGGACGCATCCAGCTGGGTCTGGACGTTGGTCCAGGTCTGCGCGAACCCCATCACCGCACCGGCGTCGCCGGTGAGGTCGTTGAACCAGCCCTTGATCGGCTCGAAATGATCGATCAGCCAGCCGA
>NZ_CAJYPF010000109.1 GCF_913776565.1 uncultured Microbacterium sp. | reverse complement strand
CGCCGAGCGGGCCGAGCGGTCCCCCACGCGCTGGCCGACGACGGCGGAGACGCCGTCCTGTCGCATCGAGACCCCGTAGAGAGCGTCCGCGATCTCCATGGTGCGCTTCTGGTGCGTGATGACGATGAGCTGACTGCTCGCGCGCAGCTTCTCGAAGACGCCCAGGAGGCGCCCGAGGTTGGCGTCGTCGAGGGCGGCCTCGACCTCGTCGAGGATGTAGAAGGGGCTGGGTCGGGCGCTGAAGATCGCGGTGAGGAACGCCACCGCGGCCAGAGAGCGCTCGCCGCCCGACAGCAGCGACAGCCGCTCGATCTTCTTGCCGACCGGTCGCACCGCGACCTCGATCCCGGTCGTGAGGGGGTTGTCGGGGTCGGTGAGCGAGATGCTCCCGGTCCCGCCCGGGAAGAGGATCGGGAAGATGTCGGTGAACGCGGCGCGGGTGTCCTCGAACGCGGCGACGAAGATGGTCTGCATCCGCTCGTCCAGCTCGGCGATGATCGTCTGCAGGTCGGCACGGGTCTGCTGCAGGTCGGCGAGCTGCTCGGTGAGGAACGCGTGCCGCTGTTCGAGCGCCGCGAACTCCTCGAGGGCGAGCGGGTTGACGCGGCCCAGCTGCGCGAGCTTGCGCTCGGCGTCCTGCAGCCGACGCTTCTGGGCGGCGCGGTCGTAGCGCACGCCCTCGGCATCGCCGTCCGCGGGGATCAGCTGATCGGGACCGTATTCGGCCACGAGGACGGCCTCGTCGAGCGCGAGTTCGGACTGCACCCGTTCGAGAAGGCTCGTCACGTGCAGCTTCTTCTCGTGCATCTGCAGCTCGAGTCCGTGGACGCTCTCGGTCAGGCGGGCCAGCCGCTCGCGCACCGCCGCCTCGTCGGCGCGGGCACGCGCGAGCTCCTCCGTGACCGCCGCTCGCGCCGACTCGGCCGCCGCCAGCTCCACCCGCGCCTGGCTCACCGAGCGGTCCACCGAGTCCAGCAGCGGCGGCAGGTGTCCCGCCACCTCGGCCGCGACGGTACGCTGCGCGCGACGGATCACGGCCCGGCGCGCGGCCTCGGCGGCGGCGGCGCGCTCGCGCTCCCGCTGCTGCTCGAGCTGGACGATTCGCGCCTCTCCGGCCCGGACGCGTTCCTTGAGCGTCTCGATGTCGAGCCGGGCGCGCAGCTCGCGCTCCCGGGCCGCGTCGACCTCTGCGGCCAGGCCCGCGCGCGCGGACGCGTCGAGCAGGGGCCGGGGTGCCTCCAGCGCACGGCTCAGCTGATCGTCGGCACGTCGCGCCGCCTCCTCGGCATCCGCGACCGCGGCCTGGGCCTGGCCGAGCCCCGCCTCGAGGCGCTCGCACTCCGCCACCGCGGACTCGTGCTGCACGGTGACGCGGTTGGTCCGCTCGGCCTGGGCGGCGAGGGCCGCGTCGTGCGCGCGCAAGGTCGACAGCGCCTCTTTCGTGCGCTGGCGCGCGTCGACCAGGACGCGCTGCTCGTCCGCGAGCGCCTCGCGCAGCGAGTCCGCGACGACGACGATCTCGGCGAGCCGCTCGTCGGCGGCATCCCGTTCGGCGGCGAGCTCCAGGCGCGAGCGCCCCGAACCGGAGCCGGCCCGCACGGTCAGGGCCGTGAGCACTTCACCCGCCCGCGTCACCAGCGTCGCACCGTCTGACAGCTCCGCCTGCAGCGCCGCGCCCGCGGCGAGGTCGTCGACGATGAACGTGCGGGACAGGATGCCGCGCACCCCGGCCGACGCGGAAACGACGTCGACGGCGGCGATCGTTCCCGCCATCTCGAGCGCGGCGGTCGGCTCGTCGGCCCCGGCGATCGCGATGTCGACGACCCCCAGGTCGGTGGTGGAGGCCGTCCGCGCGGCGTCCAACGCCGCCGCGGCGTCGTCGACGAGCAGTCCCTCGGCGAGCGAGCCGAGGGCCGCGGCGATCGCCGCCTCGTAGCCCGCGGTGACCTTGACGTCATCGCCGACCAGACCCCGTACGCCCGGACCGCCCGCGGCCAGCAGGTCCGCGGCTGCGTTGCGCACGTCGAGGGCGCGCCCCAGCGCCGTCGTCTGCGCCGTGAGGGCGTCGCGCTCGCGCTCCGCGGCGTGGAGGCGGTCACGCAGACCCGCGACCGCGCTCTCGCGGTCGTTGGCGTCGCGCTGCGCACGCTCGTAGACCGCGGCGTGCTCGGCGCTCGACGCCCCGGCGACGACCTCGGGCTCCAGCTCGGCGCGGGCGCGCTCGGCCTCGGCGCGGCGCAGCAGAGCGGCGTCGAGTGCGCGCTGCTGCCGCTCGACGCCCGCTCTGACCGCCGCCAGTGCCGAGTTCGCGGCCTCGGCGGATCCCCGCAGCGCCTGGATGCGCATGTCGTGCTCCGACACCAAAGCGCTCTGCGCGGCGATGTCGACATCGAGTGCGTCGAGGTCCGCCCGGGCACGCGTCACAGCCCTCGTCGCCTCGGCCGCGGCATCCTGTGCCTCTCCCAGACCCGCCGCGACCTCGTCGATCTCGGTGCGCAGGTCGTCGATCGCGTGCTGGCCGACCGTGGGTACCTGGGCCGCCGCGTCGTCGCCGTCGTCGCCGAGCAGGGTCAGCCGCTGACCGGCCAGCGAGTACAGGCCGCGCAGCCGCTCCTGCACCTGCTCGAGAGCGAACGCGACGCTGCGCGCACGGTCCACCGCCTCAGAGCGCTGGTCGTTCTCGAGCCGCTCGACACGTCCGCGCAGCCCCTCGGCCTGCTCCTGCAGCCCCAGCCGCTCGGTGTGACGCTCGGTTTCGGCGCGAGCCGCATCGGCGAGCTGCGCGCGCAGACACACCAGCTCGTCCGCGTAGAGCCGCGCCTTCGCGTCGCGGACCACGGCGGCGATGGTCGCGGCCTCGCGCGCGATCTCGGCCTGTTTGCCGAGGGGCTTGAGCTGACGACGCAGCTCCCCCGCCAGGTCGCTCAGGCGCGTGAGGTTGGTCTCCATCGCCTCGAGTTTGCGGGCCGTCTTCTCTTTGCGGCGCCGGTGCTTCAGGATGCCGGCGGCCTCTTCGATGAAGCCGCGCCGGTCCTCCGCGGTGGCCTGCAGCACGGTGTCGAGGCGCCCCTGGCCGACGATCACGTGCATCTCGCGGCCCAGGCCGGAGTCGCTCAAGAGCTCCTGCACGTCGAGCAGGCGGCAGGTCTGCCCGTTGATGGCGTACTCGCTCGCCCCGGTGCGGAACAGCGTGCGGCTGATCGTCACCTCGCTGTAATCGATCGGCAGCGCGCCGTCGCCATTGTCGATGGTCAGCTGCACCTCGGCCCGGCCGAGCGGCCCGCGGGTCGAGGTGCCGGCGAAGATGACGTCCTCCATCTTGCCGCCACGCAGGGTCTTGGCGCCCTGCTCGCCCATCACCCAGGCGAGCGCGTCCACGACGTTCGACTTGCCCGATCCGTTCGGCCCGACGATGCAGGTGACCCCGGGTTCGAGGGCGAAGGTGGTCGATTGCGCGAACGATTTGAAGCCCTTGAGCGTGAGGCTCTTCAGATGCACCCGCCGCTCCTCTCCCGTCGCCCGACCGGCACTGCGCCTCACGCTAGCCGAGGAACCGCGGAATTCCGCGGCGGCGGGCCGCGCAGTCGCCGCCGACGCGCCCGAGAGGTCGTCGATTCTGGGCGAACGCTTGACATTCGCTGAGCGCCTTCGCTAGCGTCGGGGGTCGCAACCGACGTCGAAAGGAGGTCCTCCCATGATTCGCACCATCACCGGCTTCACCGCCACCGGCTTCATCGCCGTGCCCGTGCTCTCCGCACCCGTCACCGGAGTGACCACCGCCGTCGGCATGCCCGCCCGTCAGGGCTGACCGGTCGCGTCGAGACGCCTCGCGTCTCCGCCTCCCATCGAGCGTTCGTTCGCTCGCCCGGACCGTTCCCGGTCCCCCACGCGCTCGTCGCGTCATCCGCTCGTCTTCTCATCCTCACGGAGCCTCCGCATGAACGCCCTGTTCACGCGCGCGCCGCAGCACGCCTCGGCCGCGCCTTCCACCCCTCCCACCCCGTCGACCGTCACGTTCGACACGACCGCCTACCGCCCGCTGGGCCTGCTGGACCGGCTGTCGCTGCGCGTCGGGCTGTGGCTGCTCGCCCGGCACGCCGATCGCGCCCGCGCTCTCGACCATCAGGCCGTCTCGGCCTATCGGGCGCAGAAGGCCCGGGCCGAGCGCGACCGGCGCGAGCGCGCCTGGCAGAGCGCCGCGGCGTTCCACCGCCCGCCGTTCTGATCGGTGGGGCGGACCCCGGCGTCGGCCACACCGGCATCCCCTCTTCTTCGACTCGAAAGCACCGTCATGACGACCCTTCCGGCCGGCCTCGAGCTGCGCCCCCTGCACATCCCCGCCCGCACCGACGACCCGGATGCCGCGGACTTCCGCGAGATGGTCCGCGTACGCAACCTCGTCTACGCCGAGATCTCGGGTCACGAGGACTCCTCGATGCCGGCCGATGAACTGCTCCCGCTGTACCAACCGAAA
>NZ_CAJYPF010000108.1 GCF_913776565.1 uncultured Microbacterium sp. | reverse complement strand
GCCGTGTCGACGTGCGGCGCCTGGGTGGCATCGGCCGTGACGACCGCCGCGGGACGGGCGGCCCGCCGACGGGCGAGCACGCCGAGCAGAGACGAGGTGTTGTCGGCACGGTTGCCGAGAGCGGCGGTGAGCCGGTCGAGGTAGACCGCGAGGATCACGACGCTCAGGCCGGCCTCGACGCCCTTGGGCAGGTTGACGGTCGAGATCGACTGCACGACCTCTTTGCCGAGGCCGTCGGCGCCGACGATGCCGGCCACGACCGCCATCGACAGCGCGAGCATGATCACCTGGTTGACGCCGGCCATGATGGTCGGCATCGCGAGCGGCAGCTGGATGCCGCGCAGGATCTGCCACGGGGTGGCGCCGAACGCCTGCCCTGCCTCCACCGTCTCGGAGTCGACCCCGCGGATGCCGAGCTCGGTCAGACGCACACCCGGGGGCAGTGCGAAGATGACGGTCGAGACGACACCGGGCACGACGCCGATGCTGAAGAAGGTGATCGCGGGGATCAGGTAGACGAAGGCGGGCATCGTCTGCATGAAGTCGAGGATCGGCTTCAGCACCGCGCGGACCGTGCTGTTGCGCGCCGACCAGATGCCCAGCGGCACCGAGACCGCCACGGCGACGACCGTCGCCACGAGGACGAGAGCGAGGGTCTGCATGGCGGTGACCCACTGCCCCATCGCGAGGATGAGGGCGAAGCCGACCACGGTGCCCAGGGCGAGCTTCCACGAGCGCAGCAGCCAGGCCAGCAGAGCGGCGATCACGATCACCACGACGATCGGCGACGACAGGAGGATGTCGCTGAGGCCGCCCACGAGGAAGCGCACGGTCACGGCGATGACGTCGAAGAGGCCGGAGAGGTTGTCGCGCAACCAGTCCACGGCGGAGTCGACCCAGGAGCCGACCGGGATGCGGAAGCCATCCATCAGCGCACCCCCTCGGTCTCGGAGGCCGTGACCGGGGTGTCGAGCACCGCATCGATCTCGGCGGACGGGAGGGGCTGCGGAAGCACGGTGATCTCCTCGGTGGAGGTGGGCCCGGGTCCGAGGGCGGCGAGCAGCGTGACACGCGGGATGACACCGCTCAGGCGCCCGTCCGCGTCGAGCACGGCGAGCGGGAGCGGCGACTCGACCGAGGGGACGAAGAGGTCCATGAGCACGTCGTCCTCGTGCACGGTCTGCGGCACCGGCTTGAGGCGCGAGAGCAGCGAGTTCTCGCCCGCGCGCACGAGCTTCATGGCATCCCGGTCGGTGATGATGCCGAGCGGCTTGCGGTCGCGATCGGTGACGTAGACGGCCGACATGTAGGCGTCGCGCATCTGGCGCAGGGCCGTGCGCGGGCCCGCCGAGGCGTCGACGCGGGGACGCGGGCGCTCCATGACGTTGCCGGCGGTGAGGACGCGGGCGCGGTCGACGTCCTGCACGAACTGCTCGACGTAGTCGTTGGCGGGATCGGTGAGGATGTCCTCCGGGGTGCCGATCTGCACGATCCGTCCGTCGCGCATGACCGCGATGCGGTCGCCGAGGAACATCGCCTCGTTGAGGTCGTGCGTGATGAAGACGATGGTCTTCTTCAGGGTCCGCTGCAGCTCGATGAGCTGCTCCTGCATCTCGCGACGGATGAGCGGGTCGAGGGCGCTGAACGCCTCGTCCATGAGCAGGATGTCGGTGTCGGCGGCGAGGGCGCGGGCGATGCCGACGCGCTGCTGCATCCCACCCGAGAGGGCCGAGGGGAGCTTGTCGCCCCAGCCGTCGAGGCCCACCAGGGAGAGGATCTCGTTCGCCTTGGCCAGACGCTCGGCCTTGCCGACGCCCTGGAGTTCGAGCGGGTAGGCGACGTTGGCCGCGACCGTGCGGTGCGGGAGCAGGGCGAAGTGCTGGAACACCATCGCGAGGCGATCGCGGCGGAGGCTGCGCAGGCGGGACGCGCCCACGCCGGTCAGGGCGTCGCCCTTCACCTCGACGGTTCCCGCGGTGGCCTCGTGCAGGCCGTTCAGCATGCGGATGATGGTGGATTTGCCCGAGCCGGACAGGCCCATGATGACGAAGATCTCGCCGGGCTGGACGTCGAAGCTCGCGTCGATGACGGCCGCGGTCCCGAGATCGGAGATCTCGTCGCGGCGGGCCCCGGAGCGGAGCTTGTCGACGGCGGCCTGCGGGGATCGTCCGAAGACCTTGAACAGGTTCTTCGCCGAGAGCGCGGGCGGGGTGGGAGCCTGAAGGGCAGGCGGATGGGTCACTGTGCGTACCTCGACGGCCTTCGGGTGGCCGCAGCGGTCACGCCCGGGTGGCAGCCATCGGCGCTCCGACGGGGGAGGAGCGCGTCGGCGTCGGACATCGGGTCCGGCGCCCAGGCCGCCGACCGTACGCTCGCGACGCGGCCTCCCCCGAGACCGCACCGGCGACCGCGGACTGGTCGGGTGGGCGGCCCTCAACGGGCCTCCACCAACGTTTCACGGTGATGGATCACCTGGCAAATCGCCGGTGACCTTGAGATCGAGGATGCCGTGTGGCACGCGCGCCCGCGTGGCGGGACGCCCGGACCACACGACCGCCAGCGGGCGGCGCGGGCGGCCCGGGCGTGTCGCACCGCTCCGGCCGGCGCGCCTCGCGTCAGTCCCCGGCGGGCTCGGATGCGGCGGAGCGGTGGTGGCGGATGACCTCGGCGACGACGAAGTTGAACCACTTCTCCGCGAACGCGGGGTCGAGGTCGGCCTGCTCGGCGAGTTGGACGAGGCGCGCGATCTGCTGCTCCTCGCGAGTGGGATCGGATGCCGGCATCCCGTGCTTCGCCTTGAGGACGCCGACCTGCTTCGTGCAGCGGAACCGCTCGGCGAGCAGGAAGATGAGCGCGGCGTCGATGTTGTCGATGCTGCCGCGCAGCCCCTGCAGGATGGTCGAGGGATCGGCGTCGGTCATTGGTCCTCCCAGATCGCTCCGACCCTACCGCGCCGCGTGGGGCCGCACGTGCCTCTCACAGGGAGTCCTACAGTGTGAGCATGAGCCGATCGACGCGCCCCGACCCCACCGCAGCCGGTGCCGACGCCGGGGCCGCGACCACCCGCGACAAGCCGGTCTGGTCGGCGCTCGCGCGTCCGTACGCGGCGGGCTTCTTCCTGACGCTGGGCGGGTTGACGGCGTTCCTGCTGGCCCTCGCCCTGGGCAAGCTGTCGACGGTCCTCATCTACATCGCGATCGCGTTGTTCGTGGCCCTCGCCCTGGACCCGATCGTGCGGTTCCTCGTGCGGCGCGGGCTGTCGCGGGCGTGGTCGATCGTGATCGTCTTCGGCGGTCTCGCGCTCATCCTCGCCGGCGCCCTGTGGCTGCTGATCCCGCCCGTCGTGCGTCAGGTGGAGCAGTTCATCGGCGACATCCCCTCGTTCGTCAACGACCTCATCGACAGCGACGCGGTGCGCTGGGTCGAGCAGAACCTCGGCGACAGCCTGGGCGACGTGCTCAAGGAGGTCCAGGGCTTCGTCACGAACCCCGCGAACATCGCCGCGATCGGCGGCGGTCTGCTGCAGGTGGGCATCGGCATCGGCGAGTTCATCTCGGGCGCGATCATCGTGCTGGTGCTGAGCCTGTACTTCTTGGCATCCCTGCCCCGCATGAAGAACAGCCTCGTGCGTCTCACGCCCGCCCGCAGCCGCGAGACGGTCGCGGACATGACCGGTCAGATCACCGAGTCGGTGGGTGGCTACCTCGCCGGCATGGTGGTCCTGGCGCTGTGCAATGCGGTGTTCGCGTTCATCGTGCTGACGATCCTGCAACAGCCGTTCGCCGCCCTGCTCGCGGCCCTCGCCTTCGGGATCACCCTGATCCCCCTCGTGGGCTCGGTACTGTTCTGGGCAACGGCCACGGTGTTCACCCTCATCGTGAACCCGACGGCGGGGCTGATCTTTGCCATCGTGTATCTGGTGTACATGCAGATCGAGGCATATATCCTCACGCCCCGCGTGATGAATCGCACGATCTCGATTCCGGGAGCGCTCGTCGTCATCGGCGCACTCGTCGGCGGCACCCTGCTCGGCCTTCTGGGCGCGCTGGTCGCGATTCCCGTCACGGCGTCGGTCCTGCTGATCATCAAGCAGATCGTCATCCCGCGACAGGATGCCAAGAAGTAGCGGCCGGCGTCAGCGCATCGGCAGCAGACGCGTCGGCGACGGCGACGGCGTGCGGTGGCGCACGCGCCCGGGGATCCCGGTGCGCGCGTCCAGCGGCAGCGAGACGATCTCGTGCGCCAGCTGTCCCGCGACCAGGAGCGTGTCGTCGACGACGACATGATGGCGCGGCCAGTGCGTGCCGGTCTCGGCCAGGGCGAGGAGCTGCAGTTCTTCGCCCGCGCCGCGCACCGACAGCACACCGACGGTGTCACTGCCGCGCACGCCGGCGTACAGCGTGCCGCCGTCGCGGCTCATGCACAGCTCGGCCGCGGTGTCGGTGTCGAGCGTGCCGAGCAGCGGCTCGCCCGACCGCACGTGCCAGCGCCCCTCGCGGTCAGGGGCCAGCACGAACACCTCGCAGCTCAGCTCGGTGACGACGTAGAGATGGCCCGACGGATGCCAGACCCCGTGCCGCGGTCCGCTCCCCCTCGGAAGCACGACGTCCTGCACGAGACGCAGGCCGCCCGGGGACTGCCGCCAGATGCGGACCAGGTCGAGTCCCATGTCGGTGGTCGCCACCAGACCGCGGGGCAGGAAGATCGCCTGGTGGGCACGTGAGACCCGCGCTCCGACCATCGCCTCTTCGCTCTCGGCGTCGGTCTCGGGCACGTCGTCGTACGCCGGGATGAGGTGCGAGAACTCCTCACCCGCGGCATCGCGCAGGGCGCGGGCGGCGGCGGCCAGATCCGGCACGACGGCTCCCGACACGCGCGCCCCCGTCGACACGGCGCCCTCGTCGGACGAGGAGCCGTAGGGGTCGGCGGCCTCTGCGGCGGCGACGGGGTTCGACGGGCGGCCCGCGGCATCCAGGTCGATGCGTACCACCCGCCCGTCGCCCCAGCAGCTGGCGACGAGGAACGACGCGTCGGGGGCGACGGCAATGTGGCACACCGCCTCGCCGACGGGGACCGGGGCGCCGACGCGCGTCAGGCGGGTGTCGGCGGTGCGACGGTACGCCTGTACGGTGCCGTCGAACTCGAGGGCCGCGTACAGCAGGTCGTGCGCGGGGTGAGAGGCGATCCACGACGGCGAGCCCGGCGCCGCGACCGCGGTGCCGACCATGCCCAGGGGGCCGCCGGCCCCGGGGGCGTCGGCTTCGCCGGCCTGCAGGATGCCGATGCCCTCGGCCGCACCGTTGTCGGGGGCGTAGGCGCCGACCCAGAAGCGCATCAGTCGATGAGGTCGTGGCGCACGATCACCTGGTCGCGGGCGGGGCCCACGCCGATGACCGAGATGCGGGTGCCGCTCATCTTCTCGAGCGCCAGCACGTAGTCCTGCGCGGTCTGCGGCAGGTCCTCGAAGCTGCGGGCGGTCGAGATGTCCTCGCTCCAGCCGGGGTAGTACTCCAGGATCGGCTTGGCGTGGTGGAAGTCGGTCTGGTTGACCGGCAGGTCGTCGTACCGCTCGCCGTCCACGTCGTACGCGACGCAGACCGGGATCTGCTCGAGACCGCCGAGGATGTCGAGCTTGGTGAGCACGAGGTCGGTGATGCCGTTGATGCGCGTGGCGTAGCGGGTGATGGGCGCGTCGTACCAGCCGACGCGGCGGGGGCGCCCGGTGGTCGTGCCGAACTCGAAGCCGCGCGAGCGCAGCCAGTCGCCGCTCTCGTCGAACAGCTCCGTCGGGAACGGTCCCGATCCCACGCGCGTCGTGTACGCCTTGACGATGCCGACGATCCGGTCGAGGCGGTTCGGACCGACGCCCGAGCCGGTCGCCGCGCCTCCGGCCGTCGCGGACGACGACGTCACGAACGGGTACGTGCCGTGGTCGACGTCGAGCATGGTGGCCTGGCCGCCCTCGAAGACGACGACGTCACCGGCCTCGAGCGCGTCGTTGAGCAGAAGCGAGGTATCGGCGACCATCGGACGCACGCGCTCGGCGTACGCCAGCAGGTCGTCGACGATCTCGTCGGCGGTGATCGAGCGGCGGTTGAAGATCTTGACGAGCAGGTGGTTCTTCTGGTCCAAGGCGCCCTCGACCTTCTGGCGCAGGATGTTCTCGTCGAAGAGGTCTTGCACGCGGATGCCGACGCGGTTGATCTTGTCGGCGTAGGCCGGGCCGATGCCGCGGCCGGTCGTGCCGATCATGCGCTTGCCGAGGAAGCGCTCGGTGACCTTGTCGAGCGTGCGGTGGTACTGGGTGATGATGTGGGCGTTCGCGCTGATCTTCAACCGGCTGGTGTCGAGGCCGCGCGCGTTGAGGGCCTCGAGCTCGTTGAACAGCACCTCGAGGTCGACCACGACGCCGTTGCCGATCACGGGCGTCACTCCCGGAGACAGGATGCCGCTGGGCAGCAGGTGCAGCGCGTACTTCTCATCGCCGATGACGACGGTGTGGCCAGCGTTGTTGCCGCCGTTGAACTTCACCACCCAGTCGGTGCGCTCACCGAGCAGGTCGGTGGCCTTGCCCTTGCCTTCGTCGCCCCACTGGACGCCGACGATCACGATTCCGGGCATGTGCGCTCCTCGCGTCTGATTCCGGCGGTACACCCCATCCTATCGAGCGGGTCGGACACGACCCGCGGCCTGCCCGCGCGCGCCGCGGCTCACTACCCTGGAGCGATGACGAGAACGACGGGCTGGGCCCTGGGCTGGAACGTCGCCCGCGCGGTGGCGGCGGTGGCGATCGCGGCGGCCGTGGTGGCGCAATTCATCTCGTCGGCGTCGGGCGCCGCCGCGGCGGGTCGCGACATAGCCACCACGGTGGCCAACTTCTTCAGCTTCTTCACGATCCTCTCCAACGTGTCGGCGGCCGTCGTGCTGCTGCTGCTCGCGGTGCGGCACCTCCGCCGACGGCGGTCGACCCGCGACGGCGCCGAGATCGATCCGCCCGCCCTCGCCACCGCGCTGGCCTACGTGTCGACCTACATGATCGTCACCGGCGTGGTCTACAACCTGCTGCTGCGCGGGCTGCCGCTGCAGCCCGAGACCGTCGGTTGGTCGAACGAGATCCTGCACGTGTGGGGGCCGCTCTTCCTGCTGCTCGACGTGCTGCTGGGCGCGGGTCGGCGACGCCTGCCGTGGACCGCGGCACT
This sequence comes from uncultured Microbacterium sp., assembly GCF_913776565.1. Lineage (GTDB taxonomy): Bacteria > Actinomycetota > Actinomycetes > Actinomycetales > Microbacteriaceae > Microbacterium. Next base: position 3,066 of record NZ_CAJYPF010000108.1, on the reverse strand, counting down.
CGGCGCGGCGGTCTTCCCCATCGCGTGGATCGTCTACACGCTGCTGCGCGCCCCGCTCATCACCAACCCCACCACCGGGGCACCGTACTGGTACCCGTATCCCTTCCTCGACCCGAACACCGGCGGCTGGTCGAGCGTCGTGGTCTACATCGTGGTGATCGCCGTCGCGATCGTCGCCCTGGCGTTCGGCATCGTCGCGATCGGGCGGGCACGCGGCATCCGGATGCCGCGGGACCCGTCCGTCTGAGCGGACCTGCGCCTACCCTGGTGAGCGTGCGAACGCGACTGATCTCTGCGGCACTGGCCGCCTCCGCCCTGCTCCTGCTCGCCGGTTGCGCGGGAACCACCGCGACCGAGACCGCCCCGTCCTCCAGCCCCACGGCGACGGCGGCCGCGTCCGGCGACTGCGCGTTCGAGGCCTCGGGCCAGCCCGCCATCGACGTGACCCCGCCCGCGGAGGGCAGCGAGCGCCCGAGCGGGCAGGTGCAGGCCGTGCTGCAGACCTCGGCCGGCGAGATCCCCCTCACCCTCACCGGCGAGCGCACCCCGTGCACGGTCGAGAGCTTCGTCTCGCTCGCGCAGCAGCAGTACTTCAACAACACCGAGTGCCACCGCCTGACTACCCAGGGGATCTTCGTCCTCCAGTGCGGCGACCCCACGGGTACCGGACGCGGCGGCCCGGGCTACCGTTTCGCCGACGAGCTCGACGGTGGCGAGACGTACCCGGCCGGCACGGTCGCGATGGCCAACGCCGGTCCCGACACGAACGGCTCGCAGTTCTTCCTCGTGTACGAGGACACTCCCCTGCCGCCCAAGTACACGGTCTTCGGACAGATGTCGCCCGAGGGTCTCGCGGTCGTGCAATCCATCGCCAAGGCCGGTACCGCGGGCGGGACGGCGGACGGCGCCCCCGCGACCCCGGTGACGATCACGAGCGTGACGGTCGGCTGACCCCTCCTCCCCCGTGGTCACGAGGGACGACGACGCCGCCCTGGGGTCGGGTCACGGCATCCCTCCGCCCTAGAATCGAGGGCATGTCCAAGGTCTTGCAGTCCCTTCCCGTCGGCGAGCGCGTCGGCATCGCCTTCTCGGGGGGTCTCGACACCTCCGTGGCCGTCGCGTGGATGCGCGACAAGGGCGCGGTGCCCTGCACCTACACGGGCGACCTCGGTCAGTACGACGAAGACGACATCGCCTCGATCCCCGGTCGCGCGACGCAGTACGGCGCCGAGATCTCGCGCCTCGTCGACTGCAAGACCGCGCTCGTCGAAGAGGGCTTCGTCGCCCTCGCCTGTGGCGCGTTCCACATCCGCTCGGGCGGCCGCACCTACTTCAACACCACGCCGCTCGGCCGCGCCGTCACCGGCACGCTGCTCGTGCGCGCGATGAAAGAAGACGGCGTCGACATCTGGGGCGACGGCTCCACCTACAAGGGCAACGACATCGAACGGTTCTACCGCTACGGTCTGCTCGCCAACCCCGCCCTGCGCATCTACAAGCCGTGGCTCGACGCCGACTTCGTCACCGAGCTGGGCGGGCGCAAAGAGATGAGCGAGTGGCTCGTCGCTCACGACTTCCCCTACCGCGACAGCGCCGAGAAGGCGTATTCGACGGATGCCAACATCTGGGGCGCCACGCACGAGGCCAAGACCCTCGAGCACCTCGACGTGTCCCTCGAGATCGTCGAGCCCATCATGGGCGTGCGCTTCTGGGACCCGGCGGTCGAGATCGAGACCGAGGACGTCACGGTCGCCTTCGAGGCCGGTCGCCCGGTCGCGATCAACGGCACGCGCTTCGACGACCCGGTCGCGCTGGTGCGCGAGGCCAACACGATCGGCGGACGCCACGGCCTCGGCATGAGCGACCAGATCGAGAACCGCATCATCGAGGCCAAGTCGCGCGGCATCTACGAGGCCCCGGGCATGGCCCTGCTGTTCCTGACCTACGAGCGCCTGGTCAACAGCATCCTCAACGAGGACACCCTCGCGACCTACCACGAGCAGGGTCGTCGCCTCGGTCGCCTCATGTACGAGGGCCGCTGGCTCGAGCCGCAGTCGCTCATGCTGCGCGAGTCGATCCAGAAGTGGGTCGGGTCGACCATCACGGGCTCGGTCACCGTGCGCCTGCGCCGCGGCGAGGACTACACGATCCTCGACACCGTGGCATCCGGGATGTCGTACTCGCCCGAGAAGCTGTCGATGGAGCGCGTCGGCGACGCCGCCTTCGGACCCGTCGACCGCATCGGCCAGCTCACCATGCGCAACCTCGACATCGCCGACTCGCGCGCGCGTCTCGAGCAGTACGCGAGCCGCGGCCTCATCGGCGGCCCCACCGGCGAGCTCGTCGGCGACGTCGCCGTCGGTGGGGCGCAGGAGATCATCGAGCCGGCCGCTCCCCTCTCGGCCGACGGCGAGCGCCTGGCCGAGGCGACGGACGCCGCGGGCGAGTCCGCCGCGTTCGACGCCGGCACCGACTGACCCGCACCCTTCACGACGCCGCCCCGCCGCCTCGGCCGGGCGGCGTCGGGCGTTTTCGCGCGATGTCACCGGCCGCCCTCGCGGCCCGCTGCCGCACCGCACCGCCACGCCACATCACTGCCCCGCCTCCCCGCGGCCTCGCCCCGCTGCCGCACCGCACCGCCACGCCACATCGCCGCCCCGCCTCCTCGCCGCCCCGCCTCCTCGCGGCCCCGCCTCCCCGCGGCCACGCCTCCCCGCGGTCTCGTCGCCTCACCGCCACGCCTCCCCGCGGTCTCGCCGCGGTCGGCCGGGGACATCCGGCGCGTCTCCCGAGACACAACGCAGGAGTTCGGCACCGACGGTGGGGCGGAGAGGGGTGATTGCGCTCGTTCGCCGCGAAACCCTGCGTTGCGGCGACTCAGCCGGGAGCGGGGCCCGCCGCCCCCGCCACCCCCGCCACCCCCGCCGCCGCGACTCGCTGGCCCGCTACCCCGGGGGACACCGGGCTTAAGTTGCACACACATGTGCACTTTCGGAGTACACTCGACCCGTGAGCATCCCCACCCGCCGCGACGCCGTCGAGAACCGCGCCGGCATCCTCGACGCG
>NZ_CAJYPF010000107.1 GCF_913776565.1 uncultured Microbacterium sp. | reverse complement strand
GATGCCACCCCCAACCCCTCCAGCACCGGACAGAGCCCCCGCGCGACGTCGACGACACGACGCCCGGGCACCCGCGGCGATCCGGCGTAGGCCGGACGCGCCACCGAGACGACGGCGAGCCCGTGCTCCTCGGCCGCCGCGCGGACGGGCTCGAGGATGGCTCCGGTCTGCGGCGATCCGTGGTGCCACAGCAGCACCTCCCGCCCGGCGACGTCGTCGTGCGAGGTGTGGACGTCGAACCCGGCGATGGTCGTGCGCATGCGGCCAGGCTGGCACAGCGTGCGAGGCGGCGCGAGGTGTGCGCCCGCGCCCGCGCCCCGGCACCCGTCGCCCGGTGGCCCGGTGCCTCCGCAGGGCGGGGCAGGGCAGGGCAGGGCGGCGGGCGCGGCGAGGGGCGCGGCCGAAGGGCTACAGGATGACGCCGAACTCCTAGGCCAGCGCGGGGAGCTGGGAGTGCAGCACCGCCGACGCCTCGACGGCGAGCGGGTTGGTCGAGACGCCGTTCTCGCTGACGAGCTTTCCGCCGACGTAGACCTGCTGCAGATTGCGCAGGCCGCACGCGAGCACGTAGCTGCGGACGGGGTTCCAGAGCGGACCGACATCGGGCTTGCGCGGGTCGACGACGACGAAGTCGGCGAACTTGCCCACCTCGAGGCTGCCGACGCGGTCGTCGACGCCCATGATCTCCGCTCCCCCGAGCGTGTGCAGGCGCAGGACGCGCTCGGGCATCATCGACAGCGGGTCGTGGGTGCGGGCGCGCTGCATGAACATGCCCATGCGCATGTTCTGCCACGGGTCGGCGACGTCGGTGCACGCCTGGTCGTCCAGGCCCATGCCGACCTTCATGCCGAGGTCGAGCATCTCGGGAACCTGGGCGATGCCCGACGCCAGTCGTCCGTTCGACGCGGGCTGCCACGACATCGAGGCACCGCCGGCCGCGGCATCCCGGATGATCTCGGGCGTGGTCTGGATGAAGTGGCCGAACATCATGCCCGGCCGCAGCGCGCCGGCGTTCTTGTACAGCTGGAACTTCGTCTGCTGGTGCTCGATCGCCTCGTACGTCTCGAGGAAGTGCGCCTGGTTCGTGACACCGAACCGATCCATCACCGCGACCTCGATCTCGGCGGCGTCGGGCCTCGTCGACCACTGCACCTGCCCCATGATCGAGGCGCCGAGCGCGATGTCGGGATCCATCGCGAGGACGTGGTCGAGCGAGGCCTCGAACCGGGCGAAGATCTCGTCGTCGGTGCCGACGGTGGCGTCCAGTGCGATGGAGTCGACGAAGCGCAGGCCGGCGTCGTGGCATCCGTCCGCCTGTCGGGTGTGCCAGGCGTGATCGCGCAGCTGCCCGCCCCCGTCGGCGCGCTTGCCGTCGACCATGGGTTCCCACGGCAGCAGCGGGTCGGTGAAGTTGTACGCCGTGGTGACGCCGTTGGCGAGGAAGTCGAGCGACCCGTGCAGCGTCGCCCAGTAGATCTGGTCGGGCGAGGCGTTGTTGAGCACGCTGAACATCGAGGTGCACCAGCCGTACAGCGTCTGGTCGACGCCGAGGCCGCGCGAGCCGCTGGTGAAGAGGTGGCTGTGGCTCGACACGAAGCCGGGGGCGACGAACTTGCCGTCGACGTCGAGGGTCTCGTCGGCCGTCATTCCGGGGGCGGGGTCGCCCTCGCCGATCGCGGCGATGCGTCCGCCCTGGACGAGCATGTAACCGCGCTCGATGTAGCCGGGGTCGTCGGTGCCCGCGGGGACCGTGATGAGACGTGCGTTCGTGACCAGGAGCGACATGTTGATGACGGTAACAATGGCGTGTTTCCGCGGTGTTCCGGCTGCTTTGCGGGGCGGTGGCGGGGGCTCGTCCCCGTTTTCGCAGGGCAGGTCCCATTTATGGCGGCTTCGACGGGGCGGAAGCGACCAGAAGTGGGACGAGGTCCGCGGGGGCCGGGCGCACCGACAGGCGCGTCCGTACCGCCCCGGCCCCCACCCCGCCTCAGGCGAACGCCGCGCGCACGGCCGGCCCGACCTGCGCCAGAACCTCGTCGCGCGCCGGCGTCGACGGGAACACCAGGAACAGGTGCGGCACGCCCTCGCGTCGCACGAACGTGACGGGGACCCCGGATGCCGTGAGCCGGCCGGCGTAGTCTCCCGCCTCGTCGCCGAGCGGGTCGACGGCGGCCGCGACGATCACCGCGGGCGCCGAGCCGACCAGGTCGTCCGCGCGCAGCGGCGCCGCCTCGACCGGGACGACGGCCGCAGCGCGACCGCCCGCCGCCGGAGCGCCACCGCCGTCACCGCCACCCGCGGCATCCCCGACATAGAGCCCCCAGTACCACTGCATCCCCCTCGCCGTCAGCGGCAGGTTCTCGGTGTGCGCGCGATAGCTGGGCCTCCCGGGATCGGGGGCGTCGAGGACCGGACACAGCAGCACCTGCACCTGGATGCCGGGTGCCCGCCCCTCGCGCGAGCGCAGGGCGAGGGCGGCGGCCAGGTTGCCGCCCGCACTGTGCCCCGCGACGCCGAGGAGCGCCGGGTCGATCAGCCCCCCGGCGCCGGACGCGGCGAAGCGCAGCCCGCGCTCGAGGTCCTCGAGCCCGGCCGGGAAGGGGTGCTCCGGCGCGAGCCGATAGTCGACGCTCAGCACCTGCGCTCCGGCCGCCAGGGCGAGCGCGCGGCATAGGGCGTCGTTGTTGTCCAGGTCGCCCGCGACCCACCCCCCGCCGTGCGCGAAGACGAGCGTCCCCCGGTGCCCCGCGCGGGGCCGGTACAGACGCAGCGCGAGGCCGTCGGCATCCAGGTCGATCGATTCGAGGGTCTCGTCGTCGGGCAGGCGCACCCAGGACGGGTTCGCGCGCAGCTCGGCCAGGCGGGTCGCGTCGTCGGTGTCGGCGTCGGTGGCGCCCGAGGGGATCGTCCCCGCCTGCGCGGCGAGCCGCGCCAGATGCGCGCGCACGGCGGGGTCGGTGATCGCGGGGTGGACGGCAGGGGTCACGGGAGTCCTTGGGGAGGAGGGGTCGGAACGCTTCGAGCGTAGGGTCCCGGATGCCGCCGCCCCGCCGTTCGCGCGCACACTTCACGCCACGGAAACACGCGCGTCTCGGACCGCGGCGACGCCGGGCGTACCGTGACGGCCGAGGGCGCGCCCGACGCCCGCGGAAGGGATGCCATGTCGCAGCGCGTCATCGTCACGGGAGGATCGGGCGGCATCGGCGCCGCGATCGTCGAGAGGTTCGCCGGCGACGGCGCGCGCGTCGCGGTGCTGGATCGCCGCGCGCCGGTCGGCGAGGCGGCATCCCTCTTCTTCTCGGTGGACCTGCGCGATCCCCTCGACACCCGCCGCGCGGTGGGCGAGGCGATCACGGCCCTGGACGGCATCGACGTGCTCGTCAACTGCGCCGGGGTGTTCCAGCACGCCTCGCTGCTCGACATCACCGTCGACGACTGGGACCTGGTGCTGGAGGTCAACGCGCGCGCGACGCTCGTGACGATGCAGGCCGTCGCCCCCGCCATGCTCGACGCCCGCGGCGGCGCGATCGTCAACATCGCGAGCATGGCCGCCAAGCACGGCGGCGGTGGCGAGGGCCACTACGCCGCCTCGAAGGCCGCGGTCGTCGCCCTCACGCGCGCCGGAGCGCAGGAATGGGGATGCCACGGCATCACCGTGAACGCGGTCTGCCCCGGCTACGTGCTGACCGACATGGGCGCCGACACCCGCTCCGAGGCCGACATCGCCGCGTGGAGCGCACGCTCGCCCCTGGGAAGACTCGGGATGCCGCAGGACGTCGCCGGAGTGACACACTTCCTCGCTTCACCCGCCGGCGGCTACCTCACGGGTCAGGCGATCAACGTCACCGGCGGCATGATCATGCACTGAACGGCTCCGCCGGCCACCGGCGAACGCGCCGCAGCGGCATCCCTCCCCCGTATGTCACCGTGTGACGCGCGCCGGCCGGCACCGACGGCCCGGCGTGGCAGCGTGGAGCGGGCACTCCGCCACCGAGACCGCCCGGGAGAGACCATGTCCGAGTACTTCGACCGCACCGCCGACAAGACCTACACGAAGGTCTACAAGAACGAGACCCCCGACATCCTCGCCGCGTTCGCCGCGTTCGACCAGGCCGTCTTCGCCCCCGAGGGTCGCGCCATCCCCCTGAAGTTCCGCGAGCTCATCGCCCTCGCCGTCGGCATCACCACGCAGTGCGTCTACTGCATCGACGGGCACTCGCAGAACGCCGTCAAGGCCGGCGCGACCGAGGCCGAGCTGGCCGAGGCCGCCTGGGTGGCCACCGCGATCCGCGCGGGTGGCGGTTACGCGCACGGACGCCTCGCCTTCAAGCTCGGCGAAGACGCCCGGCCCCACCAGCACTGACGATGTCGCCCCTCGAGGCCGAGGCGCTGGAGTACATCCGCGCGTTGATCCGCATCGACAGCGTCAACACGGGCGACGCCGCGACGATCGGCGACGGCGAGGCCAGGGCCGCCCTGTTCGTGCAGGCGCGACTCGACGAGGTCGGCTACGAGACCGTGCTGGTCGAGCCGCGCCCCGGCCGGGCCAGCGTCGTCGCGCGGCTGGCCGGAGCGGACCCGGATGCCGGAGCCCTCGTCGCCCACGCGCACCTCGACGTCGTCCCGGTGGATGCCGCCGACTGGACGCACCCGCCGTTCGGGGCCGAGATCCACGACGGCGTGCTCTACGGGCGCGGCGCCGTCGACATGAAGAACTTCGCGGGGATGCTGCTGGCGATCGCCCGGTCGTTCCGGCGGGAGGGGATCGTCCCCCGCCGCGACCTGATCTTCGCGTTCTTCGCCGACGAAGAGGCCGGCGGCGTCTGGGGCGCACGCTGGCTCGTGCAGAACCGCCCCGAGCTGTTCGCCGGGGCCACCGAGGCGCTGAGCGAGGTGGGCGGGTTCTCGCTGCCGCTGCCGGGCGATCGGCGCGCGTACCTCGTCGCCACCGCTGAGAAGGGCGTGTCGACCGCGACGATCACCGCGCGCGGGCGCGCCGCCCACGGCTCCCGCCCCACCGCCGACAACGCCGTCGTGCGCCTGGCCCGGGCGGTCGGCGCCGTCGGCGCGCACACCTTTCCCGTCGTGCGCACCGCGACGCTCGAGCGGTTCGTCGAGACGTGGGAGCGCGCCGGAGGACGCTTCGGCGACCTGGGGTTCGCGGCATCCCTCATCGATGCGGGCATGCGCAACACCGCCTCGCCCACGGTGCTCACCGCGGGCGGCAAGGCCAACGTCATCCCCGCCTCGGCGAGCGCGACCCTGGACGTGCGCATCGTCCCCGGACAGCACGACGTCGTGCGGGCGGAGCTGGCCGCGGTCGTCGGCGACGACGTCGAGGTGACCTGGGCGCGCGACATCGAGGCGATCGAGTCCCCCGTCGACGCTCCCCTGGTCGACGTGCTGCAGCGCGCGATCGGCGCCGAGGACCCCGAGGGGGTGGTCGTGCCGTACCTGCTTCCGGCGAGCACCGACAACAAGCACCTCAGCCGCCTCGGCATCCGCGGGTACGGCTTCGTTCCGCTGCGCGTGCCCGCCGACTTCGACGTGTTCGGGCAGTTCCACGCCGCGGACGAGCGCGTGCCGGTCGAGGCGCTCGCGTTCGGCACCCGGGTGACGGCGCGGATCCTGCGCGAGGCTTGAGCCGCCCGTCGGCGCGGTGCGAGGCCTGGGCCGGCGGTCGGCGCGGTGCACGGCGCGCGGCGCCCGGCGCGCACAACTCCTGCAGAACCGCAGATCCGGCGCCCGTGATCGCCTCCGCCGCGGGTTTCGCAGGAGTTGTGCGAGGCCCCGTGCGGGGATCGCGGGGCGTGCACCCGACGTACCCGAATCCTCGGGCGCCGTCCAGCGTGTTACGGCGCGAGGCGTCTCATTGCGGTGCGTGGCAGGTCGTTTCGACGTGTGAAAGGCCGCCTCGCGGCGCCCTCCGACGCCGTCGTAGCGTGACGCAACCCACCGGCGCCCCGCGCCGTCACCGCGCTTACGAGGAGCACGTCATGACCACCACCGCGCCGGCATCCGCCGACCGCACGGCGACGCCCGCCGGATCGACCGCCAAGGTCGACCTGGGGACGATCACCGTGGTCCCCACCCGTCACTGGTGGCGCTGGATCCTCAGCGCCCTGCTGCTGTTCGTCGTCGCCCAGTTCGCCTGGAGCCTCGTCACGAACGACCGGTACATGTGGGACACCTTCGCGCAGTACTTCTTCTCGGAGCCGGTGCTGATCGGCATCGGCTACACCCTGAGCCTCACCGCGATCTCGGCGGTCGTCGGCTTCGCCCTGGGGACGGTGCTGGCGCTCGGGCGCCTGTCGGCCTCTCCGCTGCTGAACGCGGTGGCGTGGGGGTACATCTGGTTCTTCCGCTCGGTGCCGCTCGTGGTGCAGATCATCGTCTGGTACAACCTCGGCTACCTTTACCCGACCCTGGGCCTGGGCACCCCCTTCACGACGGACTTCTGGATCGTGGAGTTCCCCACGGTGCAGCTGGTCAGCGCGTTCGCCGCCGCGATCCTGGGCCTCGGGCTGCACCAGGCGGCGTATTCGGCCGAGATCATCCGCGGCGGTCTCGTCTCGGTCGACCCGGGTCAGCACGAGGCCGCCGCCGCGCTCGGCATCCCGGCATCCCGTCGCCTCTTCCGCATCATCCTGCCGCAGGCGATGCGCTCGATCGTGCCCAACGCGACGAACGAGGTGATCGGTCTGGTCAAGGGCGCGTCGGTGGTCTTCGTGATCGCGATCCCCGAGCTGTTCTACGCCGTGCAGGTCATCTACAACCGCAACAGCCGGGTGATCCCGCTGCTGCTCGTGGCGGTCATCTGGTACACGCTCATCACCACGATCCTCAGCGTCGCGCAGTACTACATCGAGCGGCACTACGCGCGCGGCTCGGCACGCGCCCTGCCCCCGACGCCCGTGCAGCGCACCCGCCGCTGGGTGGCCGCGCAGTGGGCGCGCCTGGGCGATGCACCCCCGGGGGCGACGGACGCCGCGAGCCCCGCACCCGAGAAGGGAGTTCGAGCATGACCGCCGCAACCGCCACCCGGGGTCTCGTCGAGATCCACAACGTGCGCAAGAGCTTCCACGGCACCGAGGTGCTGAAGGGGATCGACCTCACCGTCGAACCCGGCGAGGTCGTCGCACTGCTCGGTCCCAGCGGGTCGGGGAAGTCCACGCTGCTGCGCACCATCAATCACCTCGAGACGGTGGATGCCGGATCGGTCACCGTCGACGGGGAGTTCATCGGCTACGAACTGCGCCACGGCAAGCTGCACGAGCTGCGCGAACGCGAGATCCTGCGCCGTCGCACGCAGGTGGGGATCGTGTTCCAGAACTTCCACCTGTTCCCCCACCTGACGGCGCTCGAGAACATCACCGAGGCGCCGCTCGCCCTGAAACGGCTGAGCAAGGACGACGCCGCCGAGCTCGCCCGCGGTCTGCTCGACCGCGTCGGACTCGCGCACAAGGCCGACGCGTACCCGCGGCAGCTGTCGGGCGGCCAGCAACAGCGCGTCGCCATCGCCCGCGCGCTCGCGCTGCAGCCCAAGGTGCTGCTGTTCGACGAGCCGACGAGCGCCCTCGACCCCGAGCTGGTGGGCGAGGTGCTCGACGTCATCCGCGACCTGGCGAAGCTCGGGACGACGCTCGTCATCGTGACGCACGAGATCGGCTTCGCCCGCGAGGTCGCCGACCGTGTCGTCTTCCTCGACGACGGCCACGTCATCGAGCAGGGATCGCCCGACGAGGTGCTGGGGCGCCCGCAGCACCCCCGCACCCGCGAGTTCCTCGCGAAGGTGCTCGGCTGACGCCGCGCCCACTCTCACCCGACTCACCCCACCCGCACACACCCCACCAGGAGACACAGCATGGCACTCAGCAAGAAACAGGGCGTCGCCCTCGGCGTGATCGCCGCGGCCCTCGTCGCCGTCGTCGGCGTCGGCGTCACCGTCGGCCTCAACCGCCCGGCCGAGGCGGTCGCGGCGCCCGAGCCCTCGGCATCCGCATCGAACACCCCCGCCGAATGGGTGCACACGGACGCCGTGCCCGAGGCGGTCGCCGCACTCAAGGCCAGCGGCTTCCAGCCCATCGAACCGGGCAAGCTCACCGTCGCCGTCGGCGCGTTCGTCCCGCCGCTCAGCTACGTCCCCGAGGGCGAGACGCTGCCGTCGGGCACCGAGCCGAACATCGGCTCGCTCATCGCCGAGGGCCTGGGCCTGGAGTACAACCCGGTCGTGGTCGCGTGGGCGGACTGGCCGCTCGGCATCCAGTCCGGAAAATACGACCTCATCACCGCGAACGTCACCGTGACCGAGGAGCGCAAAGAGCTGTACGACTTCGCCAGCTACCGCCAGGACCTGCTGGGCTTCGCGGTGAAGTCCGACAGCACGATCGACAAGATCGAGACCCCCGACGACATCTCGGGCCTGAAGATCGTCGTCGGCTCGGGCACCAACCAAGAGAAGGTGCTGCTGAACTGGAACGAAGAGCTCGTCGCCGCCGGCAAGGCGCCCGCCGATCTGCAGTACTACGACGACACCGCGGCCGCGACGCTCGCCCTGCTGTCGGGTCGCGTGGACGCGACGTTCGGTCCCAACGCCACGGCCGCGTGGGCGTCGCGCGACACCGGCGAGACGAAGATCGTCGGTGTCGTGCCGGGCGGATACCCGCTGCAGGCCGATATCGCCGCCGGCACCAAGAAGGGCAACGGCCTGATCGGCCCCGTGCAGATCGTGCTGAACGAGCTGATCGCCGACGGGAAGTACGCCGAGGTCCTGAAGGCCTGGAACCTCGAGTCGGAGGGCATCTCGACCTCTCAGATCAACCCGCCGGGACTCCCCAAGTCCTGACCCTCGCGCACGGCCCGGCCTTTCACGGGCCGGGCCGTGTCGCGCGTCCGGAAGAGAAGAATGGATGCCATGACCCCCACCCTCACCATCCGGCTCGTCGACCCGGGTGAGTACGCCGAGGCCGGCCGGCTCACGGCCGACGCCTACCGCCACAGCTACGACGGCCTGTCCGAGGCGTATCTGGACTCGCTCGCCGATGTCGCCGGGCGCGTGGAGCAGGGCGAGGTGTGGGTCGCCGTCGACGGCGATGAGATCCTCGGCACGGTCTGGACCCCGCGACCCGGCGAACGTCTGTCGGAGCTGGCCGCGGAGGGCGAGCTCGACTTCCGCCAGCTCGCCGTCGCGCCGTCGGCCCGGGGGCGCGGCATCGGCGAACTCCTCACACGTCACGTCCTGGCGCTCGCGCGCGAGCGCGGCGCCGCGCGCGTGGTGATGAACAGCGGGCCCGAGATGCTCGGCGCCCACGCGCTGTACCTCAAGATGGGCTTCTGCCGCCTGACCGAGCGCGAGGCGCCGATCGAGGTCGAGCCCGGCCGGTGGCTCGACCTGCGGGCGTTCGGGTACGACCTCTGAGCCGGCGCCCCGGGCTCACCTCACCGCGAAACTGCATCCGGCTGACAACTCGGCGACATCCTGCAACCGGTTTGTCAGCCGCGCGCAGTCTCGCTGCGCAGGCGGGGCCGGGAGCGGGCGGCCGCTCAGGCCGCGGCCAGTGCGGCGAGCGTGCGGCCGACGACGGGCGTGAACTTGAAGCCGTGGCCCGAGAACCCCGCGCCCACGACGATCGGTCCCGAGCGCTCGAGCACGAAACGGGCGTCGACCGTCGAGGTGTAGGTGCAGGTGATCTCGGCGAGGTCGGTGGCATCCACCCCCGGCAGCCAGTCGCGGACGTACCGGACGAGGGCGTCCGTGAGCGCGGGATCCGGCACGAAGCTGCGCCGGTCGGGATCGGTCTCGGGGCCCGCCGCGTGCCAGCCCGCTTTCACGCCTTGACCGGGCGTGAGCATGCCGTACACCGGCGCCGCGAACCACGACGTCGCGTCGTCGTCGGCCGCGGGATGGTGATTGAAGCCGGGCCAGGATGCCGCCGGGTCGAGCGGCCGGAAGTGCGCCGGCTGCTCCTGGGTGACGCGCAGGGCGGGCAGGCTCACCCCGCGGACGCCCGCGAGCGTCTTCTGGGTCCACGCGCCCGCCGTGCAGATCAGTCGGCGGGCGCGGACACGTCGGCTGCCGGCCGCGTCGGTCGCCGTGAATCGCACGTCATCGTCGCCGTGCACCTCGATGTCCGAGACGGTCGTGTTCCACCGCGTCTCCGCGGCCCCGGCAACCGCGGCGCCGGTGAGGAACGCGGCGACCGAGGTATCGGCATCCAGGCGTCCGGCTGTCGGATTGTGCAGAACGGGTCCCTCGAAGCGCAGGCCCGGCCAGCGCGACGCCGCCTCGCGAGCGTCCAGCACCTCGGCCGCGAGCCCGGCCGACGTGATCGCCGCCGCGGTGGCCGCGTGATCGACACCCGGGCCGTGGGTGACGATGCCCGTCGTGGTCAGCAGCGTCCGACCGGCTTCGGCCTCGAGCTCGCGCCACAGCACCTCGGCGTCACGGAGCCAGGAGAGGTATTCGGGCTCGGCGTAGGCCACGTTGAAGTTGCGCGAGGCGCCGTGCGAGGCTCCGCGGACGTGTCCGGGCTCGAACCGCTCGAACACCGCGACCTCTCGACCCGCGCGTGCGAGGTGCCACGCGGTCGCGGCTCCCATCGCGCCGGCACCGACGATCGCGACGTCGAGGCGTTCGCCGCTCACGCGGGCGTCCCGGGTTCCCGCAGAGCGACGGCCCGCCGGTCGTGCCGCGCGACGCCGTCGATCGCCCATGTCGGGTGCAGAGCCGTCATGCCGCCAGTATCGCCCCTCGGCCGCCGTCGCCGCGCCGCGGGGGAAACGACGGGTAACACGCGCGCGGGGCCTCGGCCGTTGCGCGCTGTGACCGTCGAGTTGCACCACGCCCACGACCGGCGCAGAGTGTCCCGGTGACCTCCCCCGCGACCCTGCCCGTCCCCCACGCCGACGCGACCGTCCTCGACAACGCCGCGTGGCACTCGCTCGCCGGTCCGCACGCGTCGTTCGCGATCGGCGGCGACCTGGTGCGCCGGTATCCGGCCGACGTCGCGCCGTTCGTCGCGGTGCGCTCGTGGGAGGAACCGGGGGTGTGGGACGCCCTGCGCGCGCTCGTCGGGCCCGGCGCCGAGGTCGGGCTCTCGGGCTACGACGGCGAGATCCCCGAGGGCTGGGAGTACCTGGGCGGCGGAGAGGGTGTGCAGCTCGTCGAGACCGATGCGTTGCAGACCCGCCCCTTCGACGAGGCCGTCGAGCTCGGCCCCGACGATGCACCCGAGATGATGGCGATCGTCGAGCGCAATCAGCCGGGCCCCTTCCGCCCCCGCACCCACGAGCTCGGCCGCTACATCGGCATCCGTCGCGGGGGTCGACTCGTCGCCATGGCCGGGGAGCGCCTGCATCCGACCGGCTGGACCGAGATCAGCGCGGTGGCGGTGGATGCCGATCACCGCCGCCAGGGCCTCGCTTCACGCCTGGTGCTGGACGTGGCGTTCCACATCCAGCAGCGCGGCGATCGCGCGATGATGCACGCGGCCGCGGGCAACGTGAACGCGATCGCGGCGTACGAGAAGCTCGGCTTCGCGCTGCGGCGGCGCAATCGCTTCGTGGCGGTG
>NZ_CAJYPF010000106.1 GCF_913776565.1 uncultured Microbacterium sp. | reverse complement strand
ACGTCGCCCGACTCGCCGCACCCGAAGCAGTGGTAGTAGCCCACCTGCGGGCGCACGTTGAAGCTCGGGCTGCGCTCGTCGTGGAAGGGGCACAGACCCTTCATCGAGCCCACGCCCGCGGGCTTCAGAGCGACGCGCTCACCGATCACGTCGGCGATGTTGACCCGCGCCTTGACCTCGTCGACGTCGGCCTGCCGGATGCGTCCGGCCATCAGGCGTCCGCCCCGCGCGACGCGCGGGCACCGGGCGCCCAGACGCCGAGCTCGGCGGCATCCACCTCGCCCACCAGCCGCCCGTGCCACGAGATCGCCAGCTGATCCGTCAGGCTCGCGACCTGGTCGACGACGACTCGGCGTCGCGCGGTGTCGTCGACCGCGGCGGCGAAGTCGGGGGCGTGCAGCGCGTCGAGAGCGCCGGGATTTTCCCAGAGGGCGGATGCCAGCCGCTTGAGCACGTGGCGCTGTTCGCGGTACAGCACCTTGCGGCCGTCGATGGACACCACCGTCGCGCCGATGATGCCCTTCAGCACCGCCATCTCGACCTCGACCTCGGCCGGGACGATCACGTGGGCGCGGTAGCGGGTGAGCTCGTCGGCGGGATACGCCTCGCGCGTCGCGGCGGTGGCGGCGCGGGCGAAGCGGCCGATGAGGTCGGAGGTGAGGTTCTTGAGCCGCGCGAGCGCGGGTCGTGTGCCGTCGAAGGAGTGGATCCACTCGGGCATCACCATCAGGCGCTCGAGACCGGCCGACAGGTCGTCGCGCACGAAGTCGTAACCGACCCAGCGCTGGATCGCGTCGAGCAGCCCCTCGCGGCCCACGCGCGAGGCGAGGCGCGCGGGGTCGACGTAGCGGTTGACCACCGCGTCCTCGAAGTCGTGCACCGAATACGCGATGTCGTCCGAGAGGTCCATGACCTCGGCCTCGATGCAGCGCCGGCGGGCGGGAGCGCCGCCGCGCATCCAGTGGAACACCGGCTCGTCGTCGGGATAGACGCCGAACTTGAGGCGCCCGCCGGGGTCGGGGACGGGCTCGTCGACGGTCCAGGGGTACTTGCAGGTGGCGTCGAGGCTCGCGCGGGTGAGGTTGAGGCCGAACGGCTCGCCGTCGGCGCCGAACACCTTCGGCTCGAGGCGGGTGAGGATGCGCAGCGTCTGCGCGTTGCCCTCGAAGCCGCCGACGTCGTCCGCCCACTCGTTGAGGGCGCGTTCGCCGTTATGCCCGAAGGGCGGGTGACCGAGGTCGTGGCTGAGGCACGCGGTGTCGACGACGTCGGGTGAGAGTTGCAGCGCGGTCGCGAGCTCGCGCCCGACCTGCGCGACCTCGAGCGAGTGCGTCAGACGGTTGCGGGCGAAGTCTGCGGGGCTCGCGGGGCTCAACACCTGCGTCTTGGCCGCGAGGCGGCGCAGGGCGGCGGAGTGCAGCACGCGCGCGCGGTCGCGTGCGAAGTCGTCGCGCTGGGACCGGTGGCGCTCGACGTGGAATCGCCCGGCGTCGTCGTCGTCGTAACCGGCCGGGCGGGCGGCCGTCGCCGACGCCTCACCCACCACTGTGGTGCAGCTCCGCGTCGGCGAGGGCGCGACCGGCGTCGTGGCCGATCTCGCGGGAGTCGAGCCACCCGTCGGGCAGTGCCGGTCGCTTTGGCGTGCCCGCGCGGCCGCGCTGGCCCTCGGCGGCGGCTCCCGGGTACGGGGCGTCGAGCTCCATCGTGGCCAGCAGCTCGTCGATCTCGTCGAGCGTCGAGGCCGTCGCGAGGCTCGCGCGCAGTTCGCCGCCGACCGGGTAGCCCTTGAAGTACCACGCCACGTGCTTGCGGATGTCGCGGCATCCGCGGCCCTCGTCGTCGAAGAACTCGACGAGCAGCTCGGCGTGGCGGCGGAACGCGCGCGCCACGAAACCGAGCGTGGCGTCGACGGGCTCGCCGTGAGCGGCGCCCGGGCCGCCGAGGGCGCGCGCGAGGTCGCCGAAGAGCCACGGGCGGCCGAGGCAGCCGCGACCGACGACGACGCCGTCGCAGCCGGTCTCGTCCATCATGCGGACGGCGTCGTCGGCCGACCAGATGTCGCCGTTGCCGAGCACGGGAACGCTCGTGACGGTCTCCTTGAGCTTCGTGATCGCGGCCCAGTCGGCGTGGCCCGAGTAGAACTCGCTCGCCGTCCGGGCGTGCAGGGCGATGGATGCCACTCCCGCCCCCTCGGCGATGCGACCGGCCTCGAGGTAGGTGAGGTGGTCGGTGTCGATGCCCTTGCGCATCTTGATCGTCAGCGGCTTGTCGCCCGCGGCCTTCACGGCGCGCTCGACGATCTCGCGGAACAGCGAGGTCTTCCACGGCAGGGCGGCCCCGCCGCCGCGGCGGGTGACCTTGGGCACGGGGCACCCGAAGTTGAGGTCGATGTGATCGGCGTGGTCTTCGTCGACGATCATCGTGACCGCGGCCTCGACGGTCGCGGGATCCACGCCGTACAGCTGGATCGAGCGCGGCGTCTCGGACTCGTGATGCCGGATGAGCCGCATCGTGGTCTCGTTGCGTTCGACGAGCGCGCGCGTCGTGAT
>NZ_CAJYPF010000105.1 GCF_913776565.1 uncultured Microbacterium sp. | reverse complement strand
GCGCCCACGTCTTCGGCGTGCTCGACACCGAGGTGGCCCGCGTGCGCGCCCGCGGCGACGAGGGCGGACAGACCGAGCAGGCCCTGCGCCACCTGGTCGGCGTGCTGCTGCACACCCCCACGACGCGCGCGCACGAGCTGGCCGAGTCGGGTCGCGCCGACGACTACATCGACGCCCTGTCGGCTCTGTTCGGTATCGAGGTGGCCGAGGCCGCCGCCCCTGCGCTCCCGCGCGACATCGCCGACGCGGGCTGAGCGGCGTCCGCCGGTCCCGCCCGCGTGACGTTCCCGCCCTCCCGCGAGACTGCACGTGGCTGACAACTCGGTGACAGGATGTCGCCGACTCGTCAGCCACGTGCAGTCTCGGCGGCCGAAGCGCTGGCGCGAGCCGGGGCCGACCCGCGCGCGGGAGAATGTCCGCATGAGCCTGCGCATCACCGACGACCCCGCCGCCGACGAGCTGCTGACGAGCAACCCTCTCGCATTGCTGATCGGCATGCTGCTCGACCAGCAGGTCCCCATGGAGACCGCGTTCGCCGGACCGCTGAAGATCCAGGAGCGCACCGGATCGATGGATGCCGCCACCATCGCCCACCAGGACCCCGACGACTTCGCGGCCGCGTTCTCGCAGTCGCCCGCGGTGCACCGCTTCCCTGGATCGATGGCCGCGCGCGTCCAGTCGCTCTGCGCGGCGATCGAAGACGACTGGGACGGGAAGGCCGAGAACCTCTGGACCCGCGACGCCCCCGACGGCGCCACGGTCCTGAAGCGCCTCAAAGCCCTTCCCGGCTTCGGCGAGCAGAAGGCCAAGATCTTCCTCGCCCTGCTCGGCAAGCAGCGCGGCTTCGACGGCGCCGGATGGCGTGAGGCGTCGGCGCCCTACGGCGAGGACGGCTCGTTCCGCTCGGTGGCCGACATCGTCAGCCCCGAGTCGCTGACGAAGGTGCGGGAGCACAAGCGCGCGGCCAAAGCCGCGGCGAAGAACGGCGAGTGAGCCCCTCCCCGACGGGGCCCGGCAGCAGCCGTGCACGCCCCCTCGGGGAGGCGTGGACGCGCACCCGAGCTGACCGCGCAAGCGGCAGAACGAGAAACCGGATGCCACGACCGACAGGCCGTGGCATCCGGAATCGATCGACAGCGGGTCAGGCCCCGCGCAGCCGCTCCGCCAGGTAGCCGTGCAGCGCGTCGAGACCGATGCGCTCCTGGCCCATCGTGTCGCGGTCGCGGACGGTGACGGCGTTGTCGTCGAGCGAGTCGAAGTCGATCGTGACGCAGAACGGCGTGCCGATCTCGTCCTGGCGACGGTAGCGGCGACCGATCGCCCCGGCGTCGTCGAAGTCGACGTTCCAGCCGGCGCCGCGCAGGGTGTCGGCCACCTCTCGCGCGAGCGGCGACAGGCGCTCGTTGCGCGACAGCGGCAGCACCGCGGCCTTGACGGGCGCGAGACGCGGGTCGAGCTTGAGCACGGTGCGGGTGTCGGTGCCGCCCTTCGCGTTCGGCACCTCTTCTTCGCGGTACGCGTCGACGAGGAACGCCATCATCGCGCGCGTCAGACCGAACGACGGCTCGATCACGTACGGCGTGTACTTCTCGCCCGAGGCCTGGTCGAAGAACGTCAGCGACTGGCCCGACGCCTCGGAGTGGCTCTTGAGGTCGTAGTCCGTGCGGTTGGCGACGCCCATGAGCTCGCCCCACTCCTTGCCCGGGAAGCCGAAGCGGTACTCGACGTCGATCGTGCCGGCCGAGTAGTGCGCGCGGTCGTCCTCGGGCACGTCGAAACGCTTCATGTTGTCGGCGTCGATGCCGAGGTCGATGAACCAGTTCCAGCAGGCCTCGACCCAGTGCTCGAACCACTCGTTCGCTTCGGCGGGCGGGGTGAAGTACTCGATCTCCATCTGCTCGAACTCGCGCGTGCGGAAGATGAAGTTTCCGGGCGTGATCTCGTTGCGGAACGCCTTGCCGACCTGGCCGACGCCGAACGGGGGTTTGCGACGGGATGCCGTCAGCACGTTCGAGAAGTTCACGAAGATGCCCTGCGCGGTCTCGGGGCGCAGGAAGTGCAGGCCCGACTCGTCGTCGACGACACCGAGGTAGGTCTTGACCAGGCCCGAGAACGACTTGGGCTCGGTGTACTGGCCCTTGGTGCCGCAGTTGGGGCAGGGCACGTCGGCGAGACCGTTCTCGGCCTTGCGGCCCTTGCGCGCCTCGAAGTCCTCGATGAGGTTGTCGGCGCGGAAGCGCTTGTGGCAGCTCAAGCACTCCACGAGCGGGTCGGTGAAGGTCGCCACGTGACCCGAGGCCTCCCACACGCGCTTGGGGAGGATGACGCTGGAGTCCAGCCCCACCATGTCGCCGCGACCGCGGACGAACGTCTGCCACCACTGACGGCGGATGTTCTCTTTGAGCTCCGTGCCGAGCGGGCCGTAGTCCCACGCGGAGCGCGAGCCGCCGTAGATCTCACCGGCCTGAAAGACGAACCCGCGGTGGCGGGCGAGGGCGATGACCTTGTCGAGGCGGGACTGTTCGGCCATGGCGGCTCCAATGGTCGGGAAAGTTGTGGGGATCGAGCGCGAGGGCGCGGCATCCAGTTTATCGAGAGCCGCCTGCTCTCACCGCGTGATCCGCTCGCGACGGACGGTGACGGCCTCGAGCGCGGCGTGGTCGATCTCGATGCCGAGCCCCGGACCGGTGGGTACGCGCACGTGTCCGTCCTCGATCACGGCCGGCTCGGTCACGATGTCGCGGGTGTAGAAGCGGGCGGATGCCGAGATGTCGCCCGGCAGCGTGAACCCCGGCAGGGCGGCGAGCGCGGCGTTGGCGGCGCGGCCGATCCCCGTCTCGAGCATGCCGCCGCACCACACCGGCACCCCCGCGGCGACGGC
>NZ_CAJYPF010000104.1 GCF_913776565.1 uncultured Microbacterium sp. | reverse complement strand
CCGTTCAGCACGCCGACGCGCAGGGTCTCACGGTGCAGCTGTCGGGTCACGCGGCGCCGGGTGGTGTCGCCGTGCGCGTGCGCGACACCGGTCCCGGGTTCGATGTCGCGGCGATCCCGCCCGATCGCCTCGGCATCCGTGGTTCCATCGATGCGCGGTTGGCCGCGGTCGGCGGGCGGAGCGAGATCGATTCGCAGGCCGGCGGGACCACGGTGACCCTCGAGTGGGAGAGCGGGGATCGCTGGTGACCGTCCGCTCGATCCTCTCCATCATAGGCCTCGCCTTCACGGCGTACCTCGCCGCGCGCGGCCTGATCTGGACGTCTCCCGAGACCGTCGAGCGCGGCTGGCTGATCGTCGCGGCACTGGTGCTGTACCTGCCGGTGACGTGGTTGTGGATCTTCGCGATCGGAGCGCGCGACCGCCGAGCCGAGGCCACGGCCACGACCCCGGCGATGCTGCCCGGCTGGGGCGTCGCCCTCGCCCTGATCGTCACTGTGGTGGTGTCCAACGCCCCGTTCCTCGCCGTGTCGGAGGCGGGCCGGACCCAGCCGTTCGTGACCTGGGTGATCGGGGCGATCGGTGCTCTCATGACGATCGTGATGGTGCGTCGGCGACCCGTCGTCGCCTGGGCGGGCATGGGCATCCTGACCGTGTCGACCTCGATCTGGCTCGGACCGCTGCAGGCGCTCAGCCTGGGGCTCGTGGGCTCGTTCGTCTGGGTGACCGCGGCGCAGTTGGTCACGCTCGCACTCGATCGTGCGGCTAGGGATGCCGAACGCCTCGCCGAGCTGCAGCAGGCGGCGTCCGCGTGGCAGGCGTCGCAGAGCGGTCGTCAGCGTGAGCGTCGACTGCACGTGCAGCGCGCGCTGCAGGCCGCGGGGCCGATTCTGGCCCGGACGATCGAGAATGGCGGCAATCTACGCGCGGCCGACAAGCAGGCCGCGCGCCGCGCCGAAGCGAGCCTGCGCGACGAACTTCGCGGCACGCGTCTGCTCGATGACGGCGTGCGCGCTGAGATCGACGCGGCCCGTCGTCGCGGTGCGGCCGTCAGCCTGTTCGACGAGGGCGGTCTCGAGGGTCTGGCCCTGTCGGATCTGGACGGCATCCGCAGCGAACTCGCTCGCATCCTTCGGGAGTCGGTGTCCGACCGTGTCATCATCCGCACGTCGCCGCATGACGAGATCGCCGTCACCGTCGTCGGACGCTCCGCGGCCGATGCCGCGGGCGCCGACGAGGACGACGTCGACCTCTGGCGCGAGATCCGCCGCCCGCGCTGACTCGTCTCTCGCGTTCGCGCTCTCTGCGCCCCGGTTCGCAGCGGGCCCGTTGGGGGCCAGACCCACCACCCCTGCGGTCCGGTGGTCCTCATCGACACAGGGGGGTGGGGGATCCGTCGACAAATACCGTTACCGCCGCAGGGGAGGTGGGGGTGAGGGGCGGCGTAGTCGCCAGCCCCTCACCCGGGTGGACGGTTACCCGAAAACCGTCCACGCGGTCGGAACCGGCTCGAGAGAGCGGACCGACCGAACGCGTGATGCGTTCCAGCTCCTCCAGTATTCGGCACCCGACCAGCGCCGTCTGTAGGTATTTCGGGGGACAGTTCAGCCGGTGAAGCCGTGCCAGCCGGCACCGCGGTCCAGGGGCGTGCGCAGGCCCCGCGCCGACAGCTCCCACCGTGAGCGGGGAGCGACATCGGGCACGGTCGCCTCGGCCACCTCGCGCACGTACGATTCGGTCACCACGACGATCGCCGCGGCCAGCTCCTCCTCGGTGGGCGTGCCGCGCACGACCTCCGCCACGACGGGCGGAAGGCCGGCGTCGGCCGCGACTTCGGGGCGGGCGTCGCTCACAGGGGGATGTTCCCGTGCTTCTTGGCGGGCAGGCTCGCGCGCTTGTTGCGCAGGGCGCGCAGAGCCTTGGCGATCGACACGCGCGTCTGCGCGGGCTCGATGATGCCGTCGAGCTCTCCGCGTTCGGCGGCGAGGAACGGGGATGCCACGTTGTAGGTGTACTCGTTCGCGAGCCGCGTGCGCACGGCGGCGACGTCTTCGCCGGCCTCTTCTGCGCGCTTGATCTCGCCGCGGTACAGGATGTTCACGGCGCCCTGGCCGCCCATGACGGCGATCTCGGCCGTGGGCCAGGCGAGGTTGATGTCGGCGCCCAGCTGCTTGGATCCCATGACGATGTACGCGCCGCCGTACGCCTTGCGCAGGATCACCGTCACCAGCGGGACGGTGGCCTCGGCGTAGGCGTAGAGCAGTTTCGCGCCGCGGCGGATGACACCGGTCCACTCCTGATCGGTGCCGGGGAGATACCCGGGCACGTCGACGAGCGTCACGATCGGGATCGAGAACGCGTCGCAGAAGCGGACGAAGCGGCTGGCCTTCTCGCCCGCGTCGATGTTGAGGGTGCCGGCCATCTGCGAGGGCTGGTTGGCGATGACCCCCACGGTGCGCCCCTCGATGCGGCCGAAGCCGATCACGATGTTCGGGGCGAACAGCGGCTGCACCTCGAGGAACTCCCCGGCGTCCACGATGCCCGCGATGACGGTGTGGATGTCGTAGGGCTGGTTGGGGGAGTCGGGGATGATCGTGTTCAGCGAGCGATCGGCATCCGTCGTCTCGAACTCGAACGGGGTGTCGTAGACGGGAATCTCGGCCAGGTTGTTGTCGGGCAGGTAGCCGATCAGGCCGCGCGCGTAGTCGATCGCGTCGTCCTCGTCGTCGGCGAGGTAGTGCGAGACGCCCGAGCGGGTGTTGTGCGTGTGGGCGCCGCCGAGCTCCTCCATGCCGACGTCCTCGCCGGTGACGGTCTTGATGACGTCGGGGCCGGTGACGAACATCTGACTGGTCTTGTCGACCATGATGACGAAGTCGGTGAGGGCGGGGGAGTACACCGCGCCGCCGGCAGCGGGTCCCATGATGATCGAGATCTGCGGGATCACGCCCGAGGCGGCGGTGTTGAGACGGAAGATCTCGCCGTACTTGCCGAGGGCGACGACGCCCTCCTGGATGCGGGCGCCGCCGGAGTCCAGGATGCCGATGATCGGGATGCCGCTGCGCAGCGCCAGCTCCATCACCTTGATGATCTTGTCGCCGGCGACCTCGCCGAGCGACCCGCCGAACGTGGAGAAGTCCTGCGCGTACACCGCGACCGTCCGGCCGTGGATGGTGCCGGTGCCCGTGACGACCGAGTCCCCGTAGGGACGTGACTTGTCCATGCCGAACGCGGTGGTGCGGTGGCGCACGTACTCGTCGAGCTCGACGAACGAGCCGGGGTCGACCAGCATCTCGAGGCGCTCGCGCGCGGTGAGCTTGCCCTTCGCGTGCTGCTTGTCGCGGGCGGTGGCTTCGGCGTCGACGACCGCCTCTTGGAACCTGTTGCGCAGGTCCGCGATCTTGCCGGCGGTGGTGTAGAGATCGGGCTGGTCGGTCACGCTTTCCACCCTAGCGACCGCACCGGCACCGACGTTGGAGGGTGCGCACAAGCCACAGGCGAGGGTGCTGTGGCATCCATCCATCGGAACACCCCCCGCGAGTCGCCCGCGGTCGGACGGGGGATGCCACGACCCGGCCGGGATGCCTAGGGTGTGCTCATGCCGATCCCCGCCACCGGATACCCGCGAGCCGCCGCCCACAGCCCCCGCGTCCAGGTCGTCGAGACCACCGACTCCACCAATGCGGACGTCGTGGCCGCCGTCACGGCCGACCCCGCGGGGTGGCCGCACCTCTCGCTGCTCGTGACCGACGACCAGCGCGCGGGGCGCGGCCGGCTCGACCGGTCGTGGACGGCTCCGGCCGGAACCGCTCTCGCCGTCTCGGTCGTGGTGGACGCCTCGGCGATCCCGATCGCCCTGCGCGGGTGGATCCCGTTGGTGGCGGGGGCGGCGATGACCACGGCGGTGCGCCGCCAACTGGCGGGACACGGCGCCGACGCGCAGCTGAAGTGGCCCAACGACGTGCTCGTGGACGGCGGCAAGATCTGCGGCATCCTCGCCGAAGCCGTCCCCGGTACGTTCGACACGGTCGTCGTGGGTGCGGGCGTGAACACGCGGATGACCCGCGCCGACCTGCCCGTGTCGACAGCGACCTCGTTCGCGGCCCTCGGCGTCGACTGCGACGACGACCGCCTGCTCGCCGACTACCTGGAGCACCTCGGTGACGCCGTCGCACTGCTCGCACGCGGCGAGGGCGAACGCGTGCACCGCGAGGTCGAGAAGCTGTGCGCGACCGTCGGCCGGCAGGTGACGGTGTCGATGCCCGACGGCTCGACGCTCGCCGGGACCGCCGTGCGTCTGGACGGCGACGGCCGACTCGTCGTGGACTCCGGCACGGTCGAGACCGTCGTGTCGGCGGGCGACGTGGTGCACGTGCGCTGACCCGCGACGCGCCGGGCGTGGCATCGGCTGACTCACGGCATCCGCACCGCACAATGAAGGGGTGAGTCAGCCGTCGAGCTCGATCGGGCGCCCGCGTATGCCGGCGCCGGGCACGGCGGCGCCCGAGTTGCGCATCGCGCGCCTGCGCGCCCACGCCCGGCGCCTGTTCTGGTCGGCCCTCGTGCTGATCGCGGTCTCTGGGGCCACGGCGTACTTCTACGACAACCTGCCCGCGCCGTTCGAGAACTGGATGCTGCTGAGCGCGGCGGGAGCCGTCGTGCTGCTGCTCGTCGTGGTGCCGTTCTTCGTCTGGCTCTCGCACACGTGGACCATCACCACGCGGCGCGTCATCGAGCGGTCGGGGCCCTTCGGCGGTACGCAGCGCGAGATCTCGCACGTCCGGGGCTACGCGATCCAGATGCGGCGCGGCATCCTGCAGCGTCTGTGGGGGGCGGGCTCGCTGACGCTGTCGAACGGCGTCGAGCCGCCGCTGCGCATGAAGAACATCCCGCACGCGGTGCTCGTGCACGAGACGCTGGTGGATCAGGTCGAGGTCAATCAGATCCTGGCGCACCGTGATTCGCAGACGTTCGGCTCGGGCGCGGTCGGCGGGTACTGACCCGCGTCCACGCCCGCGCGCTCCCCGCCCGGCCCACCGCCGCCTGCCGCGGTCGGGCTCCGTCCCCGCGGTCCGCGGGCCCTCGCGCGTCCGCCCGTGGCCACAACACAGGAGATCCGCGGCCTGCGTGCCGCTAGGGCTGCCCTAGGGCGACCGCGCGGCGTTCATCTCCTGCGTTGTGTCGCCGACGCGCCGCCGACCCCCCCGCCTCGACGCTCCCGGCTCGCGCGCCCGCGCGGCTCGCGCGCCCGCGCGGCGCCCAGCTCGCGCACCCGAGCGGCGCCCGGCTCGCGCACCCGAGCGGCGCCCGGCTCGCGCGCCCGCGCGGCGCCCGGCTCGCGCGCCCGCGCGAGCCCCGACAGAATGGATGCCGACGGAAAGAGCGGCATGGCGCTGCGAGTCGGAGTGGTCGGTGGCGGACAGCTGGCGCGGATGATGATCGCGCCCGCCGTGGAGCTCGGGGTCGAGATCCGCGTCCTGGCCGAGCAGGAGGGCATGTCGGCCGCGATCGCCGCGACGGCGGTGGGCGACTACCGCGACGCCGAGACCGTGCTCGCGTTCGCGCGCGACGTGGATGTGATCACCTTCGACCACGAGCACGTGCCGCAGGACGTGCTCGCCGCCCTCGTCGACGCGGGCGTGTCGGTGCACCCCGGCCCCGCGCCGCTGGGCGTCGCCCAGGACAAGCTGGTCATGCGCGCGAAGATGGCCGACCTCGGCCAGCCGCAGCCGGAATGGGCGGCCGTGTCCGACACCGCCGCGCTGCAGGACTTCCTCGACGCCCACGGCGGTCGCGGCGTGGTCAAGACGCCGCGCGGCGGCTACGACGGCAAGGGCGTCCGCGTGGTGTCCGCGGCGACCGAGGCGGACGACTGGTTCGCCGCCCTCGCCGAGGACGCCCACGGCGGCGCGCTTCTCGTGGAGGAGCTCGTGGACTTCACTCGCGAGCTGGCGCAGCAGGTCGCCCGTCGCCCGTCGGGCGAGGTGCGCGCCTACCCCGTCGTCGAGACGGTGCAGCGTGACGGCGTGTGCGCCGAGGTGGTCGCACCCGCCCCCCGCGCCGATGAGCGGGTGCAGCGCGTCGCGGCGCAGATCGGCGTGGCGGTGGCCGAGGGGCTCGGTGTCACGGGAATGCTCGCCGTCGAGCTGTTCCAGACGAGCGACGAGCGGATTCTCATCAACGAGCTCGCGATGCGCCCGCACAACAGCGGCCACTGGACCCAGGACGGCGCGGTGACCAGCCAGTTCGAGCAGCACCTGCGCGCGGTGCTCGACCTCCCCCTGGGAGCGACGGATGCCGTCGCCGACTGGACCGTGATGATCAACGTGCTCGGGGGGCCCGCCGAGGGCACGCTCGAAGAGCGTTTCGCCGGGGCGATGGCGGCCCACCCCGCGGCCAAGATCCACACCTACGGCAAGGCGCCGCGGCCCGGACGCAAGGTCGGGCACGTCAACGTCGTCGGCGACGACCTCGACGACGTGGTCTACGAGGGCCGCGCGGCGGCCGCATTCTTCGATTGACCGGATGCCGAGAGCGCGCCGCTCCGCGATCTTCCAGCGAGCCGCTCTAGCCTGGACCGGTGACCCGGCCGCTGCATTCCTCCGAGACGCCCGTGGTCGGCGTCGTCATGGGCTCCGATTCCGACTGGCGCGTGATGAACGATGCCTCCCAGGTGCTGACGGAGTTCGGCATCCCGCACGAGGTCGAGGTGGTGTCGGCTCACCGCACGCCCGACAAGCTCGTGCGGTACGGGCGCGAGGCGCGTGGTCGCGGTTTGCGGGCGATCATCGCCGGCGCCGGGGGAGCCGCGCACCTGCCGGGGATGTTGGCATCCGTCACCGCTCTTCCGGTGATCGGCGTGCCGGTGCAGCTGGCCACGCTGGACGGGCTCGACTCGCTGCTGAGCATCGTGCAGATGCCCGCGGGCATCCCCGTCGCGACGGTGTCGATCAACGGCGCCAAGAACGCGGGGCTGCTCGCCGCACGGATCCTCGGCAGCGCCGACGACGTGCTCGCCGAGAGGGTCGAGGCGTACGCCCGCGACCTCGAAGGTCAGGTGGAGGAGAAGAACCGACGGCTGAAGGAGTCCCTGTGACCCTCGCCGCCGCGCGCCCGCGCGCGCAGGCTCCGCTCGTGGAGTCACGTCCGCTGCGTCATCCGGATGCCACCTCCGCCGCCGTCATGACGCGCCGCGGGTGGTGGCTCGTCGTGCTCAACTTCGTCCTGCCCGGTTCGGCGCAGGTGCTCGCCGGCAACCGTCGCCTGGGTCGCTTCGGTCTCGGCGCGACGCTGGCGATGTGGACCGTGCTGATCCTCGCGGGGGCCACCGCGCTGCTCTCCCCGAGTGTCCTGTTCGCGATCGCGACGGGGTCGTTCGTCCCGGAGTTCCTGTCGTGGTTCCGGCCGCTGCCGCTGACGATCGTGCAGATCGCCCTGATCGGCTACCTGGTGCTGTGGATCGTGCTGACCATCGACACGCTGCGACTCGTCCGCCTGGTCCGCGTCGGCGCGATCTCGCGGTTCGCGATGGTCATCGTCTCGGTCGGTCTGCTCGTGCTGTCGGGCTCCGGTGCGGCCTGGGCCGCCCAGGCCGCGGGCACCACACGCGACGCGTTCGCGGAGCTGTTCGGCGAGTCCGCGCCCGTCGTGCCGCCGTCCGACGGGTACTACAACATCCTCCTGCTGGGTGCCGATTCCGGCGAGGGACGCGACTCGATGCGTTTCGACAGCATCTCGGTCGTCTCGATCAACGCCGACACCGGTGCGACGACGATCACCGGCATCCCGCGCGACATGCCGCACTTCCCCTTCGCCCCGGGTCCCATGCAGGACGAGTACCCGAACGGTCACACCGGCTACGCCAACGCCACCTGCGGGTGGGGGAGCGGCATCAACCAGCTGCGCACCGAGGTCGAGGTGTGCCAGGACGGCAACAAGCTTTACCCGAACGCGGTGTCGCAGGGTTCGGAGCCGGGCATCGAGGCGACGAAGGATGCCGCCGAGGGCATCATGGGCATCCAGATCCCGTACTACGTGCTCATCGACATGAAGGGCTTCGCCGACCTGGTGGACGCGCTCGGCGGCGTCGAGATCGACGTCAAGGAACGTCTGCCCAAGGGCGGGCCCGCCTACGACGGGCAGCCCGTCGACGACTGGGCGTTCGGCTGGGTCGAGGCCGGGCAGCAGCACATGGACGGCGACACCGCCCAGTGGTACGCGCGGTCGCGCTACACGACCAGCGACTTCGACCGCATGCGCCGCCAGCGTGAGCTGCAAGAGGCGATCCTCGCCCAGACCACCCCGCAGAACGTGCTGGCGCACTTCCAAGAGGTCGCCGCCGCCGGGACCAACATCGTCGAGACCGATCTGCCGCAGGGCCTGATCGCCCCGACCCTGGTCAATCTCGCCCTCAAGGCAAAGGATCAGCCGGTGCAGACCCTGGAGCTCACCCCCGAGGGCGGCGTCGACGAGTTCGAACCCGACTACGACCAGGTGAAGCAGATGGTGAAAGACAAGCTGCACCCGCCGACCGAGACGGAGGCGCCGGCTCCGTGACCGTGACCCTGCGCGTCGTCCTCGACCAGCTCGTCGCCCCGACCTCGCTCGACCTGGCCGAGGCCTCGGCATCCCTCACCGAAGCCCTCATCGCGACCGCCCCGCGCGGCTGCGACGTGGCCGCGATCGTGCCGTCGCCGGGGATTCCCGACGACCAGGCCGTGGCCGGACTGAGCTCCGAGACGCGGCTGTCGATGCGTCGGCGCGAGCTCGCGGCATCCTGGCAGCTGGGGGTGGCCCCCGGGATCGGCAAGGGACTCATCCACTCGCCCACGCCGCTCGCGCCCCTCGTCCGCCACGACCGGGTCAACGAGACCCACCAGATCGTCGCGACCCTCTGGGACCTGCGAGCCTTCGAGACCCCGGACGAGCTCACGAAGCCCGAGCTGCTCGCCGCGCGCGCCCTGCTCTCGCGCGTCGCGCGTCACGCCGACGCGGTCATCGTGCCCACCCACGCCATGGCGGCACGCCTGGGCGAGGTGGCCAAGGCCAAGCTGGTCAAGAAGGTGCGCGTCATCAGTGGCGCCCCCGCGGCGGGTCTGCGGGTGCCCTCGGATGCCGTCGGCCGGCTGCGCGCCCTCGACCTTCCGGCCACGTCGGTCGTCCTCGCCGGCGGCGCCGCCGAGTCCGATGGCCTGCTCGCCGGATTCACCGCGGTCGTGGCCGCGGGCTGGGACGGCGATGTCGTCGTGCTCGACGTGCCCGAGGGCGAGGAACCCGCGGTCGTCGACATCGCCGCGGCCGCTGGACTGAGCGAGTCCCGGGTGCACTCTCGCGGCGCCCTGGACCGCTGGGATCGCGCCGCCGTGCTCTCGCACGCCGCGGCCTTCGTCGCCTCGAGCGCGCGCACCGACTGGCCCTGGCGCGCCGTCGATGCCCTGGCGATCGGCGTGCCCATCGCCGCGGTCGACACCCCCGTGCATCACGAGGTTCTCGCCGACGCCGCAGCCTTCGCCCCCGCCGCGGAGCTCGACACCGCTCTCTCTCGGGCGCTGGGGACGGATGCCGAGCGCCTCCGCGTCCTGGCGGGGGACCGGGCGAAGGGGTTCCTGTGGAGCGCCGCGGCGGAGCGGGTGTGGGCGCTGCACGCGGAGCTGTGAGTCGGTTGTCTCGAGACTGCGGGCACGCCGCTCAGGAGCCGTCCGAACGGGTGTTCTCCCGCTCTCCGTAGGCGGCTTCCACGGCGTCTTTACCCGGACCCCACCATGATTCGTTGCGGCGGTACCAGTCGATGGTCGAGCTCAACCCGGCTTCGAGGTCGTCGTGCTGGGGAGTCCACTGCAGAGTGGAACGCAGTTTGGATGAGTCGATCGCATAGCGAGCATCGTGTCCGGGCCGATCCGCTACCTGATCGAAATAGTCGTCTGCCCGATCCATCAGCTTCAGGATCATGCGCAGGACGGAGATGTTCTCGCGCTCGACACCGGTCCCGACCAGATAGGTTTCGCCGATCGTACCGCGCTCGAGGATCGTCAGAACCGCACGGGAGTGGTCCTCGACGTGCAGCCACTCGCGAACGTTGAGACCGTCCCCGTAGACCTTGGGGCGGGTGCCGCGCAGGATGTTCGTGATCTGGCGCGGAATGAACTTCTCGACGTGCTGGAACGGGCCGTAGATGTTGCAGCTATTGCTGATGGTGGCACGGAGGTCGAAGGATCGCGACCACGCCCGGACCAGAAGATCCGCGCCTGCTTTGGTGCCGCTGTACGGCGACGACGGATTGAAAGGGCTCAGTTCCGAGAAACGAGCGCGGCTTCCGAGAGGCAGATCACCGAACACCTCGTCGGTGGAGACGTGGTGGAGACGCGTGCCGTAGGCGCGAGCCGCCTCGAGCACGGTGTAGGTGCCGAGGATATTGGTACGCACGAACGGATCGGGCTCGTGAAGTGAGTTGTCGTTGTGCGATTCGGCCGCGAAGTGGACGATGGCGTCGACATCAGCGACGAGGGAATGCACGACCTCGGCATCCGCCACGTCGCCCACGACGAGTCGGCATCTCTCCGGCTCCAGGCCCGATAGAGATGCTCGGCTCGCCGCGTATGTCAGTTTGTCGAGGATCGTCACCCGGTAGGGGGTCGTTTCCATCACGTGACGGACGAAGTTCGATCCCACGAAGCCTGCGCCACCGGTTACGAGAAGATGTTCCACACGTCCCCTTCTTGTGCGATCGCGCGGAGGTTCGTCGGTTGCAGCGGAAGCAGCGTCGATCGTCGGCGGGGACGTCAGCTGCGCATGTGGGCGACGGCTTCTTTGCTGTCGCCGTCGAAGACGGCGCGTCCCTCGCGCATGAGGATCCCTCGTTCGCAGAGGTCCGACACCATGTCGAGATCATGGCTGACCACGACCAGGGTTTTGCCCTGGGCGTGCAGATCCCTGATGCGGGCGATGCACTTCTGTTGGAAGGGTTCGTCACCGACGGAGAGAATCTCGTCGATCAGGAGCACGTCGACCTCGGTATGAATCGCCACGGAGAACGCGAGGCGCAGGAACATTCCCGAGGAGTAGTGCTTGACCTCGGTGTCGATGAACTTCTCGATCTCGCTGAATGCGACGATGTCGTCGTAACGTTCCTCGATCTCCTGCTTGGTCATGCCGAGTATCGCCGCGTTGAGGAAGATGTTCTCCCGTCCGGACAGGTCCGGGTGGAATCCGGCACCCACCTCGATGAGACCGGCGACGCGTCCGCGGGTGAGCACCCGACCCTCGTTGGGCTGCAGGACTCCGGAAATCAGCTTGAGCATCGTCGACTTCCCGGATCCGTTGAGGCCGAGGAGCGCCACCGATTCACCCTGTTCGATGCGGAACGAGACACCGTTCAAGGCGTGGAAATCGGTCGTGAGAGGCTTCCGGCGCACCGCCGCGAGAAAGGTTTCCTTGATGGAATGGGTGTGACGGAGGGTGAAATCCTTGCGCACATCCTCGACGAGGATGCTGGGCGCGATCACGTCAGAGGTCCTGGGCAAAACGCCCCTCCAATCGACGGAAGACGATCTGACCGACGATCAGAGCGATGAGGGCGGTGATGGCCGCGATCCCCGCGGAGAGGGGAAGCGCGGGCATGACCTCGGCGCCGGCCGGGTTCAGAGGGAACCAGATGCCGTAGTGGAACAGTTCGACGGCCGCGGTGAGCGGATTGAGGCGATAGATGTCGAAGACCCAGGCCGGTGTCTCGTTGGCGACCATGTGCCACTGGTACATCACGGGGGAGGCCCACACGGCGCACATGGCGATGATCTCGACGAAGCTCTGCGCGTCCCTGAAGGTGACGTTGATGGAGCCGAACAGGAGGCTCAGACCGGTCGCGAGGACGCCGACGATGACGATCGCGAGGAGGATGGCCCCGACCTGGAGGATGGACGGGGCCCAGCCGAACAGAAGTGCGATCCCGACGAGAACGAGGATCTGGGGGAGCGTGTTCACGATCGCGATCAGCATGCTCGCGACCGGGAACATTTCGCGCGGAAGATAGATCTTCTTGATCAGCGCCGCATTGTCAACCAGGGAGCGCGTCCCATTGGAGAAGGCCTCGATGAAGAAGGTGACCACCGTGATGCCCGCGAGGAGGTAAAGCGGGAAGTACTCGACCTGACGGTTCTGGCCGAGGAAGACGCCGATGGCGAAATAGAAGACGGCGAACTGGACGAGCGGCTTGACGTAGGACCAGAGCCACCCGAGGACGGAACCCCGATAGCGGATCTGAACCTCTTTGCGGACGATCAACGAGAGCAGATAGCGTCGGCGCATAACGTCGAGCAGACCACCTCGCGACCCAGGACTGGTCATCGTCCCGAAAGCGGGGGCAGGTTCGTGCATACAGGAAACGTCCTTCTCGGGAGTGCTCCGTCGAGCAGCGTCGATCATATCCGTCCCCGATGTGTGCCCGGCTCGACCCGCGCCGACCCTCCTCGCCCGACCAGGGGCGACTTCGGCTGGATGGTAGCCTTTTCCGGTCCTCGGACGACCTCAGGGATGGATACAGATTTGGTGAAGAACGCGACGACTGCCTCCGTCTTCGGGTACCCGGCGCTCTTCGAGCTCGTCGACGGTTCTCAGGTGCCCCCTCTCAGCTCGAGGGAGAGCCGGATCCTGGTGGGGGCCGTCAACTTCCACTCCGCGGTCGCCCCCGGGCGCGTCCTGCGCTTTCACGTCTACGACGGCGACGACGAGCTCACTCCGCGTACCTCGGACGACAGGACGTTCGACGGCCGCAGCAGAATCTTCCGCAAGCGGCTCTTCAGCTTCACCGCGCGCGGCTTCGGCGACGCCGCCGGCATCGACGGCTCAGCTCGATGGATCGAGTTGGTGGGTCGCCCGGACCGGCACATCTACATCTCGCCGGACGCCGTGCTGGAGAAGGATCCTCGACGCTGGGAGCCGAGAGACCTTCTTCGGAAAGCCGCTCGGCGGGTCCGCGCGGCCGCCCCTCTCATGTACGACGAACTGCGCGATCTCGAGCTGCGCCGTCACAAGAGGGTGCTCACCCGACCTGCGGAGAGGCGATCCTATCTCAGCGAGTTCGAACCGGGCGGTCAGCACGAGGACGACGTCTTCGTCCCCGCCGGACCCGCGGCGGCGGACGCGCCGCCGGCCGTGCTGATCGGCGTGCACTGGTTCGAACTCGGCGGGGCTGAACGATGGGCTTTCGAGACGGTACGGGCCGTCCGGGAGGCGGGGATGCTTCCGGTCGTCCTCTCCAGTGTGGATTCGCATCACCCCTTCATCGACCGCGCCGAGCTGGACGGCGCCCTCGTCATCCCCTTCTCCGAGCCGACGGCGACATCTCAGCCGCCGGGGCAGGAGCCGCTGCTGCGGATGCTCCTCGAACACTTCGATTTCCGGGGTGTGGTCGTCCACCACAACCAATGGCTCTACGATCGGCTGCCCTTCATCGCGATCTCGCGACCGGGCATTCCGATCGTCGACTCGACGCACATCGTCGAGCACCGGGGCGGCGGG
Organism: uncultured Microbacterium sp.; assembly: GCF_913776565.1. Classification (GTDB taxonomy): domain Bacteria; phylum Actinomycetota; class Actinomycetes; order Actinomycetales; family Microbacteriaceae; genus Microbacterium. Next base: position 2,355 of record NZ_CAJYPF010000104.1, on the reverse strand, counting down.
TATGCGATGAGCGCGGTCCTCGCCGACGACTACATCACGACCCACCACGTCATCTCTCCGGCGCTCAAGCGTTGGATGACGAACGTGCAGCACGTCGCTCCCGAAAAGGTGCTCATGGCTCCACTGATCGGTCTGACAGCGGACGCGACCGAGCGGGCCTTCCGTGAGCCGGAGGGTGACCGTCCCTTCACCGTCGCCTTCGTCGGGCGGATGGCGCGGCAGAAAGCCCCGGAGATCTTCGTCGAAGCGGCTCGCGTGGTGCACCGCGCCGATCCGGAGATCCGCTTCATCGTGCACGGTGACGGCGAGCACCAGGGGTGGATGAGCGACCTCATCGACCGCGGCGGCCTCCGCGAGGCCGTCATTCGACGCACATCTGGCGTCTCTGTCGCCCAGACGATGGCGGAAGCCGATCTCCTCGTCGTGACCTCGGCGAACGAAGGATTGACTCTGACGACTCTCGAGGCACTCGCGCACGGGCTGCCCGTCGTCTCGACCGATGTCGGTGCTCAGTCCGACATCATTCCCGCGGAGGGCCTCGTTCCCGCCAATCCTCACCGTGCGGTCACCTCGACGGCCGCGAAGATCCTCGCGCTCTCACAGGATGTCGACGCCCGCCGGCGACTGTGGCAGGCCGAGGTCGTCCTGGAACGCGCTCTGCTCGCGGAGACCCCTGCCTCCGCCTGGTTCGAAAGGTTGGTGAAGGAATGGTCGATGTCGCCGCAGTCGTCGTGACCTTCAATCGTCTCGAAAAGCTCAAAACCGTCCTGGCCCACGTGGAGGCCCAGACCCTCGCACCTGCCCGTCTCATCGTGATCGACAATGCGTCGACCGATGGTACGGCCGCATACCTCGACGAGCGAGAATTCTCGGTGCCGTTCGAGGTGGTGCATCTCCCGACCAACACCGGCGGTGCCGGTGGGTTCGCGGAGGGCATGCTGCGGGGCTACACAGGCGGCGCCGACCACGTCTGGATCATGGACGACGACTGCTACCCGAAGCCGGACGCTCTGGCGAATCTGGTCCGCGGGCTCGACGAGGCGGTGGCGGAACTCGGTGGTGACGTCCCCTTCGCCTGCTCCGTCGTCGAGTTCATCGACGGCTCCATCTGCGAGATGAACAATCCCGTCCCCACGTGGGATTGGGGGCGCCTGCTCGTGAAGGGCCAGAAGAACGTCATGGTGAGCGCCTGCTCGTTCGTGTCCGTCCTCATCCCCCGGTGGGCGATCGCTGAGTACGGTCTGCCCTATCGGGACTACTTCATCTGGTTCGACGACCGCGAATACACCTTGCGTCTGACTCGCCGGTGTCCGGGGGTCCAGGTCATGGACAGCACCGTCGTGCACGACATGGGGGAGAACCGCGGCGTCAATTTCGCCATGGTCACGAAACCTTCGCTCTGGAAATTCGCGCACGGGGTCCGCAACGAAGCCTCGTATCAGTTGCATCACCGAGGACTCCTGTATTTCCTCGAGTTCGGTGCGCGGCTTTTCGTAAGCCTGCACCGCGGACGCGTGGCCCTCCCGCTCCGCGTCGCCCTGCTGCGAAAGTGGATCTCGGGCATTGCTTTCAACCCGAGTCTTGAATATCCCGATCGCGTTCGTGAGAAGGATTCTTCGCAGCCCCTGCCTGTGGTGCGCACGGGAATCTGACCGGCCGAGGCGGCGGGAAGCGTGGCATTTCGACGCGTCGTGGCGCAAGTGTTTTCTTCAGCCGTAACTTCCGTCACACTGATCACATGCGTCTCCGCCTGCCGGCACTTCTTCGTGGCTTCGCCATGGCCGCCATCGCCCTCGTTGTCGCGGGTGGTTTCACGGGGGTCCTGACCGACGCCGCACGAGCCGCAGACGGGGCCCCGAGCGCCGCGGTGTCACCGACGGCGACGCGCGGGCTTTCGCCCCTCATGCTGCCCCGGGCGGATCTGAGCCTGTTCGATCCCGGCAACATCATCAGCGATCCCATCTTCTTCGACGCGAACTCGATGACGGAGAACGACGTCCAGCGCTTCCTGGAGGCACGGGTGCCGTCCTGCGCGAAGGGGTACACCTGCCTGCGCGACTGGCGCGACGATTCGCGCACCACGACCGCGGACGCGATGTGCGGCGCCTACCGTGGCGCGGCCCAGGAGCGGGCATCCACCATCATCTTCAAGGTGGCGCAGGCGTGTGGCATCAGTCCGAAGGTCATTATCGTCACGCTCCAGAAGGAACAAGGTCTGGTCACGTCGACGGCGCCCGCGAGCTCGCGATTCACCATCGCCATGGGCCAGGGATGCCCGGACACGGCTGAATGCGACACGAGGTACTACGGCTTCTTCAACCAGGTCTATGGGGCGGCATGGCAGTTCAAGCGCTA
>NZ_CAJYPF010000103.1 GCF_913776565.1 uncultured Microbacterium sp. | reverse complement strand
GTACGCACCGGGCAAGACCTGGAACGTGCGCTACTCACCCGACGCGTCGTGCGGGAGTTCGCCCGTCCGCGTGCAGAATCAGGCGACGTCCAACCTCTACTACTACACGCCGTACCAGCCGAACCGTGCGGCTCTCGCTGCCGGTTACGGCACCGGCGACAGCTGCTCGGCCTACGGCAACCGCAACTTCTTCCAGTACTTCACGGACTGGTTCGGCTCGACGAAGTCCTACCCCGTCACCGGCGGTATCGGTGATGCCTATCAGCGTGCGGGTGGAGCAACGGGGTATCTGGGTATCGCGACCAGTGCGGAGACGTGCGGCCTCGACCAGGGCGGGTGCTTCCAGCTCTTCCAGGGCGGCCAGATCCACTGGACGAATGCGACCGGTGGCCACGCCACCCACGGGGCGATTCTGGGTCGCTGGAGTGCGAACGGCTACGAGCGCGGGTGGATGGGCTACCCCACCTCCGACGAGAACTGCACGCTCATCAAGGGCGGGTGCGTGCAGTTGTTCCAGAACGGGCAAGTGCACTGGACGAACCCGACCGGGGCGCAGGCCACGCGCGGTGCGATTCTCGACAGATGGGCGTCGACCGGCTATGAGCGGGGTGAGCTGGGATACCCCACGACCTCCGAGACCTGCGGCCTCGTGCGCTCGGGATGCTCGCAGACTTTCGAGAACGGGCTCATCACGTGGAGTTCCGGCTCGGGAGCCCACATCCTCGCGGGCGTTTACCGTCAAGCCTGGACAGACGCCGGCCGTCAGGACGGGGCGCTCGGCTTCCCCACGACCGAGGTGTCCTGCGCCAACGGCCTGTGCCGCCAAGACTTCGAGGGCGGGACGTTGCTTCGCAGCGGAGAGGGGCCGGTGTCGATCGTCAGCGGGCCGATCGCGACGGCATGGAATGCCGCTGGAGGTGTCGACGGCGTCCTCGGCAAGCCGACATCTGCGCAAACCTGCGGGCTGGTCCGCTCGGGGTGCTTCCAGTACTTCGAGGGTGGTCAGATCCACTGGAGCCCTACGTCTGGCGCCCACGCGACCCGCGGCGCGGTCAAGGACGTTTGGGGCGCGCTCGGGTGGGAGGGTGGCTCCCTCGGCTATCCGACCAGTGATCTCGAGTGCTCGAGCGACGCGTCGTGCGTCCAGGAGTTCGAACGCGGAGCGATCGCCGGCGAGAAGACCGGTCCCGTCTATGCGGTGATGGCTGGAATGATCGCGACCTGGCGCGCAGGCGGTGCAGCGGATGGCGCCCTCGGACTGCCGACCAGCAAAGAGAACTGCGGTCTCGTCCGCAGCGGTTGCTTCCAGTACTTCGCCGGCGGTCAGATCCACTGGAGTCCCGCCACCGGCGCCTGGGTCACCGCGGGCGCGGTCAAGGATGCCTGGGGCGCGACCGGATGGGAGAACGGCAAGCTGGGATACCCCACGGGTGCCCTCACGTGCGGCCTGCGGGAGAACGGGTGCTTCCAGCATTTCGAGGGTGGTGACGTCCACGTCTCGGCGGCCGGTGCGTTCCCCACCTGGGGTGCGATCCGGAATGCCTGGGCGGCGAGCGGCTGGGAGAACGGTTCCATGGGATACCCGACCGGCTTCGAACAGTGCACGTCGTCCACATCCTGCACGCAGAAGTTCGAGCGCGGCACGATTTCCTGGACGGCCGCCGGGGGAGCGGTGCTCCGTACGGCGTGACCTCAGATCGCCCCACTAGGATGGGCTACCGTGTCCGTTCAGCTCTCGCCCGTCCGCTCTCGCGCGCGTCGCGAAAGCAGATCCGTCCGCATCCTGCCTGAAATCCAAGGTCTGAGGGCCGTGGCGGTCGCGCTGGTGGTGCTGTTCCATCTCTGGCCGAACCGTCTGCCGGGGGGCTTCGTCGGTGTCGACGTCTTCTTCGTCATCTCGGGTTTCCTGATCACCGCTCACCTGCTGCGGGAGGTGGAACGGACGGGCAGAGTGCGCGTCATCCAGTTCTGGGGCCGGAGGATCAGACGGCTGCTGCCGGCGAGCCTTTTCGTTCTCGCGATGATCGGCGTGGCGACGTTCTTCGTCGGCCCCCTCAGCGCATGGCCGACGATCTTCCGCCACATCGCCGCCTCGAGCGTCTACGTCGAGAATTGGGCGCTGGCCGCTGATTCAGTCGACTACTGGGCCCAGGCGGTCGCCGCTCCTCCGACACAGCACTACTGGTCGTTGTCCGTGGAGGAGCAGTTCTACTTCGTATGGCCGATCGTCTTCGCGGCTGTGGCTCTCGCCGTCCGCGCGGCGCGTGGGCGGTTTCTGGGGCTCGCTCGCGTCGTCCTCGGGGTGATCGTCCTCGCCAGCTTCGCGTATTCGGTCTGGTACTCCGCCACTAACCCCTCCGTCGCGTACTTCTCGACGTTCACCCGTGCGTGGGAATTCGGTCTCGGGGGCATGCTCGCTCTCGTCGGACTCACCGAGTTGCGGCTCGGGGCGCTTCCCCGGGCGATCATCGGGTGGGTCGGCATCGCGTTGATCGCGCTCGCCGCCCTCATCATCCGATCGAGCGACCCCTTCCCGGGTGCGATCGCACTGCTTCCCGTCGTGGGAACCGTGGCTGTGATCCTCGCGGGGACGACCGGTGCACGTGGCTCCTTCGACGCCGCAGCCTCCTGGCGTCCGGTGCAGTTCATCGGGGATGTCTCTTACTCGGTGTACCTGTGGCATTGGCCGCTCATCGTGATGCTGCCATGGGTCCTTGGGCCGCTCTCGACGGCTCTGAAGCTGGCAATCATCGTGGCCAGCGTCATCCTCGCCTACGCGACGAAGCGCTTCATCGAGGACCCTGCGCGCAACGCGACATGGTTGACCGCTCGGCGTGCCGTCCCCACGTTCCTCGCCGCTGCGGCCGCTTCCGCCCTGCTCGTGGGAGCGTCCGCGGTCGCCCCCGCCGTGGGGCAGCAGATGGTCGCGTCGCGCTTGGCCGACGCGAATGCCTTCGCCGTCACCACGTGCGCCGGCGCCACCGCCGTCGTCGATCCCTCATGCAGCGCGGACGCGGCCCCTGTTCCCGCGGCAGACATCGTCTTCGGTGATGCGGACCCCGAGATCGAGAAGTGCTTCAGTCAGGATTCGAACGGAGAGCTCATCCGCTGCTCGTTCGGTGACGCGGCCGCGCCGGCCGGTCGCGTGGCGCTGGTCGGGGACAGTCACGCCGGGGCTCTGGCGCCCGCGATGATGCGTCTTGCGGCGGAACGCGGGTGGGCGCTCGACGTCTATCTGAAGCCGGGTTGCCCGTGGTCGCAGACCACGCGATTCCGCCCCGACAACAACGTCGCCGCCATCGAGAACTGCTCGTCTTGGCGAGATGCCGCCTCCGCGGCGTTGACGGACCCGAACCGTCACTACGACTTCGTCGTCACGACCTCGTACGCGATTGTGGGGAACATGGTCGAGGCCGACGCTCAGGGGACACCCTATGACGCCTCCGTTGCGGGGCTCCGAGCGTCGTGGGGCGATTTCATCGCGCGGACGGGCGCACCCGTCCTTGTCGTTCGTGACAATCCGAACTGGGACCGATCCCCGGTCGACTGCCTCATGGCGACGAGGAACCCCGGTGAATGCACGGAGTCGGAGGCCCAGGCGTTCTCCAACCCGGATCCGCAGATCGCCGCCGCGGCGCAGACGCCGGGGGTCGGTCTGATCGATCTGACCGAGATCTATTGCCCGCAGGGGATCTGCGCGGCGGATCTCGGCGGGATCACCGCGTACCGCGACGCCCACCACCTCAGCCGCTCCTTCGCCCTGTCGCTGGCCCCCGTGCTCGGACAGCGCATCGACACCGCCCTGGCAGCTCTGCCCTCCGCGCCGACGAAAGGCTCCTCCGGATGACCTGGACCCCCCTGATCCTGCCGTTCCTCGTCGGGGCCCTCCTGCTACTCGTCCCGGGCCTGGTCATCATGGCCTTCTCGGGTCTTCCGGCCAGGCTGTGGGGCCTCAGCCCCGCGCTGAGCGTGGGGGCCATCGCCGGCAGCGGCATCGTCTGGGGGGTCTTCGGGTGGGCATGGGGTCCGTCCGCCGTTCTCCTCACCACCGTCCTGATCGCCTTGCTGGCGTGGGCCCTGTCCCGTCGTCGCCCCTCGGTTCTCGCATTCGGGCGCGCCGTCAGGCGCAGCGTCGTCCCGTTGGCGATCGCCGCCGTCTTCGGGGTCTTCGTGTTCTGGCGCATGTACATGTCGGTCGTGCCGGGACCGGAGGCGATCGGCCAGCTCCAGGACACGATGTTCCACATCGACGTCGTGCGTTACATCATCGAGAACCAGGACGGTTCGTCTGCCCACACCGGCTACATGGACGGCTCCCTGAACGCGTCAGGTTTCTACCCCGCGGGGTGGCACGCCACGGCTGCGCTGCTGGTCGAGCTCACCGGCATCTCCATCCCCCTGGCTGCGACGACCGTGTCCGCTCTGCTGACGGTGATCGTGTTCCCCCTCTCGGCCATCACCTTGGCCGTGACCCTCTTCGGCAATTCCCGTCTCCTCATTGCCAGCGTCGGCGTTGCCGCTCAGCTGATCGGCGCCTTCCCCTGGCGCTTCCTGAGTTGGGGTCAGCTCTACTCCAACCTCATGGCGATGTCGCTGCTGCCCGCCGTCATCGCCGGACTGGTGGTCCTGTTGCGGTCGTGGGCGTCGTCCACGATCGCGAGCCGGACACTCCTCGTCGGGCTCATCGGCGTCGCGGTCATCGGTACGGCGCTCGCCCAGCCGAACACCGTCTTCGCGCTGGTCGTGATCGGATTCGCCTTCATCGTCAACGCGATCGTGATGGCGCCTCGCCCTGTCCGGTGGAAGCTGTTGTGGGCCGCATGCGTGGTCGTGGCGTTGCTCGGCGGGTGGACGCTGCTCTACATCGCCCCGTTCATGCAGCGGACCGTGACCTGGGTCTGGGACTCATTCGAGACTCCCGCGCAGGCGTTCGGCGAACTCGTCACGCTGGGCTTCAACGGTGGTCTGGGTCAGTTCGGTCTTGCCGCGGTGGTGATCGTCGGAGGGTGGTCCGTGGTGCGTCGGCACCCGAGGGAGTCGTGGCTCCCGGCGAGCGCCCTCGCTTTCGGCGTCCTCTACGTCCTCGCCGCCGGAAGCGAGGGGCGGGTTCGCGACTTCGTGACGGGGTTCTGGTACCACGACTCCTACCGCCTCGCCGCCCTCGTCGCGCTGTTGAGCGTTCCTCTGCTCGGTGTCGCCGTGGCGGGGGCCCTGCATGGTCTGCGCCGTCGGTTCTCCCGCGTCCGAGCCGGTGCGTTCCCGGCCCTCGCATTGCTTCTGGCGGTGGTGACGGTTTTCATGCCGGGTGCCACCCAGCAGCGAGAATGGATCCGCCTCAGCTTCGCGACCGACGACGCCTGGATGATCTCGCCGGCTGAACGGGACTTCCTCTCAGAGGTGGCCCGAGTGGTTCCAGATGGCGTCGTCGTCGCGAACAACCCCTATGACGGCTCCGGACTCGCGTACGGTCTTTTCGGCACGGACGTGCTGTTTCCCGCCATGGACGGTAACTGGCTGGGGGAGTGGGATCCCGAGAAGAAGACGGTGTCGTCCGAGCTCACCGTCTCAGGGTTCTCCCCCGACGTGTGCTCGGCTGTCGAGGATCTCGACATCGTCTACCTCCTCCAGCTCGACGATCGGTGGTACTCGAGCGGAGGGACGCTCCCCGAGTGGTCGGGGTTGAGGGTGGACGGCGCCCAGCCGGGGTTCGAGCCGGTCCTGCAGGAGGGCGACATGGGGCTGTACCGCATCACCGGATGCGGCTGAGCCCGCGCCCCGCATCGCGGGCTGCTGGGCCCGTGAGTGCTCGGGGTCGGTGAGGGTGCGGGACGCGGGCGCAGAGGCAGCCGGGGACTCGGCTCCTCGGACCGGCCGCTGCTCCGCATCCGTCCTCGCGACAAACGAGAACGCCCCGCTGGTCGACGAGTCGGGAGAGACCCGCTTCGGCCCGCGGGGCGTTCGTCACGCCGCCGGAGTATTACTCGGACGGGGGAGCGCTGTAGGTCAGGTAGTTGAGGCGGCTGACCTCGCGTCGGGCTTTCAGCACACCGTCCAGGATGAGCCCGATGACGGCGGCCAGGCCTCCGGCCAGAACCACGCCGATGGCCAGAATGGCCGACGGCAGGCGCGGAACGAGACCGGTCGCGACGAAATCGGCAACGACCGGGATGCCCACGAGGATCCCGATGAGTGCGAGCAAAGCGGCCACGATGCCGTAGAAGAGCATCGGACGCTCGTGCCGGACGAGCTGCGCGATGAGATTCAGAATGCGGAATCCGTCGTGGTACGTCCGCAGCTTGCTCTCGCTGCCCTCGGGGCGGTCCTTGAAGCCGACGCTCACCTCCGCCTGCGGGACGCGCACGCTCATCGCGTGCACGGTGAGCTCGGTCTCGATCTCGAACTCCCGCGACAACGCCGGGAAGCTCTTGACGAAGCGCCGGGACATGACGCGGTAGCCGCTGAGCATGTCGGACACCTCGGAGCCGAAGATGTTTCCCACGAGCCAGTTGAAGCCTCGGTTGCCCAGTGCATGGCCGGGGCGGTAGGCGCTGTTTGTCGTTTCCTGCCGGACGCCGAGGATGTGATCGTACGGACCCTCCTGGAGGGTGCGGATCATCTCAGGAAGGGCCGCCGCGTCGTAGGTGTCATCGCCGTCGATCA
>NZ_CAJYPF010000102.1 GCF_913776565.1 uncultured Microbacterium sp. | reverse complement strand
CCTCAGCCCTCGAGGATCTCCAGCGCCGCCATCGCGGCGTTGGAGATCCTCGAGGGCTGAGGGCCGCGGGGCGCCGCCTCAGGCGGGAGCGACCGGCTGCTGCAGCTCGGTCACCCAGTCGGCCTGGTCGTCGGACTCGGCCCGTACGTACAGCTCGCGGCACGGGCCCGCGGGCACGAGCCCGCGGTCGAGGATCTGCGCGTGGAGGGACTGCCAGCTCTCGCCGATGCGGTCCATGGACCCCAGATGGATGCCGCACACCGCCTCGACGATCGCGGGGAGCTCGACGATCTCGACGCCGTCGCGCGCGGGGCCGGTGGAGACGTATCCGGCGACGACCTCGGTGCCGTCCTCTCGGGCCGCGTACTGGGCGACGGGGGTGTCGAGCGCTCCCTTCTCGGTGCCGATCACCGCGGCGACGGCGTCGAACGTCGGACCGACGACCTCGGCCATCTCGGCACCGTCGGCGACCAGTCGACGGCGCGCCGCCAGGCGCAGGGCGGGCAGCGACTTCTGGACGATCTCGATCTCGCGCATGTGCTTCTCTCTTTCGATGAGGTGGAGGCGCCGCTCCACGTCGACGAGCCGTGCGGCCGCGATGCGATGCTCGCGCTCGACCTCGGCGCGGCGTTCGCGCAGCAGAAGGGCGATGCGGTCGGCATCCACTCCCCCATCCAGGATCTGCGCGATGTCGTCGAGGCCGAAGCCGAGCTGACGCAACGCCACGATCCGGTGCAGCCGCGCGAGCTGCGACGGGTCGTACGACCGGTAGCCGCTGCGCTCGTCCACGTGCGCGGGCACGAGCAGCCCGGCGGTGTCCCAGTGCCGCAGCATGCGGTGGGTCACCTGACCGATCTGCGCGAACGCCCCGATGGACAACATGCTTCCGTTCTCCTCCCTCACACCGTGTCAGGGTCAAGCGGGGCGGCGGGGCCGGTCGACGAGGGCACCGATGATGCGGTCGACGGCATCCATCAGCACGGGGGTCGACGGCGCGGCGTAGCCGAACACGATGCCGGCGGGCAGGTCGGCGGCGGCACCCGGCACGGCGTAGCCCGCGAGCGGCGCGACCACGATGCCGTCCGCCGCGAGCGCGGCGACCACCTCGGCCTCGACGCCGGGCGCGGCGTCATCGAGCAGCACCACCGCGTGCAGTCCGCCGTCGGTCGCCGTCAGCGTCAGGCCGTCGACAGCGGTGAAGGCCTCGAGCAGCAGACCGCGACGATGCCGGTAGTCGCGGCGTCGGCGGGCGGTGTGACGAGCCAGAGCGCCCTCGGCCACGTATAACGCGAGAGCGCGCTGCGGGATCGACGCGACCGGCGGGTCGAGGTCTGCGCGCGCGGCCGCGATGCGGGCGCGGACGGCTCCCGTCGCCACGATCCACCCGCAGCGCAACGCGGGACTCAGCACCTTCGAGAAGCTGCCGATCAGCACCACGCCCGCCGGGTCGAGCAGGTGCAGCGGGGGCAGCGGCACCCGTCCGTGCGGGAACTCGCTGTCGTAGTCGTCCTCGATGACGACCGTGGCCGTGCGCGCCGCCCAGCTCAGCAGTCGCGAACGGGCGGCGGCATCCAGGCGACTGCCGAGCGGGTAATGATGGTGCGGGGTGACGATGACGGCATCCAGGTCGTCCTCCTGCTCGACGGCGTCGAGGTCGAGGCCCGTGCCCGGTCGCACCGGAATCGGCACCGCCTGCGCGCCCAACCGTTCGAGCAGTCGGCGCACCCGCGGGTAGCCCGGGTTCTCGATGCCCACGCGCAGCATCGGCCCGCGGGGGGCGAGGGCCAGCAGGGTGAGCAGCATCGCGTCGCTCGTGCCCGCGGTCACGATCACGTCGTCGGGCGCGACGTCGAGGCCCCGCGTGCGTCCGAGGTGCCCCGCGATCGCCCCGCGCAGGGCGGGGTCGCCGAGGACGTCGCCGACGCCGGCGTCGACGTCGAGCGCGCTCGCCCGCCGCCACGCCGAGCGCCAGGCGGCATCGACGACGCCCGTCGTTCCGGGTCGGCCGGGACGCAGATCGACGAGCGGCGCCGACGCCACGGGGTCTGGCGGCGCCGTGGCGACCGCGGTCGACATGACCGTCGCCCGAGCGACCTCGGCGACGGCGGTGCCCCCGCCCGGTCGGGTGACGAGGTACCCCTCGCCCGCGAGGATCTCGTACGCCGAGACGACCGTCCCCCGCGCGAGGCCCAGGTCGGCCGCGAGCGCGCGGCTCGACGGCAGGGGATCACCGCCGCGGGCGCGACCGGCGAGCACCGCGGCGCGGATGCCGTGGGCGAGTTGCTCATGCAGCGGTGCGGCCGCACTCCGATCCAGGATGCCGACGTCGATCACGCCTCGATCCTGTCATTGGTCCACTGATCATGCGAAGAAGCGGACTACGCGATGAACCACGCGGTGGCCTGGACTCGATCCATGACCGAACTGCCCCTCACCACCCTGACCCGTGTACGCCGTGGCGCCCACCACCAGCGCACCGACCGCGCGGCCCTGTACGACATCGTCGACAACGCCCTGTATGCCACCGTCGCCATCGTCCGCGACGATCGCCCGGTCGCCCTTCCGGTCGGGATCGGCCGAGACGGCGACGACCTGCTCATCCACGGCTCGACCGGCAGCGACTTCTTCCGACGCATCGCCGCGGGGGCGGCCCTGAGCCTGACGATCACGCACCTCCTGGGGCTGAAGTACGCCCGCTCCCTCTTCGACAGCTCCATGCGGTACCGCTGCGCGGTGGTGCACGGTGTGGCATCCGTCGTCCCCCCGGAGGAGAAGGAGGCGGCCCTTCTCGCCCTGTCGGAGCACCTCATGCCGGGGCGCAGCGCCGACGTGCGCGCGATGACGGCGCGCGAGATCGCGGCGACGATGGTGCTGCGCGTCCCCCTGGCCGAGGCGAGCGTCAAGGACAACGCCGGCTCGCTCGTCGAGGTCGACGACGACGGCGAGGACCGCGCGGTGTGGGCCGGGATGCTGCCGCTCCGGGTCGTCGCCGGCGAACCGATCACGTCGCCCCAGACCGCGGCGGACACGCCGGTTCCGGAGTCGGTGCGCCGGGCCGCGGCGCGCATCGCGGCGTCGGGGACGGCGTAGCCGCGGCCCGACCCGGGCGGGCCCCGGCGGCCGACGTCCGCTCGAGGCACGACCGGCACCCCAACGCAGGGCGGGCCCCGGCGGCCGACGTCCGCTCGAGGCACGACCGGCGCCCCAACGCAGGAGTTGTGCGCGCGAGGAAGGCGCCGGGCCCGTCGGCACCCCGCACCGGGTGCCGACCCGCCGCACAACTCCTGCGTTGCGTCGTCAGAGAGGGGGCGCCGACGCGCCCGGACGCGCTTTTCTGCGGGGGTTGTGCGCGCCTCGGACCGCGATCGAGGGCGCGCCCCCGAACGGCGCCCGCGATCAGCCGACCAGCGGCGGCACCGCGTAGCGCCGCGGCGTGCCGAAGCGGTGGGCCGTGATCGACACGGCCTGCTCGCGCAGGAACGGCAGCAGTTCGACGTGACCGGCGCGGGTGACCGCGCCGGCGTACACGGCCACCGAGGGTGACCCGTTCGTCGCCTCGGCCACCGTCGCGGGAGATCCACCGAGCAGGCGGATACGACCCCCGGTGCGCGCGAGGCGCGTGGCGCGGCGCCCCCAGTCGGCGGCATCCTCGACCGCGGAGCGCACTCCCGAGCCCTCGAGCCACGCGCGCACGGCGGGCGACAGCTCGGCGGCCGAGCTCACCGTCACCGCGGAACCCGCGCGCACGCCCGCGGCGACCACCCGCACGAGAGCGGCCTCGGACGCCCCCTCGACGCGCACGGTCACCGGTACCGCGGCGTAGCGCAGCACGTTCTGCTCCGACTCCAGGCCCGTCACGTCGCGGGCGAGCGAGAACTCCTCGGCCCACGCGGCGGCGTCGCTCGCGAGCGCCGCGGCGAGCCAGTCGCGCTCGGCGGCGGGCACGGCGGCCAGCGCCGGCGCGGCGAGGGCGTCTGGCGTGCGGGGGGCCGTGGAGGCGGCATCCGCCCACTCTCCGAACCCGAAGAGGTAGTGCGGTCCCCCGGCCTTGGTGCCCGCGCCGACGGCGGACTTCTTCCACCCGCCGAAGGGCTGACGCTGCACGATCGCGCCGGTCGTGCCGCGGTTGACGTAGACGTTGCCCGCCTCGATGCGCGAGAGCCACGTGTCGATCTCGGCGGCGTCCAGCGCGTGCAGGCCCGAGGTCAGGCCGTACTCGATGGCGTTGACGATCTCGATCGCCTCCTCCAGCGTCTCGGCGGTCATGATGCCGAGCACGGGCCCGAAGTACTCGGTGCGGTGGAAGGCGCTGCCGGGCTGGACGCCCTCGCGGATGCCGGGACGCCACAGCGCACCGTCCTCATCGAGGCGCTGCGGCTCGACGACCCACCGCTGGCCGGGCTCGAGCGACGTCAGGGCCTCGAGCAGTTTGCCCTGGGCCGGCTCGATGAGCGGTCCGACGCGCGAGGTCTCGTCCCACGGCATCCCGACCTCGAGGGAGGTGACGGCGTCGACGAGCTGGTCGCGGAAGCGCCGCGAGCGCGCGACCGAGCCGACAAGGACGACGAGGGATGCCGCGGAGCACTTCTGTCCCGCGTGTCCGAACGCCGACATCGCGACGTCCTTGGCCGCGAGGTCGAGGTCGGCGCTGGGCGTGACGATCACGGCGTTCTTGCCGCTCGTCTCGGCGAGCAGCGGCAGGTCGGGGCGGAACGAGCGGAACAGCTCTGCCGTCTCGTAGGCGCCGGTGAGCACGACGCGCTCGACGGCGGGGTGGGTGAGCAACTGTCGGCCGAGGTCGTTCTCCGACACCTGCACGAGCTTCAGCACCTCGCGCGGAACGCCCGCCTCCCACAGCGCCTCCACCATCACGGCGCCCGAGCGCTCGGCGAGGCCCGCGGGCTTGATGACGACGGCGGAACCGGCGGCGAGGGCGGCGAGGGTCGAGCCCGCGGGAATCGCGACGGGGAAGTTCCACGGCGGCGTCACCACGGTCACCCCGACGGGAGTGAAGGTCGCGCCGTCGATCGCCTCGAGCGTGCGCGCCTGCTCGGCGTAGTAGTGCGCGAAGTCGATCGCCTCCGACACCTCGGGGTCGCTCTGCTCGATGACCTTTCCGCACTCGGCGCCCATGACCTCGAGCAGGTCGGCGCGGCGCTTCTCGAGCGCGTCCCCGGCGCGGTGCAGGATCTCGGCGCGACCGGCGGCCCCGAGCGCGCGCCACGCGGCGGCGGCGTCCGCGGCCTCCTGGATCAACGCGTTCAGCGCGGCTTCGTCGGTGACGGTGTGGGCGGCGATGGTGTCGCGGCCCAGGGTCGACTCCGGCATGCCGGCGATGATCGCGCGCGACCAGTCGCGGTTCGCGGCGATCGCCGGGTCGGAGTCGGGGGTGTTGCGGAAGCCGTGCGTCGGCGCGGGCACCGCGGGGGCGGTGCGATCCTGCACGCGGTGCGACGCCGGGACGCCCGCGGGCATGTCGGCGAGGGATGCCAGGAAGCGGTCGCGCTCGCGGGCGAACAGGGCCGCGTGGGTGTCGAGGTCGAACACGGCCGACATGAAGTTCTCGCTCGATGCGCCCTCTTCGAGGCGGCGGATGAGGTAGGCGATCGCGACGTCGAACTCCTGCGGGTGCACGACGGGCGTGTAGAGCAGGATCGAGCCGACCGTGCGCCGCACGACCGCCTGCTGCGCGGTGGCCATGCCGAGGAGCATCTCGACGTCGATCCCGCCGGTGACCCCGCGGCGCTCGGCGAGGAGCCAGGCGAGGGCGACGTCGAAGAGGTTGTGTCCGGCGACGCCGATGCGCACGTTCCTCGTGTGCTCGGGGCGCAGGGCGTAGTCGAGCACGGCCTTGTACGACGCGTCGGTCGCCTGCTTCGACGGCCAGGTCGCGAGCGGCCAGTCGTGCACGTCGGCATCCACCCGCTCCATCGGCAGGTTGGCGCCCTTGACGACGCGCACCTTGATCGGGGCACCCCCGGATGCCACGCGCGCGGCCGTCCACTCCTGCAGGCGGATCATCGCGGCGAGCGCATCGGGGAGGTACGCCTGCAGGACGATCCCCGCCTCGACGCCGTGGAACTCGGGCTCCGACAGCAGCGTCTCGAACACGGCGAGGGTGAGGTCGAGGTCCTTGAACTCCTCCATGTCGAGGTTCAGGAACGTCCCCGTCTCTTTCGCGACCCGGTACAGGGGACGGAGCGCGGCGACGGCGTCGTCGACCGCCGCGTCGAAGGCCCAGGGCGTGTGCGGGGCGACGGTCGACGAGACCTTGATCGAGACGTAGTCGACGTCGTCGCGGGCGAGCAGTTTGCGGGTGCCGGCCAGGCGCCGCGCGGCCTCTTTCTTGCCGAGGATCGCCTCGCCGAGCAGGTTGACGTTGAGGCGGATGCCGTCGCCCCGCCCGCGGATGGCGGCGATGGCGTCGCCGAGCTTGCGGTCGCTCGCGTCGACGATCAGGTGCCGCACCATCGCGCGCAGGGCCGTGCGCGCGGCGGGGACGACCACCTGCGGCAGGATCGGCGCGGTGAGCGCCCCGAGGCGGATCGCGGCCTTGAGGTGCAACGGAAGGAACCCCGGGATCAGCGGGGCGAGGGCCGAGAGGTTGCGGGCGGCGACGCGCACGTCCTCGGGGCGGACGACGCCGTCGACGAAGCCGACGGTGAAGTCGAGGCCGTTCGCGTCGCGCAGCACGCCGGCGAGGCGCTGCGCGGCGGCGTCGACGGGTTCGTCGCGGCTCTCGGTGAGCCAGCGGCGCACGAGGGCGATCGCCTCGTCGGCGAGCTCGTGGGGGGCGACGAGTGCGGCGGGGGTGGTGCCGGACGTGGTGTCGGGGACATCGGTGAGCGACATGGCGATCCTTCCTCGGATGCT
>NZ_CAJYPF010000101.1 GCF_913776565.1 uncultured Microbacterium sp. | reverse complement strand
TCGACGCCGCCGCCCCGGTCACGCCCCTCGTGCGGCCGGACGACCTGCGGGCCGACGGCGGGCGGGCGGATGACGTGGTGTCCGGGAGTGACGGCGAGACCACCCGCCTGCGCGATGTGTGGCGTGCCTCACGCGCTCGGCGTCGCGCGTTGTCGGCCGAGGTCAAGCGCTTCACGGTCCGGCAGCGGCGGCGTCGACGCGTGTGGATCGGTGCGGGCGTGGCCTTCCTGGTGACCGTGCTGGGAACGGCGGGGGCGGCGTACAGCCCGCTGTTCGCCGTGGAGCGCATCGACGTCGTGGGCACCTCGCAGCTCGACGTCGCGGCGGTGACGGACGCGCTGGATGCGCAGGTGGGCACGCCCCTGGCGATGGTCGACGACAGCGCCGTCAAGGCCGCGCTGGTCCGCTTCCCGCTGGTGGAGTCGTACACGCTCGAGGCGCGACCGCCGCACGACCTCGTGGTGCGCATCGTGGAGCGAACGCCGATCGGGGCGATGCAGACGGCCGCGGGCTTCACGGTGGTGGATGCCGCCGGCGTCGCGCTCTCGACCACGCCGGACGCCCCCGCGGGGCAGCCCGTGCTCGACATCGCGGGAGGCACCGATTCGTCGGCGTTCCACGCCGCGGGGCGGGTGGTGCGTGCGTTGCCCGACGCCATCCGCGCGCAGGTCACCGCGGTGTCGGCCTCGACGCCCGACGACGTGACGCTGACCCTCGGCGCGTCCGGATCGCGCGTCGTGTGGGGCAGCGCCGAGCGTTCTGCCGAGAAGGCGGTCGTGCTCGACCGATTGATGGCCAAGAGCCCGCCGGATCGCGCGAAGGAGTACGACGTCACCTCGCCCGAGGCGGGCGTCGTCCGCTGATATCCGAGGCGAAAACACAACACGCCGCGTGTCGGGCGGGCGGTGCCCGATCCGCCACCTACCTTCGAGCTAAGGAATTGCATACCGGGCAATTCTTTAACCCTCAACATGAGGTTTAGAGTTTCGGGTTCGGGGACAAACGGAGGCCGGCATGAGCCACAACCAGAACTACCTCGCCGTGATCAAGGTCGTCGGTGTGGGCGGGGGCGGCGTCAACGCCGTCAACCGCATGATCGAGCTCGGCCTGCGCGGCGTGGAGTTCATCGCGATCAACACCGACGCGCAGGCGCTGCTCATGAGCGACGCCGACGTCAAGCTCGACGTGGGCCGCGAGCTCACGCGCGGCCTGGGCGCCGGTGCGGATCCCGAGGTCGGTCGCCGTGCCGCCGAGGACCACGCCGAGGAGATCGAAGAGGCCCTGCGCGGGGCCGACATGGTGTTCGTCACCGCCGGCGAGGGCGGCGGAACGGGTACCGGCGGCGCACCCGTCGTCGCCAAGATCGCCAAGTCGATCGGTGCCCTGACCATCGGTGTCGTGACCAAGCCCTTCTCGTTCGAGGGTCGTCGCCGGCAGAGCCAGGCGGAGGGCGGGGTGCAGCGTCTGAAAGAAGAGGTCGACACCCTCATCGTCGTCCCCAACGACCGTCTGCTCGAGATCAGCGACCGCGGCATCTCGATGATCGAGGCCTTCGCCACGGCCGACCAGGTGCTGCTCGCCGGTGTCCAGGGCATCACCGACCTCATCACCACGCCGGGTCTGATCAACCTCGACTTCGCCGACGTCAAGAGCGTCATGCAGGGAGCGGGCTCCGCGCTGATGGGCATCGGCTCCTCGCGCGGCGCCGACCGCGCGATCAAGGCTGCCGAGCTCGCCGTCGAGTCGCCGCTGCTCGAGGCGTCGATCGAGGGTGCGCACGGCGTGCTCCTGTCGATCCAGGGCGGGTCGAACCTCGGTATCTTCGAGATCAACGACGCCGCGCAGCTGGTCAAAGAGGCCGCGCACCCCGAGGCCAACATCATCTTCGGAACGGTCATCGACGACACCCTCGGCGACGAGGTGCGCGTCACCGTCATCGCGGCCGGTTTCGACGGCGGCGAGCCCTCGCTCCGCATCGACCCCGTCAGCGCGCAGCGTCCGGCGAGCATCCCCGTGGTGCCCGTCATCCCCGCCGACGACGTCGCCCGCGACCTCGACGCGGCCGAGGAGCAGAAGGCCGCGACCGAGCGTCCCGTCGAGCGCGCCCCCGAGCGTCGTCCCGAGCCCGCGCCGGTGACCGCGCGCGTTCCCGAGACCTCGTACGACAACGGCTACGCCGACGACGACCTCGACGTGCCCGACTTCCTGAAGTAAGCACGAGTTCTCCGACGAAAGCGGGTCCGGTCTCCACCGGGCCCGCTCTCGTCGTCGAAGGAGCAGCATGGACACCGCCCTGGCCGACCGGCTCGCCGCCGTCGACGATCGCATCCGGGATGCCGCCCGCGCCGCCGATCGCGACGTCGCCGGGATCACCCGCATCGTCGTGACCAAGTTCCACCCCGCCGCGCTCGTCGAGGACCTCTACGCCCTCGGTGTCCGCCACGTCGGCGAGAACCGCCAGCAGGAGCTCACCGCCAAGCGCGCCGAGCTCGCCGGCATCCCGGATCTGACCTGGCACTTCATCGGCCAGGCGCAGACCAACAAGGCGCGCCTGGTGCGGGCGGGGGCGGATGCCGTGCACTCCGTCGACCGCGCGCGCATCGCCGACGCCCTGCACAACGCCGCGCCCGCGCGCGACGTCCTCGACGTCCTCGTGCAGGTCAACCTCACGGACGACCCGGGTCGCGGGGGAGTCGCCCCCGAGGCGGTCGACGAGCTCGCGACGCACGTGGCCGCTCTCGACAGCCTGCGCCTGCGCGGTGTCATGGCGGTCGCCCCGCTCGACGAGCAGCCCGCCCGCGCTTTCGAGCGGCTGCGTCGATGCGCCGACGCCGTCCGGGCCGTGGTTCCCGACGCCGACTGGATCTCGGCGGGCATGACCGGGGATTTCCCCGAGGCGATCGCGATGGGCGCGACACACCTGCGGATCGGCTCCGCAATCACGGGCCCGAGGCCCCCGCGCGACTAGCCTCGGACCAGACGAGCGAACGGAGGATGCGATGTCGAACCCCCTGAAGAAGACCATGGTGTACCTGGGCCTCGCCGACGAGGAAGAGACCTACGAGGAGACGGCGCCGCAGCCCATCGCGCGCAAGCAGGCCGCACCGGCCGCTCCCGTGGAGAAGGCCGCGCCGGTCACCCCGCTGCACCGTCCCGCCGTGGTGCGCCAGCCCTCGGCCGGACCCGTGAGCGAGATCCTCACCGTGCACCCCAAGCAGTACCGCGATGCCCAGACGATCGCCGAGAACTTCCGCGAGGGCATCCCGGTCATCATCAACCTGTCGCAGATGAGCGACGCCGACGCGCGTCGCCTGATCGACTTCGCGAGCGGTCTCTCGCTCGGGCTGTACGGCCGTATCGAGCGGGTGACGAGCAAGGTCTTCCTGCTCTCGCCCGAGAACATCGCCGTCTCCGGCGACGGTGCGATCGCGCAGGCCGACCCCGAGGCTGCGCCCTTCGCGTCCCAGTAACCGATCGTGGCCGTCCTGAGCCTGATCGGCTCCGTCCTCAGCGCGATCCTCTTCATCTACATCGTCCTGCTGCTCGCGCGCCTCGTGCTCGAGTACATCCCGATGTTCAACCGCGAATGGCGTCCTCGGGGTGCGACCCTGGTTCTCGCCGAGATCGTCTACACCGTGACGGATCCGCCCATCAAGCTGATCCGCCGCATCATCCAGCCCCTGCGCATCGGGGGCATCGCAATCGACTTCGGCTTCGCGATCGTGATGTTCGTCTGCTTCATGCTGTTGAGCGTCACGCGGTCCCTCGCGGCCGCGTGACGCTTTCGCCGCCGTCCTTCGACACCGGTCGAGGGCGGCGGCTATGCTGTTCCGAAGCGGTACGCCCCGGTGCGACACCCCCACAGTTCCGACATCAGAGCTCTCGAAAGAGGAAACACCATGGCACTGACCCCCGATGACGTCGTCACCAAGCAGTTCCAGCACGTGCGCTTCAAGGAGGGCTTCGACCCCGACGAGGTCGACGACTTCCTCGACGAGATCGTCGTCGAGTGGCGCAAGACCATCGCCGAGAACGAGGAGCTGAAGACCAAGCTCGCCGCGTACGAGTCCGGCGAGGCCGCTCCGGCCGCGACCGAGGCCCCCGTCGCCGAGGCCCCCAAGGCCGAAGAGCCCGTGGTCGAGACCCCGGCTCCCGCTCCCGTCGCCGAGGCCCCCAAGGCCGACGTCGAGCCCGCCGCGCAGAGCGCCGGCATCATCGAGCTCGCTCAGCGCCTGCACGACGAGCACGTCGCCGAGGGCAAGGCCCAGCGCGACCAGCTCATCGGCGAGGCGCAGGCGCAGGCGGCATCCATCGTCGCCGAGGCCGAGCAGAAGGGCCGCGAGGAGCGCGCCCGTCTCGAGAAGGAGCGCACCACGCTCGAGGGCCGCATCACCGAGCTGCGCAACTTCGAGCGCGACTACCGCTCGCAGCTGCGTTCGTACATCGAGGGCCAGCTGCGCGACCTCGACACCACCGCGACGTCGTCGGGCTCGACCCCGGTGTCCGCGATCGGTCTGTAACTCTTTGCGCAGTCGACCTCCTCTGCGTGCGGCGGCGGCCGGCATCATCATCGTGATCCTCGCGGTGGTGGTGTTGGCCGCCGACCAGTTGGCCAAGACCGTCGCCATCGACAGCCTCCCCCCGGAGCGCGTCGTCCCGGTGATCGGTGACGCGCTGCAGTTCTACCTGGTGCGCAACCCCGGCGCCGCGTTCTCGCTCGGCGAGAGCGTGACGTGGATCTTCACGATCGCCCTCGCGGTCGTCGCCGGGATCATCGTGTACCTCGCGGTGCGGCGCGTGCGCTCCCGCCTGTGGGCGGTCGTTCTGGGACTGCTCCTGGGCGGCGTGCTCGGAAACCTCACCGACCGGCTCCTGCGCGAACCCGGGTTCCCGGTGGGCCACGTCGTCGATTTCATCTCGACGCCGTGGATGATGCCCGCGATCTACAACGTCGCCGACGTCTTCATCGTGTCCATGATGATCTCGGTGGCGATCCTGGTGCTGTTCGGTCTGAAGCTCGACGGCACCCGAGAGGCCAAGGCCTCGCGCTCGACCGAGACCACCCCGGCCGACGACGCCCCCTCCGGCGCCGAGCCGGGCGCCCGCTGACATGGAGTCGCGGAGCCTCCCCGTCCCCGACGGGCTCGACGGGACGCGCATCGACCAGGCCCTGGCGAAGATGCTCGGTTTCTCGCGCACATTCGCGGCAGAGGTCGCGGACGCCGGGGGAGTGAGCGTCGACGGACGCACAGCCGGCCGCAGCGACCGCCTGCGGGCGGGATCGTGGATCAGCGTCGAGTGGGAACCCAAGCGCGACCCTGAGATCGTCCCGGTCGCCGTACCCGACCTCGGCATCGTCCACGATGACGACGACATCGTCGTGGTCGACAAACCCGCCGGCGTCGCCGCCCACCCCTCCGTCGGGTGGGAGGGGCCCACGGTCCTCGGCGCCCTCGCGGCCGCGGGTTTCCGCATCGCGACCAGCGGTCCGGCCGAGCGTCGGGGGGTCGTGCACCGCCTCGACGCGGGCACGAGCGGTCTCATGGTCGTGGCCAAGACCGAGCGCGCGTACACCCTGCTCAAGAGCGCCTTCAAGGACCGCGAGGTCGACAAGATCTATCACGCCGTCGTTCAGGGGCATCCCGATCCGCTCGCCGGCACGATCGACGCGCCGATCGGGCGGCATCCGCACCACTCCTGGAAGTTCTCGGTCACCCCGGACGGAAAGGACTCCGTCACCCACTACGAGACGCTCGAGGCCTTCCCGCGCGCCTCGCTGCTCGAGATCCATCTCGAGACCGGCCGCACGCATCAGATCCGCGTGCACATGGCCGCGCACCGCCACCCCTGCGCCGGCGACCCCCTGTACGGCGCCGACCCGACGCTGTCGGCCCGCCTGGGCCTGACGCGCCAGTGGCTGCACGCCCATCGTCTGGCGTTCACGCATCCCGGAACGGGGGAGTGGGTGGAGTTCGAGTCGCCCTACCCGGCCGATCTCGCGCGTGCGCTGGAGATCCTTGGCGACGGCATCTGACGAGACCGCCGCCCGCGCGGCGGCCGGGCGGGACGACGGCCGCACCCGCTCGCGATGACGCGCCCGGGAGGGAGCGGTCGGCTGGGCGTCCGCCCCGAACATCCACGGCCGATGTCGGAGGCCGAACGTAGACTCGACACGTGGCAGCAGACTCCTTCGTTCACCTTCACGTGCACAGCGAGTACTCGATGCTCGACGGCGCCGCGCGCATCGGCCCGATGGTCCAAGAGGCCGTCGCGCAGGGCATGCCGGCGATCGCGGTGACCGACCACGGCAACACCTTCGCGGCCTACGAGTTCTACAAGACCGCGAAGGATGCCGGCATCAAGCCGATCATCGGCATCGAGGCGTACGTCACCCCCGGCACCCACCGCTCCGACAAGGCGCGCGTGCGGTGGGGCACGCCCGAACAGCAGAGCGACGACGTCTCGGGGTCGGGCGCGTACACGCACATGACGCTGCTGTCCGAGACCACCGAGGGCATGCACAACCTGTTCCGGTTGTCGTCCAAGGCGAGCATGGAGGGCTATTACTTCAAGCCTCGCATGGACCGCGAGCTGCTGCAGACGTACGGCAAGGGGCTCATCGCCACGACGGGCTGTCCCTCCGGCGAGGTGCAGACCCGCCTGCGTCTCGGGCAGTACGACGCGGCGCGGGCGGCAGCGGCGGAGTTCCAGGACATCTTCGGCAAAGACAACTATTTCGCCGAGATCATGGACCACGGCCTGTCGATCGAGCGTCGGGTCATGACCGATCTGCTCAAGATTTCGAAAGACCTCGGCATCCCCCTGGTCGGCACCAACGACCTGCACTACACGCACCAGCACGACGCCACGAGTCACGCGGCCCTGCTGTGCGTGCAGTCGGGCTCGACCCTCGACGACCCCAAGCGCTTCAAGTTCGACGGCGACGGGTACTACGTCAAGTCGCCGGCCGAGATGCGCCAGGTGTTCCGCGACAACCCCGAGGCGTGCGACAACACGCTGCTCATCGCCGAGCGGTGCGAGGTCGAGTTCGACACCTCGGCCAACTACATGCCCCGCTTCCCCGTGCCCGCGGGCGAGACCGAGGGCAGCTGGATGATCAAAGAGGTCGAGAACGGCCTGCAGGACCGCTATCCCGACGGCATCCCGGATGCCGTGCGCAAGCAGGCCGAGTACGAGACCGACGTGATCCTGCAGATGGGGTTCCCCGGCTACTTCCTCGTCGTCGCCGACTTCATCAACTGGGCCAAGCGCAACGGCATCCGGGTGGGCCCCGGCCGCGGATCGGGCGCGGGATCGATGGTCGCCTACGCGATGAAGATCACCGATCTCGACCCGCTCCAGCACGGGCTCATCTTCGAGCGCTTCCTCAACCCCGACCGCGTGTCGATGCCCGACTTCGACGTCGACTTCGACGACCGTCGCCGCGGCGAGGTCATTCAGTACGTCACCGAGAAGTACGGTGACGAGCGCGTCGCGCAGATCGTCACCTACGGCACGATCAAGGCCAAGCAGGCGCTCAAGGACGCCGGGCGCGTGCTCGGCTTCCCCTTCAGCATGGGTGACAAGCTCACCAAGGCGATGCCGCCCGCCGTCATGGGCAAGGACATGCCGCTGGACGGGATGTTCAACCCCGAGCACCCCCGCTACAAAGAGGCGAGCGAGTTCCGCACGCTCATCGAGACCGACCCCGAGGCCAAGACGGTGTTCGACACCGCGCTGGGTCTCGAGAACCTCAAGCGTCAGTGGGGCGTGCACGCGGCCGGCGTCATCATGTCGAGCGAGCCGCTCATCGACATCATCCCGATCATGCGCCGCGAGCAGGACGGCCAGATCGTCACGCAGTTCGACTACCCGGCGTGCGAGTCGCTCGGCCTCATCAAGATGGACTTCCTGGGGCTGCGCAACCTCACCATCATCAACGACGCCCTCGACAACATCGAGGCCAACCGCGGCCATCCCCTCGTGCTCGAAGACCTCGCCCTCGACGACGCCGCGTCGTACGAGCTCCTCGCCCGTGGCGACACGCTGGGCGTCTTCCAGCTCGACGGTGGCCCCATGCGGTCGCTGCTGCGTCTGATGCGCCCCGACAACTTCGAGGACATCTCTGCCGTCCTGGCGCTGTACCGGCCCGGCCCGATGGGCGTGAACTCGCACATCAACTACGCGCTGCGCAAGAACAAGCAGCAGGAGATCGAGCCGATCCACCCCGAACTCGAGGAGCCCTTGGCTGACATCCTCGACACGACCTACGGTCTGATCGTCTATCAGGAGCAGGTGATGGCCGTGGCCCAGCGGGTGGCCGGGTACACCCTCGGCCAGGCCGATCTTCTGCGCCGCGCGATGGGAAAGAAGAAGAAGAGCGAGCTCGACAAGCAGAAAGAGATCTTCTTCGGCGGGATGACCGAGCGCGGGTTCGGCGAGGTCGCGCAGCAGACGCTGTGGAAGGTGCTCGAGTCGTTCGCCGACTACGCCTTCAACAAGGCGCACACGGCCGCGTACGGTCTGGTGTCGTACTGGACCGCCTACCTGAAGGCGCACTATCCCGCCGAGTACATGGCCGCGCTGCTCACCAGCGTCGGCGACTCGAAGGACAAGATGGCGGTGTACCTGAACGAATGCCGCCGCATGGGCATCAAGGTGCTCCCGCCCGACGTGAACGAGTCCATCCGCTTCTTCGCCGCCGTCGGCGAGGACATCCGCTTCGGTCTCGGCGCCGTGCGCAACGTCGGCACCAACGTGGTCGACGGCATCGTCGCGGCACGCCAGGATGCCAAGTACACCTCGTTCCACGACTTCCTGTCCAAGGTGCCGATGCACGTCGCCAACAAGCGGACCGTCGAGTCGTTGATCAAGGCGGGCGCCTTCGACTCGCTCGGCTCCACGCGCCGCGCTCTCGTCGAGGTGCACGAGGACGCGTGCGAGGGCGCGGTCCTCGACAAGCGCCGTGAGGCCAACGGCGAGGTCGGCTTCGACTTCGACTCGCTGTGGGACGAGCCGCAGCAGGTGGTCAAGGTGCCCGAGCGGCCCGAGTGGACGAAGAAGGACAAGCTGGCGTTCGAGCGCGAGATGCTCGGTCTGTACGTGTCCGATCACCCCCTCGCCGGGCTCGAGGTCCCGCTGGCCAAGCACGCGTCGACGTCGATCCACGATCTGCTCGCCTCCGAGGACGTGCAGGACGGCGACCAGGTCACGGTCGCCGGTCTGCTGACGAGCGTGCAGCATCGCGTCGCGAAGCAGAGCGGCAACCCGTACGGCATGGTCACGGTCGAGGACTTCAACGGCGAGGTGACCGTGATGTTCATGGGCAAGACCTACGCCGAATTCGCCCCCGTGCTTCAGGCCGACTCGATCCTCGTCGTCCGCGGCCGCGTGTCTCGACGCGACGACGGCCTCAATCTGCATGCGCAGAGCGCGTTCGCCCCCGACCTCGAGGGCCTCGATGAAACCGGCGGCCTCACCCTGGTCGTTCCCGAGCAGCGCGCCAACGAGGCGCTGGTCGGCGAGCTCGCGCACATGCTGCGGCGTCACGCGGGGTCGACCGAGGTCGTGCTCAAGCTCCACAAGGGGGGCTCCGCGAAGGTTTTCGAGGTGCCCATGCCGGTGCGCGTGACCGCCGATCTGTTCGGCGAGCTCAAGGGTCTGCTTGGCCCGAACTGCCTCGGCTGAGGCCTCCCGTCCCCCCGTTCGTCATCGTCACAACCCCAGCGGATGCAGAACACCCGCTGGTTAGGATGACCGGGCGCTTCGGCGCCCCTGGTGAAAGGACCACCGTGACCGATCAGACCCCCCACCACGACCCCGCGTCCGACGCGCCCGTGTCGGACGGTTTCCCGCGCGAACTGGATCGCCGCGACGACGACGCGCGTGCCGTGCATTCCCCTCTCGACCGCACCGCGCTGGAGCGCGAAGGCGTCGAGGCCGACGTGCACGACTCGGGCGCCGTCGATGTTTCCGACCGCGTCGGACACGCGGCGACCCCCGCTCCGACCGGAGCCCGCGGCCACGCCGGCTCCTCCGTCCCCGCCTCGTCGCACGCCAACGCGACCGCTGCACCCTCTGGCACGGATCACGGTGTCGCCGTGTCCCGTGACGCTCGGCGTGCAACGGAGGGGCCCAACTACGGTGTGGGTCCCTTCTCGATCCGCGAGGTCGCGCTGCTCGGGGCGTGGGCCCTCGCCTTCTTCGCCTCGTTCTTCCGCACCAACATCCTCGACTCGCCGTCCGGCGTTCTCGTCGGCGGCGCCAACGTCTGGCTGTCGGGACTCTGGTGGATCCCGGCCGTCGCCGTGCCGACCGCCGCGGTCGGCCTCATCGTGCTGCGGCGCCTCTCGCCGCAGGGCATCCGCCGCGTGGGGTCGCTCGGCATCGACCAATTCGCCTCGGTCGCCTTCACCGTCGCGGCGCTGGTATGGGTCTCCTGGGTGTGGGACACCGTGGCGGTGTTCAGCGAGACCGGCATCTGGACCCGTTCGTGGGTCATCTGGGTCGAGGCCGTCGTCCTTCTCGCCGGTGTCGTGCTGACGGTGTTCGCGCCCTTCATCCCGCCGTTCTCGCGCGACTTCCGCGACCGCGAAGAGGTACCCGCCCACCGCAATGCCCGGCCCGTCGGGCCCGTGATCGCCCGGCCCCGGACCCCGCGCGCCCCGCGGACCTCCGCGGTGTCGGCCGCCGCGCACGACGGTACGACCCACGACGGCATGACGCACGACAGCGCGACCCACAACGCCACTCCGCACGGCGCCACGGACCACGACGCACCGGTGCGCCCCGCCGACGCCCCCGTCCCGGGCAGCTACACCGGCTCGACCGACCTGTCCCACGACGATGCGGCACCGCGCACGAGCGTTCTGCCCACGCGCCACGAAGACCAGCCCGACCACGACCGGTCGAGCGCCTCGCCCGCCTCGTCCGTCGAGGACGACAACGACACCGACATCTTCGCGCCGCTGCGCACGTCGGAGCACGACCGCCGCGAGAGCGCGCGCGATCAGGACGATCGGGCGGACCACGGTCGTGACGACCACCCGCACGCGCAGGCGTTCTGGGCCCTGGCGCCCGAGCAGCGCGAGATCGTCGACGACTACGGCACGCCGATCTTCCACATCGGGCCCACGGCGTGGGCGCTCGTCGTCGAAGACCGCGGCGAGACGTTCGTCGTGCGTCACGACGACGGCCGCATCGGCTATCTGCACGACGTCTCCGGCGTCACCCGCGGCTGAGCACCGCCTGCGAGCCGCCCGCATCGCGCGAGGCGGCTCGCGGGGGGCCGGTAGCCTGGAGCAATGCTTCGCACGATCGATCTCCGCGGCCGCGTGCTCTCGCCGGCCGAGCTCCTCGCCGTCGTCCCCCGAGCCGACGCCGCTCGTGACGAGGCGCTGGCAACGGCGGCGCGACTCGTGGACGACGTCGCCCGCCGGGGTGAAGAGGCGCTGCGCGAGCAGGCGGCGCGTTTCGACCGCGTGAGCGACCACGCCATCCGTGTCCCGGCCGCGCACCTCGACGAGGCACTGCGTGATCTGGATCCCGCCATCCGCGCGGCCCTGGACGAGGCCATCGACCGCGTGCGCACGGCATCCGCAGCCCAGGTCCCCGCACCGACCGTCACCGAACTCTCCGACGGCGCTCGCGTGACGCAGCGCTGGCAGCCGGTGCGGCGCGTGGGCCTGTACGTCCCGGGCGGCAAGGCCGTGTACCCCTCGAGCGTGGTGATGAACGCCGTCCCCGCGCTGGTCGCGGGTGTGCGCGAGGTGGCTCTCGCATCCCCGCCGCAGGCGGCGTTCGGCGGGCGCGTTCACCCCGTCATCCTCGCCGCGGCACGTCTGCTCGGTGTGACCGAGGTCTACGCCATGGGCGGTGCCGGCGCGATCGGCGCCTTCGCCCACGGTGTCGCCGAGATCGATCTCGATCCGGTCGACGTCGTCACGGGTCCGGGCAACAACTTCGTCGCCTCGGCCAAGCGCGCCGTCGCGGGCCGCGTCGGCACCGACTCCGAAGCGGGCGCGACCGAGATCCTCATCGTCGCCGACGACTCCGCGACCCCCGACCTCGTCGCGGTCGACCTGGTCAGCCAGGCCGAGCACGACGAGCAGGCCTCGGCCGTCCTCGTGACAGACTCCGCCTCCCTCGCCGAGGCCGTCCAGGCCGCGCTGCCCGCGCGGGTCGCGGC
Organism: uncultured Microbacterium sp.; assembly: GCF_913776565.1. Taxonomy (GTDB): domain Bacteria; phylum Actinomycetota; class Actinomycetes; order Actinomycetales; family Microbacteriaceae; genus Microbacterium. The sequence continues at coordinate 7,802 of NZ_CAJYPF010000101.1, read as the reverse complement.
GACGCGGCACAGCGAACGCGTGACGGCGGCGTTCCACGGCCCTCAGTCCGCTGTCGTGCTCGTCGACGATCTCGCGCAGGCGACCGCGTTCAGCAACGCGTACGCGCCCGAGCACCTCGAGCTGCACCTCGCCGACCCGCGTCCCGAGGACTTCGTCAACGCCGGCGCGGTCTTCGTCGGCCCCTACACGCCGGTCAGCCTGGGCGATTACCTGGCCGGCAGCAACCACGTCCTGCCGACCGGGGGACAGGCCCGGTACAGCGCGGGACTCTCCGCGGCGACGTTCCTGCGGCCGCAGCAGGTCGTCCAGTACGACCGCGACGCGCTGTCGCGGGTGCGCGAGGCGATCGTCACCCTCTCCGAGGCCGAGGCGCTCCCGGCGCACGGCGAGGCCGTCACCGCGCGTTTCGAGGCCTGAGGCGCCGTCATGCACTGCCCCTTCTGCCGCAACCCCGACTCGCGCGTCATCGATTCGCGCACGAGCGACGACGGCCTCAGCATCCGCCGTCGTCGACAGTGCCCCAAGTGCGGCGGTCGCTTCTCGACCGTCGAGACCGCGAGCCTGAACGTGATCAAGCGCTCGGGCGTGGTCGAGCCGTTCAGCCGCGAGAAGGTCATGTCGGGTGTGCGCAAGGCGTGCCAGGGAAGACCGGTGACGGATGCCGACCTGGCGGTCCTGGCGCAGCAGGTCGAAGAGGCGATTCGCCAGACCGGGTCGTCGCAGATCGAGGCGAACGAGATCGGCCTGTCCATCCTGGGCCCGCTGCGCGAGCTCGACGAGGTGGCGTACCTGCGCTTCGCGAGCGTCTATCAGGCCTTCGACTCCCTCGATGATTTCGACGCCGCGATCGCGCAGCTGCGGGCCGATCATGACGCGCGCGCGAGGAGTGTCGAGGGCGGTGCGGTCCAGTAGCCTGGCGGGGATGTATCCCCTCCTGTTCCGTACGGTCCTCACCCGCTTCGACCCCGAGTTCGCCCACCACCTGGGGGCGTTCGTCATCCGGATCGCCGGCGTCGAGCCGGTGGCATCCGTCGTCCGCCGCTTCACCGCGCCCGCGCCGCGGCTCGGCGTCGAGGCGCTGGGTCTGCGGTTCGACTCGCCCTTCGGCGTCGCTGCCGGCTTCGACAAGAACGTGACCATGGGGCGGGGCTTGGGCGCTCTGGGCTTCGGACACGTCGAGGTGGGTACGGTCACGGCGCTGGCGCAGCCGGGAAACCCCCGGCCGCGTCTGTTCCGGCTCGTGGCCGACCGCGCGGTCATCAATCGCATGGGCTTCAACAACGAGGGCGCGGCCGTGGCCGCGACGCGTCTGCGCCGTCTGCGTCGCGCGCGTCGACGCCCGGTGATCGGCGTGAACATCGGCAAGAGCCGGGTGGTCGCGGTCGAGGATGCCACCACCGACTACGTCCGCAGCGCGCGGCTGCTCGCCCCCCTGGCGGACTACCTGGTGGTCAACGTCTCGTCCCCGAACACGCCCGGTCTGCGCGGCCTGCAGGCCGTCGAGACGCTGCGTCCGCTGCTGACGGCGGTGCGCGAGGCGGCGGGCCGGACGCCGCTGCTGGTCAAGATCGCACCGGACCTGGCGGACGACGAGGTGGGCGACATCGCGCGCCTGGCCGTCGACGCGGGCTTGGCCGGCATCATCGCCACGAACACCACGATCGATCGCTCCGGACTGTCGACCCCGGCGGACCGGGTCGAGGGCATGGGGGCGGGCGGCCTGTCGGGTGCTCCGCTGAAGGCGCGCGCGATCGAGGTGCTGCGCTTGGTCCGCGCGGCGGTCCCGGCGGAGTTCGTCGTCATCTCGGCGGGGGGAGTCGAGACCGCCGACGACGTGCGCGAGCGCGTGGCGGCGGGGGCGACCCTCGTCCAGGGCTACACCGGCTTCCTCTACCGCGGTCCCCTCTGGGCGCGACAGATCAACCGCGGTCTCGCCCGCGGCTGAGCCGATCCCCGGTATCTCTCGCGGCTGAGCCGATCCCGCGTCTCGCGCGCGGCCGGGCCGATCGCGGTCCGGCCGGCGGCCGAGCACACGCCGAAGCGGCGCACCCGGGAGTGCGCCGCTTCGTGGAGATCAGGGGTCAGGCCGGGTACTGACCGCGCTTGACCTGCGCCTTGGGCAGGCGCATGAAGCGCATCTGCACCGTTCGCATCGCGGCATACCACCCCAGGCCCTTCTCGAGGCGGGTCTCGCCGAACTTCTCCTTGGCCGCGCGCTTGACGCGGATCGACGTGATGATCATGTCGCCGACGACGAAGAGGATGAAGATCCACAGGGCCACGAACGACCAGTACTGGAAGAACGCCACGGGGATGAGGGTGGCGACGATCACGAGCACCATGAACGGCATGACACCCTCGCCCAGGTGCCACCCGGCATCCACGAAATCGCGGGCGAATCGGCGCTGCGGTCCGCGGTCGCGGACGGGCAGGTAGCGCTCCTCGCCGGCGGCCATTCCGATTCGGGCCTTCTCACGCTGCGCGGCGAGTTCGGCGCGCGCCCGGGCTTTGGCCTCTTTGGTGTCGGGCACCAGGGGGCGCTTGCGCGCGGCCTCCTGCTCGGCGCGCGACGGCGTCGCGCGGCCCTTGCCCGATCCGACCTCCGTCGGCTCGACGGGGGTGTCGTTGGGGGCGGGGGCGGGGGACTTGGCCACGGGAAACCTCGGTGATTCGCTGATCGGGAGACTTAAGATTACCCGCATGACCCTCGACCTGTCCCGGCAGGAAGCTGTGCAAAAAGCAGCCGACGCCGGAATCCCCGCCGCCCTCGCCGATCTCGGATCCCTCGTCCGCATCCCCTCGATCGCCTGGCCCGCCTTCGACCAGAACGCCCTCGTGCAGAGCGCGGACGCCGTCGCCGCGCTGCTGCGCGGCACCGGGGTCTTCGACTCCGTCGAGATCAAGCGCGCCGCCATCCCCGGAACCGACGAGCTCGGTCAGCCCGCGGTCCTCGCGACGCGCGCCGCCCGCAACGGTCGCCCCACGGTGCTGCTGTACGCCCACCACGACGTCCAGCCCCCTGGCGACGAGACCCTCTGGGACTCGCCCCCGTTCGAGCCCACCGTCCGCGACGGTCGCCTGTACGGCCGCGGGGCGGCGGACGACAAGGCCGGCGTCATGGCCCACGTGGGCGCCGTCCGCGCGATCGCCGAGGTGCTGGGCGACGACCTCGACCTCGGAATCGCCGTCTTCATCGAGGGCGAGGAGGAGTACGGCTCGCGCTCGTTCGGGCAGTTCCTGTCCGACAACCTGGACGTGCTGCGCTCGGACGTCATCGTCGTGGCCGACTCCGGCAACTGGGACGAGCGCACCCCCGGGCTGACCGTGTCGCTGCGCGGCAACGCCCGGTTCACGTTGACCGTGCGCACCCTCGAGCACGCCTCGCACTCGGGGATGATGGGCGGTGCCATTCCGGATGCCATGCTCGCCACCGTCAAGCTCCTCGCCACCCTGTGGGACGACGACGGCGCCGTGGCGGTTGAGGGGCTCGCGGTACGCGACGCGGCGACGCCCCCCTACGACGAGGCCACGCTGCGCGCCGAATCCGGCCTTCTCGAGGGGGTGAGCCCGATCGGTCGGGACTCGATCCTCAGCCGGATCTGGAACAAGCCGTCGATCACCGTCACGGGGTGGGATGCCACTCCCGTCGAGGCCGCGTCCAACACCCTGTCCCCGCAGACGAGCGTCGTCATCAGCGCGCGCGTCGCCCCCGGACAGGATGCCGAGGAGGCCTTCGCCGCCGTCGAGAAGCACCTGCGCGCCCACGCGCCGTTCGGCGCCCGGCTCGAGTTCTCCGACGTCGACTGCGGCGATTCGTTCCTGGTCGACACGGGCGGCTGGGCGGTCGAAGAGGCGCGAGCGGCATTCGCGGACGGGTACGGCGTCGACGCGGTCGACGTCGGCATCGGCGGCTCGATCCCGTTCATCTCGGATCTCGTGCGCGAGTTCCCCGCCGCGCAGATCCTCGTGACCGGCGTCGAGGACCCGCACGCGCGTGCGCACAGCCCGAACGAGTCGTTGCATCTCGACACCTTCCGCAACGCGCTGGTGTCCGAAGCCCTGCTGCTGGCGCGTTTGAACGCGCGCACCGTCTGATCGAAGCCGCGGGGACGGGACGGGCGTAGACTCGATCCGTCCCCGCGACCGAACAACCGAAGGGCATCGCCATGACCGACACCACACTGTCGTCCTCCGCCGAGACCCGCGAGCACGGCGTCGGCCTGACCGCGGCCGCCTCCGACAAGGTGAAGAGCCTGCTGTCGCAGGAGGGTCGCGACGACCTCCGCCTCCGCGTCGCCGTTCAGCCCGGTGGCTGCTCCGGCCTCATCTACCAGCTCTACTTCGACGAGCGCTACCTCGACGGCGACAAGGTCGTCGACTTCGACGGCGTCGAGGTCATCGTCGACGACATGAGCGTTCCGTACCTCGACGGTGCGAGCATCGATTTCAAGGACACGATCTCCGAGCAGGGCTTCACGATCGACAACCCGAACGCCCAGGGCTCCTGCGCCTGCGGCGACAGTTTCCACTGACCCGAAACGCCGTTCGCCGGCGTCGGATCGAGAGCCCCCGGGCCACGGATCGCACCGTGGATTCCGGGGGTTCTCGATGTCTCGGCACTGGACGAATGGCCTGAGAACGGTGAGAGGTTGCTCTAGACTGTCAGAGCAACATCCACGACCCGGAAAGGTGCATTGTGCCCTCCAAACGTCGCCTTCGCTGGGCAGCGCTTCCCCTGGGGATCGCCTCCGTCGCACTCCTCTCGGGCTGCACCACCACCCAGCTCCACGGCTTCCTCCCCGGCTTCGTCGATGACGGCACGCCTGCCACGAACCACACCGACATGGTCGCCGGTCTGTGGGTCAACTCGTGGATCGTCCTTCTGGCCGTGGGTGTCATCACCTGGGGTCTGATGCTGTGGTCGGTCATCGCCTACCGCCGTCGCAAGGGTCAGTCGGGCCTGCCGGTGCAGCTGCGTTACAACATGCCGGTCGAGATCTTCTACACGATCGTCCCGCTGATCCTCGTGGTCGGCTTCTTCGCCTTCACGGCGCGCGATCAGAACACGCTCGAGACGCAGTACGAGAACCCCGACGTCTCGATCACCGCGTACGGCAAGCAGTGGGCGTGGGACTTCCAGTACAACGGCGAGCGCGAGGACAACTCCGACGCCGTGTACTCCATGGGTGTGCAGGCCAAGGCCACCAGCGATGGTTACGACCTCCAGGACGTGCCCACCCTGTACCTGCCGGTGAACAAGACGGTGAAGATCGACCTGCGCTCGCGCGACGTCATCCACTCCTTCTGGATCATCGACTTCCTCTACAAGAAAGACATGTACCTCGGTCGCGAGAACGAGTGGTCGTTCACGCCCACCCGCGAGGGGACCTACGAGGGCAAGTGCGCCGAGCTGTGCGGTGAGTACCACTCCGCCATGCTTTTCAACGTCAAGGTCGTGAGCGAAGCCGAGTACGAGGACTACCTCGACTCCCTCCGCAGCGCCGGTGACGTCGGCGACATCAGTGATCTGTCGCGCCTGCAGAACCTCAACACGGCCGGCGCCGAAGGGAACGAGTGATCATGGCCACGACGCTTCCGCTCCAGGGGACGGGCCCTTCGCGCCCGACGACTCTCCCGCCGCGTCAAGCCGCACTGCTGAGCACCACGCGTGTCGAGCAGAAGGGCAATCTGGTCGTCAAGTGGATCACGTCCACCGACCACAAGACCATCGGGTACATGTACCTGATCGCCTCCGTCGTGTTCTTCATGCTCGGTGGCGTCATGGCGCTCATCATCCGCGCCGAGTTGTTCGAGCCCGGGATGCAGATCATCCCGACCAAAGAGCAGTACAACCAGCTGTTCACCATGCACGGCACGATCATGCTGCTGATGTTCGCGACGCCGCTCTTCGCGGGCTTCGCCAACGCGCTGCTGCCGCTGCAGATCGGCGCCCCCGACGTGGCCTTCCCGCGCCTGAACGCCTTCGCGTTTTGGCTCTTCCTGTTCGGCTCGACCATCGCGGTCTCGGGCTTCCTCACCCCGCAGGGCGCGGCCGGCTTCGGGTGGTTCGCCTATCAGCCGCTTGCGAACGCGAGCTTCTCGCCGGGTGTCGGTGGGAACCTCTGGATGCTGGGTCTGGGCATCAGCGGTTTCGGGACGATCCTCGGTGCGGTCAACTTCATCACCACGATCCTGACCATGCGTGCCCCGGGCATGACCATGTGGCGTATGCCGATCTTCTCGTGGAACACCCTCATCACGAGCATCCTGATCCTGCTCGCCTTCCCGGTCCTCGCCGCGGCGATCTTCGCCGCAGCCGCCGACCGCGTGCTGGGATCGCACATCTACAGCCCCGAGAACGGCGGCGTCCTGCTCTGGCAGCACCTGTTCTGGTTCTTCGGTCACCCCGAGGTGTACATCATCGCGCTGCCGTTCTTCGGCATCGTCTCCGAGATCTTCCCGGTGTTCAGCCGCAAGCCGATCTTCGGGTACAAGACCCTCGTCTACGCCACGATCGCGATCGCGGCCCTGTCGGTGGCCGTGTGGGCGCACCACATGTACGTCACGGGTGGCGTGCTGCTGCCGTTCTTCGCGCTCATGACGATGCTCATCGCGGTTCCCACCGGCGTGAAGATCTTCAACTGGATCGGCACGCTGTGGCGCGGTTCGGTGACGTTCGAGACCCCGATGGTCTTCGCTCTCGGCTTCCTCGTGTCGTTCGTGTTCGGTGGGCTCACCGGTGTCATCCTCGCCTCGCCGCCGCTGGACTTCCACCTGTCCGACTCCTACTTCGTCGTGGCTCACTTCCACTACGTCGTGTTCGGCACGGTCGTGTTCGCGATGTTCGCCGGCTTCTACTTCTGGTGGCCCAAGTGGACCGGAAAGATGCTCAACGAGCGTCTCGGCATGGTGCACTTCTGGATGCTGTTCATCGGCTTCCACATGACGTTCCTCATCCAGCACTGGCTGGGCGTCGACGGCATGGTCCGCCGCTACGCCGACTACGCCGCCGCCGACGGGTGGACGTGGGAGAACCAGCTGTCCACCGTGGGATCGATGATCCTCGGTGCGTCGATGATCCCGTTCCTGCTCAACGTCTGGATCACGGCCCGAAAGGCGCCGAAGGTGACCGTGGACGACCCGTGGGGCTACGGTGCCTCGCTCGAGTGGGCGACCTCGTGCCCTCCGCCGCGCCACAACTTCACCTCGATCCCGCGCATCCGCAGCGAGCGTCCCGCCTTCGACCTGAACCACCCCGAGGCCGGTATCCCGGTCGGCGTGGGCCCGGTCAAGGACGCGCCCGATACGCCCGTCGTCGACGCCGCTGCCGGAGAGGTCAAGTAAAGACATGCGCACCAACGTCAATCTCTGGTGGATCCTGGCGGTCTTCGCCTTCCTCATCTCGGCGGTGTACACCGTGTGGAGCCTGCTCCAGCACGGTGGCGTCGAGTGGGTCGGTACGGTCGCCCTGGCCTTCCTCGGCCTGATGTCCTCGATGATCGCGTTCTACATCGGACGCGTCCTCAAGGCGCAGCGCGGCGAACTGCCGGAAGACACTCTCACGGCCGACATCGACGACGGCGACCCCGAGATGGGTGAATTCAGCCCGTGGTCGTGGTGGCCGATCGTGCTCGCGGCATCCGCGGCGATCGCCGTCATCGGCCTCGCCGTGGGTAGCTGGCTCGTCCCCGTCGGTTTCGCGGTGTTCGCCGTGGCCATCGTCGGCTGGGTGTACGAGTACTACCGCGGGTACTTCGCGCGCTGATCCCGTGCCCGTTCGGCTGATCACGGCCGCCGCGTC
>NZ_CAJYPF010000100.1 GCF_913776565.1 uncultured Microbacterium sp. | reverse complement strand
GGCGCACCGCGGCATCCACCTTCGCCGCGAACGCGGGGTCGGACTCCGCCCGCGCGAGCACGGCCCGATGCATCTCGGGGTAGACCGAGGGGTCGGCCGACACGAGCAGCAGGTCCACTCCGGCGTCGACGGCGCGCGTGGCGCGCTCGCCGGGGGAGTACACCTCCACCTGATCCGCGGCCGACAGGTCGTCGACGGTGATGACGCCGTCGAAGCCGAGGCGATCGCGCAGCAGCCCGACCACCGCGGGCGAGAACGCCGCCGGCACGTCCGGGTCGATCAGCGCGTAGTCGGCGGTCGACATCATGACGACCGCGTCGCCCTGCGGCAGGATCGACGCGTAGACGCCCACGTCCGGTCCGTCGCCCGTGACCACCTGATCCGTCACGCCGGTGGAGTAGTCGGTGTTGTCGTCCACGTGCCCCAGCCCCGGAAAGTGCTTGAGGGTCGGCAGGACCCCGCCGTCGCGCATGCCCGCGGCGAACGCGCCCGCCTTCGCGGCGACCGTGGCGGTGTCGTAGCCGGACTGGCGGGCGAGCTCGCCGATGGGGGGATTGGATGCCGCGAACTCGGGGCTCGTGACGATGTCGGCGACGGGGCCGAGGTTCATGGTGACCCCCGCGGCGGCGAGCTGTCCGGCCCAGGCGGCGGCGCTCGCGCGCAGGGCCGTGTCGTCCTGCGCGGCCTGATCGACGGCCGAGGGGATGCGGTCGAATCCCGGCCCCGAGAGCACCTGGACGGTCCCGCCCTCCTGGTCGGTGGCGACCCACAGTCGCGGGGCTCCCGCGGGGACGGCGTCGGTGAAGCCGCGGACCAGATCGGCGATCGCGGTCGTCCCGGCATTCGAGCGCCCGTGCAGGAACACCCCGCCGATGCGGTCGTCGCGGACGGCGGCGAGGGTCGTGGGGTCGGCGCCCTCGACCGGGGTGCCGACCATGAACATCTGCCCGACCTTGTCGGCCAGGCTCATCGCGGCGAGCGCGTCGGGCGTGGGTGTCGGGGTGGGCGTCGCGGTCGGCGTCGGGGTCGGCGTCGCGCTCGGGGCGGCGCCGGTCGCGGGGGCGCACCCGGCGAGCGCGAGCACGACGAGCAGCGCGGCGGCCGAGAAGCGGGGGGCGGTCTTCACCCCTCGATGCTCCCGCACGAGTCTGGACGTCCGGTCACCGCGGCGGTCCGCCGCCGGTCCCGACGCGTGCGGGCCCGCTCAGCCCAGCCCGTTCGAGCAGGTGGCCTGGCTGGCCTTGCTGCCGTTGATGTTCTCGGGCAGTTCGACCACGCCGGGCGCGGCACTGGCGTCGGGGGAGGCGCTGGCATCCGGAGCCGGGGTGGCCTCGTCGCTCGCGCTCTCGGTGGGCTCGGGGGTGGGGACCGAGGGGTCGGCGACCACGCCGCGGCCCGCGTCACCGGTCAGGGCGAGGGGTGCGTTGGTGGCGAGGGCCTGCCACAGCACCTCGGCGGACGCCTCGTCGGGCACGACGCGGTTGGAGTCGTAGGGGTCGTCGACGACGGGGAACTGCACGAACGTGATGTCGTCGAACGGCACGTCCTTGAGCGTGTACGCGAGCTGGGCGATGCGCACGGGGTCGGCGAGGCTCTCGCTCGGTTCGATGTTGCGCACGGCGGTGCTGGCGAGGTTGAGCAGCGTCCCGGGGTTGGTGAGCACCTCGTCGCTGCGCAGCTTGTTCATCAGCCGCGAGAGGTACTGCTGCTGGTTGCCGATACGACCCAGGTCGCTGCCGTCGCCGATGCCCTTGCGGGTGCGCAGGAAGGCGAGGGCGTCGAAGCCCTTCACCACGCGGTTGCCGGGTTCCCACTGGATGCCGGCATCAGGGTCGTCGATGCCGTCGCCGCCGATGCACACCTCGACACCGCCGATCGCGTCGGTGATGTTGACGACGTTGCCGAAGCTGACCTTGGCGGCGAAGGGGATGCTCTGACCGCTCAGCTCGGACACGGTGTCGGCGACGCAGGTGAGACCGCCCGCCTCGTAGGCGGTGTTGATCGAGGCCTTGTAGGCGCCGGGGAAGACGGTGCCGTCGGTGGCGGTGCACTCGGGGATCTCGAGCTGCAGATCGCGGGGAAACGACACGACGGTCACGCGGCGCGGGTTGGTCGAGACGTGCACGAGCATGTTGACGTCGTTGCGGGTGCCGGCGTTCTCGGGGTCGGAGCAACGCGCGCCGAAGGCCGTCGAGACGACGTCGTCGCACTCGTCGGTGCCGACGACGAGCACGGCGAACGGCTCGTCGTAGGTGCTGAGGGCGGGCGGTTCGGCCGGGGCGTCCTTGAGGGGGACCGCGGCCTCCTTCAGGGTCTGCGTGAGCGAGAAGGCGTAGAAGCCCGCGACGGCGACCCCGGCGACCACCGCGACGGTGACGATGATGGCCAGCAGCGTGGCGCCGCGCCGCCAGGCCGAGACCGGGCGGCGCTGCGCGTGTCGGGTGGGCGGCTGCGACGTCATGCGCAAAGTCAACCACGGCGCGGGCGCCGAGGGGGCTCGGTCGCCGCGTCAACCCCGAGAACCCTCCGAGGGGCCACTGCCTAGGCTCGTTGCATGACCGTTCCTTCCCTTCAGCTCAATGACGGAAACTCCATCCCCCAGCTCGGTTACGGCGTGTTCCTCGTTCCCGCCGACGACGCCGAGCGCGCCGTGTCCGAGGCCCTCGAGGTCGGCTACCGCCACATCGACACCGCCGCGATCTACAAGAACGAAGAGGGCGTGGGCCGCGCCATCGCCGCCAGCGGCATCGCCCGTGACGAGCTCTTCGTCACCACCAAGCTCTGGAACGACCGTCACGACGGCGACGAACCGCTCGCCGCGATCGACGAGAGCCTCGAGAAGCTGCAGCTCGACGCCGTCGACCTGTACCTGATCCACTGGCCCACGCCGAAGAACGACAACTATCTGCACGCGTGGCAGAAGATGATCGAGATCCGCGACGCCGGAAAGACCCGCTCGATCGGCGTCTCGAACTTCCTCGTGCCGCACCTCGAGCGCATCGTCGCCGAGACCGGCGTCACGCCCGCCGTCGACCAGATCGAGCTGCACCCCGCCCTGAGCCAGCGCGAGATCGCGGCCTGGGGCGCCGAGCACGGCATGCACATCGAGTCGTGGGGCCCGCTCGGACAGGGCAAGTACGACCTGTTCGAGATCCCCGCGGTCAAGGACGCTGCCGAGGCGCACGGCAAGAGCCCCGCCCAGGCGGTGCTGCGCTGGCACATCCAGCATGGCTTCATCGTGTTCCCCAAGTCGGTGCGCCGCGAACGCCTCGAAGAGAACTTCGACCTGTTCGACTTCGAGCTCACGGCCGACGAGATGGCCGCGATCGACGGTATCGATCCGGGTGACGGGTCGGGCCGCGTGGGCACGCACCCCGACGACCTGAACTGACGACGGGCAGAGCCCTGAACCGCCTGGCGAACGCCTCGAGCCCGTACCTGCAGGCCCACGCCGACAACCCCGTCGCGTGGTACCCCTGGGGGCCCGAGGCGTTCGCCGAGGCGGCGCGCCGCGACGTGCCGGTGCTGGTGTCGATCGGGTACAGCACCTGTCACTGGTGTCACGTCATGGCCCGCGAGTCGTTCCAGGATGCCGGTACCGCCGCCCTCGTGAACGACGGCTTCGTGGCGATCAAGGTCGACCGCGAAGAGCACCCGGACGTGGATGCCGCCTACCTCGACGCCGCGAGCGCGTTCACCCCTCACCTCGGGTGGCCGCTGACGGTGTTCGCGAGCCCCGAGGGGCGCGTGTTCTACGCGGGCACGTACTTCCCGCCCGCTCCTCGCCCGCCGCTGCCCTCGTTCCGTCAGGTGCTCGCCGCGGTCCGCGAGGCGTGGACCGAACGGCGCAGCGAGGTGGATGCCACCGGCTCGTCGCTCCGCGACGCGCTCGCCGCCGCGACGACGGCGCCCGCCGACGCGCCGCCGACCCTCGCGCAGCTGGCCAAGGCCGCCCGCGCGGTGGCGCGTCGCGAGGACCCGGAGTACGGCGGGTTCGCCGCGGGCCCGGCGTTCGAGACACCGAAGTTCCCGAATACGCCCGTCCTGCGCTTCCTGCAGCACCCCGCGCTGGCGGACGAGGTCCCGGATGCCGGGGGCGTGGCATCCCGTGCCCTGTCGGCCATGGCCGGCTCGGACCTGCACGACGAGGTCGACGGCGGCTTCTTCCGTTACGCCACGCGCCGCGACTGGAGCGTGCCGCACTACGAGCGCATGCTCACCGACAACGCCGGTCTCGTCGAGGTCGCTCTCGCCGCGGGCGACGAGGCCACTGCGACCGATGCCGCGCGCTTCCTCGTCGACGTGCTGCAGCTTCCCACCGGCGGCATCGCGGCCGCGCAGGACTCCGAGTCGATCATCGACGGCGAGCGCAACGAGGGCGGGTACTACCGCGTCGCCGATCGGTCCGCGCTCGCCCCTCCCGCGCTCGACGGCAAGGTCGTCACGGGCTGGAACGGTCACGCGATCGCCGCGCTCGCCGCGGCGGGGACGCGCACCGACCCCCGCTTCGTCGAGGCGGCCCGCTGGGCGGCCGACGCGGTGCTCGAGAGCAACGTCGCCGACGACGGGACGCTCCGCCGTGCCTCGCTCTACGAGGTGCAGAGCGCCGCTCCTGCCACGCTCGAGGATTACGGCGGTCTCGCCCGGGGCCTGCTCGCCCTCGCCCGGGCGACCGGCGAGGCCGCCTACGCCGAGCGCGCGCGGGCGCTGGTCGATCAGTGCGTCGGCGGGGACGGCATCCATCCCCCCGGCGGCGGCGATCCCGTGCTCGTCGCGCAGGGGATGCGGGCGCACGGCGTGCCCAGCGACGGGGCCTCGCCCTCGGGGCCGTCCGTGTTCGCCGCCGCGGCGCTCGATCTGTGGCGCCTGGGCGCGGGGGAGCGGTACCGCGACGCCGCCGTCCAGCTCGTGCGTGCCGCCGCCGACGTCGCTCTGTCGTCGCCCCTCGCCCACGGGGCGATCCTCGAGGTCGCGGTCGGGTTGGCGGCAGCGCCCCGTCAGGTGGTCGTCGTCGGAGAAGCGGATGCCGAGATCGCCGAGGTCGCACGACGCCTGCCCGCGGACGTGGTCGCCGTCGTCTCACCCGACCAGGCGCGGGCGTTCGCCGAGGCGGGGTTCGAGCTGTTCGCGGGCAAGGTCGCGCGGGGCGGCGAGGCGACGGCGTACGACTGCCGCGCGTTCACGTGCGCGCTGCCCACGACCGATCCGGCGCAGCTGGTCTGACCCGGCGGGCGGCCTCAGATCCAGCTGGGCAGCCAATTGTGCAGGCGCCAGAACTCGTACGGCACGGGCAGGCCCGCCCACACGGGGTACCAGAACGCCGACACCCCGACGCACACGACGAGGAACACGAGCACGATCACCTGTCCGCTCAGCCGTGACGCCCCGCGTACCCCACGGGCGACGTCCTGCAGCGCGAAGGCCAGGGCGAGGACGAGGAACGGCAGCATCGCCACGGTGTAGAACTGGAAGATCGTGCGCTCGGGGTACAGCAGCCACGGCACGTAGGTGGCGGCCAGGCCCGTGAGCACGACGGCGAAGCGCCAGTCCCGCACCATCACGAACCGGACGAGCAGATACACGGATGCCGCGATCCCGGCCCACCAGATGACCGGATTGGCGATGCTCGAGATCGCCTCGGTGCAGCCCGCCGGCAGGGTGCAGCCGTTCACCCCGGGATCGTCCTGGTGCCAGTACATCGACGTGGGACGCAGCAGCAGCGGCCACTGCCACGCGGGGCTGGCGTAGCTGTGCGGGGTGACCAGCCCGACGTGGAAGCTGTACATCTCGCGGTGGTACGCCCACAGGTTCTGCAGCGCCGTCGGCACCCACGCGAAGATCCCGGTCGCGTTCTGATTCGTCTCGCGCATGTAGCCGCCGTCGGTGAACAGCCACCCGGTCCAGCTCGCGAGGTACACCACGACGCTGATCGGCACCAGGACGACGAACGACATCAGGCCCTGGCGCACGGCATCCATCGGCCACTGCACGATCCCCTGGCGGCGCCGGGCGAGCGCGTCGGTGACGACCGCGTAGACGCCGATCGCGGCGAGCACGTACAGGCCCGACCACTTCACGGCGGTCGCCGCGCCCGCGGCCGCCCCGGCGGCCAGCAGCCAGGGCCGGTCCCACAGCAGCGGACCCCACGTGTGCGTGTGACCGGGCAGGGCGTCCATCGCGGCGTCGAGCCGGTCGCCCGTGCGCCGCCGGTCGAGCACGGCGAACCAGAACGCCAGGACGATGAAGAACGTCAGGAAGACGTCCAGCAGCGCGATGCGGCTGAGCACGATCCCGAGGCCGTCGATGGCGATGAGACCGGATGCCACGGACGAGAACACGATCGAGTGCGACAGGCTCCACGCGAGCAGGTACACCAGCAGCACCGTGGCCGTGCCGAAGACGGCGGCCGAGATGCGCCAGCCGGTCGCGGAGTCCGGGCCGAGCAGCGCCATCCCCGCACCGATCAGGATGCGCCCGAGCGGGGGGTGCACGACGTAGCTGCCGATGCCGGTGAAGATGTCGGTCTCGCCCGCGGCGAAGCGCGGATCGGTCTCTTCGGGCCAGGTCGAGGGATAGCCGAGCACCCACTGGCTCCACGAGTCCTTGACGTAGTAGGTCTCGTCGAACACGAGCTGGTGCGGATCGCCGATGTCGACCAGGCGCAGCACCGCCGCCACCAGCGTGACGATCGCCGGAGCGAGCCACCGCCACAGGCGCAGGCGCCGCGGGTCGGCGAGCAGGACGTCGCGCCAACGGTCGAGGCGCGTCGGCTCGGCCGAGGGCAGCAGGGAGGGGGCGGCAGCGCTCACGGCCCCCAGCCTAAGGTGGAACGGTGATCATCCTCGCGGCGACCCCGATCGGCAATCTCGGCGACGCCTCGCGCCGGCTGATCGAGGCCCTCGAGAACGCCACCGTCGTCGCCGCCGAGGACACCCGCACCACCCAGCGTCTGCTCGCGGGTCTCGGCGTCGACAACCGTCCGCGCCTGATCGCGCTGCACGATCACAACGAGAAGGAGCGCGCCGCCGAGCTCGTCGAGCTCGCCCGCGACGACGACCTGCTCGTGCTCAGCGACGCCGGCATGCCCACCGTCAGCGACCCCGGCTTCGGGCTCGTCGCCGCGGCGGCCGCCGCCGGGGTGACGGTCACCGCCCTGCCCGGACCGAGCGCCGTCGTCACGGCGCTCGCGGTCGCGGGGCTTCCGACCGACCGGTTCGCGTTCGAGGGGTTCCCGCGCCGCAAGCCCGCCGAGAGGCGCAAGGCCTTCGCGCAGTTGGCGTCCGAGCAGCGCACGCTCGTCTTCTTCGAGTCGCCGTCGCGGTTGGCATCCACTCTCGACGATCTCGCGAGCGCGTTCGGTGCCGATCGTCCTGCCGCCGTCTGCCGCGAACTGACGAAGCTGTACGAGGAGGTCAGGCGCGGAACGCTCGCCGAGCTCGCGGTGTGGGCGGCCGAGGGCGTCCGCGGCGAGATCGCGATCGTCGTCGGCGGCGCGGCCGCGCGCGAGGTGGAGTTCCCGGATGCCGTGGCCCAGGTGCTCGCGCTCGTGGGCGGGGGAGCGCGCCTCAAGGACGCCGCCGCCGAGGTGGCATCGCAGACCGGTCACTCCTCGCGCGAGCTGTACCAGGCGGCCCTCGCCGCGAAGCGCTGACCCTCTGGTCCTGACGCGTGAGGGGTCAAGACGTGTCGCCTGGCGTCGGTTTCGGCGACAGTTTCTGACCCCTCACGCTTTGGGCTGACCCTTACACGCGGCGGGAGAGTCGGCCGTCACCCGTAGAATCGCCAGGTGACTTCCGGCCGATCCTTCTACATCACGACGCCGATCTACTACCCCAGCGATCTGCCCCACATCGGGCACGGGTACACGACCGTGGCCGTCGACACGCTCGCGCGCTGGCACCGCCAGGCGGGCGACGACACCTGGATGCTGACCGGCACCGACGAGCACGGGCAGAAGATGCTGCGCGCCGCCGCCGCGAACGGCGTGACCCCGCAGGAGTGGGTCGACAAGCTCGTGACCGAGTCGTGGTTCCCGCTGCTGGAGACCCTCGACGTCGCCAACGACGACTTCATTCGCACGACGCAGCCGCGTCACGAGGAGCGCGTGCAGCAATTCGTGAAGGCCCTGTACGACCGGGGATACATCTACGCGGGCGAGTACGAGGCGCTGTACTGCGTCGGCTGCGAGGAGTTCAAGCCCGAGGCCGAGATCGTCGACGGCACCGGTCCCTTCGAGGGGCTCAAAGTCTGCGCGATCCATTCCAAGCCGCTCGAGCTGCTGCAGGAGAAGAACTACTTCTTCAAGCTCAGCGAGTTCCAGGAGCGCCTGCTCGAGCTGTACAAGACCGAGCCCGACTTCGTGCGCCCCGAGTCCGCGCGCAACGAGGTCGTCTCGTTCGTGCGCAGCGGCCTCAAGGACCTGTCGATCTCGCGGTCCGCGTTCGACTGGGGCATCACGGTGCCGTGGGACCCGGCCCACGTCATCTACGTGTGGGTCGATGCCCTGCTCAACTACGCCACCGCCGTGGGCTACGGCACCGACCCGGCGACCGGTGAGGTCACCGCGGAGTTCGCGCGCCGCTGGCCGGCGTTCCACGTCGTCGGCAAGGACATCCTGCGTTTTCACGCGGTGATCTGGCCGGCCATGCTCATGGCCGCGGGTCTCGACGTGCCGCGCGGCGTGTTCGCGCACGGGTGGCTGCTCGTCGGCGGCGAGAAGATGTCGAAGTCCAAGCTCACCGGCATCGCGCCGACCGAGATCACCGACGTCTTCGGCTCCGACGCCTACCGCTACTACTTCCTGTCGGCGATCGCGTTCGGTCAGGACGGCTCGTTCTCGTGGGAGGACCTGTCCGCGCGCTACCAGGCCGAGCTCGCGAACGGCTTCGGCAACCTGGGTTCGCGCACGGTGGCCATGATCGCGAAGTACTTCGACGGCGTCGTGCCCACCCCGGGCGCGTACACCGACGGCGATCGCGCGATCCAGAAGACCGTGGCGGATGCCGCGACGACCGCGGACGCGGCGATCGAGCGTTTCCGCATCGACGAGGCCATCGCGGCGATCTGGACCATCGTCGACGCGCTCAACGGCTACATCACCGAGAACGAGCCGTGGGCGCTCGCCAAGGACGAGGCGCAGCGCGAGCGCCTGGGTACCGTGCTCTACACCGCCGCCGAGGGCCTGCGCGCCCTCGCGGTGCTGCTGTCGCCGGTCATGCCGGAGTCGACCGCGAAGCTCTGGGCCGCCCTCGGGGCCGAGGACGCGCTCGGCGCGCTCGTCGACCAGCCGATCCGCGCGGCGGGCGGCTGGGGTGCACTGCGTCCCGGCTCGGTGGTGAGCGCGCTGTCGCCGCTATTCCCGCGCGTCGAGCAGGCGTGATGCAGCCGTCCGACGCGGAGGCTCACCCGGCGCTGGAGGTCCCTGAGCCCTCCGCGGTCTCTGCGCCTGTCGAGGGGTCCGCGGCCCCCGCACGTCCCGCGGCCGGCTCGACCCCCGTCGACCGCCCCCGAGACACGATCCAGGGCGGCGACCCCAGCCAGTACGTGCGCGAGCGCTCGGTCGACGGCCGCCGCGACGTCAGCTACCCGCCCGCGCCCGAGCCGCTCGGCATCCCGGTCTACGACAACCACACGCACCTCGAGATCGAGGACGGCGAGACGGGGCTGTCCCTCGACGAGCAGCTCGAGCGCGCGCTGGCGGTCGGCATCCACGGGGTCGTGCAGGCCGGCGGCGACGTCGACTCGTCGCGGTGGTCGGCGTGGGCGGCGCGATCGCACCCGCGCGTGCTCGCCGCCGTGGCGATCCACCCCAACGAGGCCCCCGTGTACGAGCGGGCCGGCGAGCTCGATGCGGCGATCGCCGTCATCGACCAGCTCGCCGCCGAGCCGCGGGTGCGGGCGATCGGCGAGACGGGGCTGGACTTCTTCCGCACTGAGGCGGACGGCATCCCGGCTCAGATCCGGTCCTTCGAGGCGCACATCGCCCTGGCCAAGAAGCACGGGATCGCGATGCAGATCCACGATCGCGATGCCCACGACGCGGTCCTCGAGACCCTCGAGCGGGTCGGTGCGCCCGACCGGACGGTGTTCCACTGCTTCTCGGGCGACGCCGACATGGCCCGCATCGCCGCCGACCGGGGGTACTACCTGTCCTTCGCCGGCAACGTGACCTTCAAGAACGCGCAGAACCTGCGCGACGCGCTCGCGGTCACCCCGCTCGATCGCATCCTGGTGGAGACCGACGCGCCGTTCCTGACGCCCGTGCCGTACCGCGGCCGCCCGAACGCGCCGTACCTGATCCCGGTGACGCTGCGCTTCCTCGCCGCGGAACGGCGAATGGATGCCGACGAGCTCGCCGCCCAGATCGCCGAGAACACCCTCCGCGTCTACGGCGCCTTCGCGGACTGACGAAAGGCCGGCACCCCGCGGGGCGCCGGCCTTCGGCATCCGGGACCAGCCCGGCATCCGGGATCAGGCCTTGGCTTTGGCCTTCTTCACGAACAGCGTCTCGGTCTGCTCGAGCTCCATGCCCTTCGTCTCGGGGATGCGCAGCAGCACGTACACGAACGACAGCGCCGCGAACAGCGCGTACATGCCGTACGTCAGCGGCAGCGACCAGCTCGACATCGCCGGGAACGACACCGTGATGGCGAAGTTGGCGATCCACTGCGCGCCCGCGGCGACACCGAGCGCCTTGCCGCGGATGCGGCTCGGGAAGATCTCGCCCAGAAGGACCCACACCAGCGGGCCCCACGATGCGCCGAAGCCGACGACGAAGACGTTGGCCGCCACGAGCGCGACGCCGCCCCACGGAGCCGGCAGCGAGACGTCCTGCCCCGACCCGGTCGCGAACGCGAACGACAGCGCCATCGCCCCCAACGACAGGGTCATCAACAGCGAACCGGTGATGAGGATGGGCTTTCGACCCACCCGGTCGACCAGGAAGATCGCCACGAAGGTCACCACGACGTTGGTGATCGAGGTGATGACCGAGATCAGCAGCGAGTTGCTCTCGTCGAAACCGACCGCCTTCCACAGCGTCGTGGAGTAGTAGAAGATCACGTTGATGCCGACGAACTGCTGGAACATCGACAGCAGGATGCCGGTCCAGACGATCCCCTGCAGGCCCAGGACGGGGCCGCGCAGCGACACGTTCTTGTTCTTGCGGTCGGCCTCGATGGTGTTCGTGAGTTCCTTCATCGTCTTGTCGAGATCGGCCGGAGGCACCAGTCGCGCGAAGATCTTCCGCGCCTCGTCGCTGCGGCCCTTCGACAGCAGGAACCGCGGGGACTCCGGGACGGTGAACGACAGGATGCCGTACACCGCCGCCGGAATCACGCCGACGAGGAACATCCAGCGCCACGCCTCCAGGCCCAGCCAGAACTGGTTGGCGGCGCCGCCGGCGGAGTTCGCGAGAAGCGCGTCGGACAGCAGCGCGCCGAAGATGCCGAGGGTGATCGCCAGCTGCTGCAGCGACGCCAGCGAGCCGCGGATCTGACGCGGCGCGACCTCGGCGATGTACGCCGGAGCCACGACCGAGGCGATGCCGATGCCCAGGCCGCTCATCACGCGCCACAGGATCAGGTCGGGGACGCTGAAGGTCAGCGCGGCGCCGATCGACGACACGAAGAACAGCACGGCCCCCAGGAGCATGACCTTGAGCCGGCCCCAGCGGTCCGACAGGGCGCCGGCGATGACCGCGCCGACCGCGCAGCCCAGCAGGGCCACGGCGACGACGAAGCCGGTCAGCACCTGGGTCAGCTCGAAGTTGCTCTCGACCGCGTCGACGGCGCCGTTGATGACCGAGGAGTCGAACCCGAAGAGGAAGCCGCCCACCGCGGCCGCGACCGACAGGCCGATGGCTCGTCGCCCGTAAGGGCTTCGCAGGGTGAAGGCGTTTGCGGGGATGGACTGCGTTTGACTCACCTGCCCACGCTACTCCTGCCCCCGCGACGTGGAGGGTACTGGCGGCCCGCCTGACTACAGTGGAACAATGCCCGTTTCCTTGCTCGGTGCCGCCGAGATCCGTCGGCTCGCAGCCGACCTCGACGTCACCCCCACCAAGAAGCTCGGGCAGAACTTCGTCGTCGACGCCAACACGGTGCGCAAGATCGTCCAGGCGGCCCGGGTGACGGCATCCGACCGTGTCGTCGAGATCGGTCCCGGCCTCGGTTCGCTCACCCTGGCGATCCTCGAGACCGGAGCGTCGGTCGTCGCGGTCGAGATCGACCACCGCCTGGCCGAGCGCCTCCCGGTCACCGCCGCCGCGCACGACGTCCCCGACGGGCGGTTGACGGTCATCGACGCCGACGCGCTGCGCGTGGACGCCCTGCCGGGCGACCCCGAGGTGCTGGTAGCCAACCTGCCCTACAACGTCTCGGTGCCGGTGCTGCTGCACTTCCTCGAGACGTTCCCGTACCTGCGTCGCGGCGTGGTCATGGTCCAGGCCGAGGTGGGCGAGCGCCTGGCCGCTCCGCCCGGGTCGAAGGTCTACGGCGCCCCCAGCGTCAAGGCCGCGTGGTATGGATCGTGGCGACTGGCGGGGACGGTCTCGCGTCAGGTGTTCTGGCCCGTGCCGAACGTCGACAGCGTGCTGGTCGCCTTCGACCGGGATGCCGACCCCCGCGGCACCGAGGAGCACCGCCTGCGGACGTTCCAGATCGTCGATGCCGCCTTCCAGCAACGCCGCAAGATGCTCCGTCAGGCGCTGGCGGGCGTCCTGGGCGGCACGGCGGCCGAAGCTTCGGCCCGCCTCGAGGCCGCGGGGGTCGACCCGACCCTGCGCGGCGAGCAGCTCACGGTCGAGGACTACGCCCGCATCGCCGCCGTCTGACCGTAGTCGGCCCCGGGCCGCGGCTCTCGTCAGCGCGTGCACAACGGCGGGGCGATACCGCGACCCGCCGTCGGCACGGGCGGATGTGCGGCGTGTCGGGCGGACCACCCGCCGCTGTGCACGCCCGGCCGCGCAGCCGTTCGTCCGCGGACCGGCGACGATCCGGCCCGACGGCGATCGGGTGAATTCTCACCGTGTTCATCGCGCGTTCCCGAAACATGTCTGTAACATTTCGAGCCAACCGGGAGCATCACGCCGGTGTCGAGGCCGTACCCGACGGCCCGGAAGGATCGAGATGCGCTACGCCGAGTACCCCCGTGCCGAGAGGGTGCTGCTGCACCTGAGCGACACCCACCTGCGCGCCGGCGGGGCGCCGCTCTACGACGACGTCGATTCCGAGGCGTACCTCGCGCGCGCGGCATCGGCGATCGAGGCCTCGGGCGTCCGCCCCGACGCGCTGGTGTTCACGGGGGATCTCGCCGACTTCGGCGAGACCGACGCGTACCGCCGCGTCCGCGCCATCGTCGAGCCGCTCGCCGAGCGGCTGCAGACCCGGGTCGTGTGGGTCATGGGCAACCACGACGATCGCGCGGCCTTCCGCGCCGAGCTGCTGCCGGGCGAGACCGCCGATCCCGCCGCTGCGGTCGACCGGGTCGACGAGCTCGACGGTCTGCGCATCGTGACCCTCGACACCTCCGTGCCCGGGGCCCACCACGGCGAGGTGACGCCGGCGCAGCGGGAGTGGCTCGCCGAAGTGCTCGCCACGCCCGCCCCGCTCGGGACGATCCTGGCCATGCACCACCCGCCGGTGCCGAGCGTCCTCGACCTGGCGGCCTCGGTCGAGCTGCGCGACCAGCGCAGCCTGGCCGCGGTTCTGCGAGGGACCGACGTGCGCGCGATCCTCGCCGGTCACCTGCACTACTCGACGTTCGCGACGTTCGCCGGCATCCCCGTGTCGGTGGCCTCGGCCACCTGCTACACGCAGGACCTCATGGTCCCCGTCGGCGGCACGCGTCCCCAGGACGCCGCCCAGGGCTTCAACATCGTCCACGTCTACGACGAGACGGTCGTGCACTCGGTCGTGCCGCTCGCGGTCAGCGACGCCCTGCAGTACGTCGACGCCGAGGAGTCCCAGCGGCGGTTGCGGGATGCCGGCATCGTCGTGCCGGCATCCCGAGCCTTCAGCGGACCGGTGTCGCCGCCGACGACGCCGCTTCCGATCCTGCGCTGACCCCGGTCTTCTCCCACGGGGCGGCGACCGGGAAGTAGCGCTCGAGGCACGCGCGCAGGGCGGGCACCCGCACCTCTTCGGGGATCTCGGGCACGCTGCCGTCGTTCAGGCAGAACATGTCGGTGTCACGACGCGAGACGAGGCGTTCCATCGTGCGCAGCGAGTCCAGCTGGGTCGTCTGCACGTAGCGCGTGCGCGGTTCGGTCGTGATGATCGCCCGGCCCGTCGCCAGGGCGTAGTAGTGGTACAGGCTGTTGGTCACCGAGATGTCGGTCGCCGAACGGAACCGCGATGCGGCGGTGCGGGCGTAGTCGTCGGCGAACTCCCGCTCGAGCTCGAAGGCCACCGATCGCCGCAGGGGGGTGGCGCAGTGCTCGAGGTCGAGCGTGATGACGCGACCGAAGCGCTCCTTGAGCAGCGCGCGGTTGACCCGCAGTCCGTTGTCGTGACCCGAGCGGTCGACGTGCGCCGGACCGCTGCCGATGCGCACGCCGCTTTCGACGAAGCGGCTCACGCCGCCCCCGCTGAAGAAGAGCTCGGGCGTGACCGGGCGGCCGAAGAACATGTCGTCGTTGCTGTAGAGGAAGTGCTCGGCCAGTCCGGGGATCCGGTGCAGCTGCGCCTCCACCGCGTGCGAGTTGTGCGTGGGCAGCACCGACGGGTCGGCGAAGAACTCCTCGCTGCGAACGATCGTGACCTTCGGGTGGTCGGCGAGCCATTCGGGGGTGGGGGAATCGGTCGCGATGAAGATCCGGCGCACCCACGGGGCGTACATGTGGACGCTCCGCAGGGCGTAGCGCAGCTCGTCGACCTGGCGGTAGCGGGCGGCGTTGTCGTCGCCGTCGCCCACGACGTAGCCCTTCATGCGCGCGGCGCGCTGGCGCTGGAACTCGCTCGACGACCCGTCGACCCACGAGAAGACCATGTCGACGTCGGCGGTGAACTCGTTCGGGTGCGGGTCGAACATGCCGGCGACGGTCGTCCAGCGGCGGCCGTAGCGCTCGACCTCGACCAGGTCGAGGTCGGCCGCCGCGAAGCGGCGTCGGGTGAGGGCGCTCGGGCGGGGAGCTTCGATCGTCTTCGCGCCGAAGCGCCACAGCTCCAGGCGCGGGGCGAGAGAGGCGCCGTAGCGGTAGGAGCCCTCGGTCGAGGTGCGCGGGCGGAACACCGCGTACGCCTGCACCGATCCGGCGGTGGGGTGCACGCTGTGCGCGGGCACGGGGTCCTCGCCGCGGGCCTTGAGATAGACCGGCCCGAGTTCGGGGTCGCGCAACGCGCTCAGAGCCGCTTCGGCATCCGTCGTGTCGATGACAAGTTTGGGTCGGCGGTTGGCGTCGCGCACGAGCAGGACGCGCACCCCGGCCGCCTCGATGGCGGACGCCGCGGCGAGCAGGTCGTCGCGTTCGGCGATCGCGGGCGTGGCGGTGTCGTCGATGAGGTGCAGGATGCCGTCGTGCATCCGGATGTCGGAGCGGGACAACAGGGTGCGCCAGGGGTCGGTGTCGATCGACAGGGGGACCATCGGGCGCATACTGCCTCCTCGGGGGGTGGAAACGGGATCCGGTCACCGTAGGGTTCCGGGGTTACGACGACGTTTCGGCGGCGACGCCGATCGGCGGGGAGCGGAGCGCTACTGTCGAAGAGTGACTCAGATCGCTCGCTCCGGCCCGGACCTCCCCGAACCGCTGTGCGAGCGGCGACGGGGATCGGGCCGACGTTCCAGTTTCGCACACGCCGGGCCCGCCGGGCGCACGGCGGGGGAGGAGCGGCCATGACCGCGCACGCCCCGGCATCCGTCCGCGTCCGCGCCCCCGGCAAGATCAACGTCTTCCTCGAGGTCGGCGACGTCCAGGACGACGGCTACCACGAGCTCGCGACGGCGTTCCAGGCCGTATCGCTGTACGAGGAGATGACGGCGACGCCCGCCGACGACATCACCCTCTCGGTGACCGCGAAGGGGCCCGTCGACATCGAGGGCGTCCCCACTGACGACCGCAACCTGGCCGTGCGCGCGGCCCGCCTGCTCGCGCAGACCGCGGGGATCGACCGCGGTGCGCACCTGGCGATCCGCAAGGCCGTACCCGTCGCGGGCGGCATGGGCGGGGGATCGGCGGACGCCGCCGCCGCCCTGGTCGCGTGCGACGCCCTGTGGGGCCTCGGCATGCCGATGAGCGAGCTGGCCCGTCTGGCGGCGCGGCTCGGCGCCGACGTCCCCTTCGCCCTCGTGGGCGGGACCGCCGTGGGCACCGGGCGGGGCGACGAGCTGAGTCCCGCCCTCGCGCGCGGCCGTTTCGACTGGGTGCTCGTCCCCAACGACGAGGGCATGTCCACGCCCGTGGTCTACGGCGAGCTCGACGCGCACCGCGAACGGCACGCGGTCGACATCGCTCCGGCGCGGCGCATGCCGGCCGTCGACCCGGACGTCCTGCACGCGCTGCGTCAGGGAGACGCGCGCATGCTCGCGGCGACGCTGCGCAACGACCTGCAGGCGCCCGCCCTCCACCTGCGCCCCGACCTCGCCCGTGTTCTCGAGAGGGGCGAGGGCTCGGGTGCCCTGGCGGGCATCGTCTCGGGATCCGGTCCGACGCTGGCGTTCCTCGCGGCCGATGAGTCTTCGGCCATCGACCTGCAGGTGACCCTCAGTGCCGCGGGCCTGGTCGCCCTGCACGTACACGGACCGGTGCCGGGTGCGCGTGTGGTCTGACCGCGCCGCACCATAGCCCAGGACGACACGGGGAGCAATCTTCGGCCCGAGCGACCGGCATCTCGCTAGCCTCGTTCGAGGTGGCTCACCACCGTCGGGTGCCGTGCCCGCGGGGGGCCACGAAGGGGGTTCCCATGAAGGCAGTGCTCGACGGCGTCGTGATCGCCGAAGCCGACCGCGACGACCTGGCCTCGATCGAGGGCAACTGGTACTTCCCGCCGCAGGCGGTGCGCGAGGGTGCGCTGGCCAAGAGCCCCACTCCCTACACCTGCCCCTGGAAGGGTGCCGCGCAGTACTGGAACATCTCGCTCGACGGTGCCGAGCTGACCGACGGCGCCTGGTCGTACCCCGACCTGCGCGACGGTGCGGTCGAGCGCGTCGGCAAGGACTTCGCCGGCTACGTCGCCTTCGACCGCAAGGTCGTGGTCTCCGACTGAGTCGGGCCGTCGCATGATCGAGTTCTCGGCCGTCTCCAAGGTCTTCCCCGACGGCACGCGCGCCGTCGACGACTTCCACCTCGTCATCCCCTCGCGCAAGACCACCGTCTTCGTCGGGTCCTCCGGCTGCGGCAAGACGACTCTGCTGCGCATGATCAATCGCATGGTCGAGCCGTCGTCCGGCTCGATCACGATCGACGGCGACGACATCGGCGGCAAGCCGGCCGTCCAGCTGCGCCGCAGCATCGGTTACGTCATGCAGAACTCGGGGCTGCTGCCGCACTTCACCGTCGCCGACAACATCGCCACCGTCCCGGTGCTGCAGGGCCAGAACCGCAAGGCGGCTCGCGCGCGCGTCCTCGAGCTGATGAAGACGGTCGGCCTCGACACCGCGATGGCGGACCGGTACCCCAGTCAGCTCTCGGGCGGACAGCAGCAGCGCGTGGGCGTCGCCCGCGGCCTCGCCGCCGATCCCAACATCCTGCTGATGGACGAGCCCTTCGGTGCGGTCGACCCGATCGTCCGCGACGAACTGCAGCAGGAACTGCTGCGCCTGCAGAGCGAGATCGGCAAGACCATCGTCTTCGTCACGCACGACATCGACGAGGCGTTCCTGCTCGGCGACCAGGTCGTCATCCTCGAGAAGGGCGCGAAGATCGCGCAGGTCGGCACGCCCAGCGAGATCGTCGAGAACCCGGCGAGCGACTTCGTCGCGAGCTTCATCGGCGCGGTGAAGGGCAAGCGCGCGCTGCACCTCAAGCAGACCGCCACCGGAACGGTCGTGGTGGATGCCGAGGGTCGCACCCAGGGTGCCCTGGTGGAGGACGCTCGCCCGTGAACTGGGTAGGGAACAACCTCGATCTCATCGGGCAGTTGACGCTGGTGCACCTGCGCCAGAGTCTGATCGCCCTGGTCGTGGGTTTCGTCATCAGCATCCCGCTCGGCTGGGTCGCCTGGCGCTACCGCCTGGTGCGCAGCGGTGTCATCACCATCACCGGTCTGCTCTACACGATCCCTTCGCTCGCGCTGCTCATCCTCGTGCCGGTCGTGACCGGCTGGTACAGCATCGTCAGCGAGACCAACCTCATCGTCGCCCTCGCCATCTACGCCGTCGCGATCCTCGTCCGCGCCGTCGCCGACGGACTGGACTCGGTCGACGCGGGGGTCCGCCAAGCGTCCACGGCCATCGGGTACGGCTCGTTCCGACGCTTCCGGGCGGTGGAGTTCCCCCTCGCCGGTCCCGTCGTGTTCGCGGGGCTCCGCGTGGCATCGGCCAGCACGATCGCCCTGGCCACCGTCGGCATCCTGGTCGGCATCCAGAACATCGGCTACCTGTTCACCAACGGCCTGCAGCGCCGCATCATCCCCGAGGTGTTCGCCGGGGTGGTCGCCGTCGTCGTGCTCGCCCTGGTGATCGATCTGATCCTCGTGCTCGCGGGACGCCTGCTCATGCCCTGGACCCGCGGCGCCAAGACCGTGTCGCGCCAGGCCAACCGGACGCTGGTGAAGGCATGAACCTGCTCGGCGACGCGGTCGCATGGATCTTCTCGGGGGACTCGGGTCAGTTCGACTCGATCCCGCTGGCCATCGGCATCCAGCTGCTCTATACCGCCGTGGCGGTCCTGATCGCCGGCGCGA
The DNA here is from genome assembly GCF_913776565.1 of uncultured Microbacterium sp. Classification (GTDB taxonomy): domain Bacteria; phylum Actinomycetota; class Actinomycetes; order Actinomycetales; family Microbacteriaceae; genus Microbacterium. Next base: position 1,655 of record NZ_CAJYPF010000100.1, on the reverse strand, counting down.
TCGCCATCCCGCTCGGATGGTTCATCGGCCACACCGGAAAGGGACGAGAGACCGCTGTTGCGATCTCGGGCGCCGCGCGCGCGATCCCCTCGTTCGGCCTGCTGATCCTGCTGACGCTGCTGCTGGGCGTGCTGCACAAGCCCGAGGCGGCGATCATCTCGTTCGTCGTCCTCGCCATCCCCTCGCTGCTGGCCGGCGCATACACCGGCTTCGAGGCCATAGATCGCCGGGTCATCGATGCGGGACGCTCGATGGGCATGACCGAGTCGCAGATCCTCTGGCGCATCGAGGTGCCGCTGGGGCTGCCGCTGCTGGTCGGCGGCATCCGCGCCGCGACGCTGCAGGTGCTCGCGACCGTGACGATCGCCGCGTACATCGGCCTGGGCGGCCTCGGGCAGTACATCATCGCGGCCATCCCGCTCCGGCGTTTCGACATCCTCATCGGCGGAGCGATCCTCGTCGCCGTGCTCGCGCTGGTCATCGACGGGCTGTTCGCTCTGCTGCAGCATCTCGTCGTGCCCCGTGGCATCCGTGCCGCCGGCGCCGCCCAGCCGCAGCGGCGCAGCGCCCGTCAGCGCCGCGCCGAAGCCCTCGCCGTCGGAGCGCCGACCGCTCCGCCGGCGACCCCCTGACCCACCTGAATCCCGAATCACCAGAAAAGAGAGCACCCATGTTCACAGCACGAACCAAGAAGGGCCTCGGCGTCATCGCCGGGCTCGCGGTCGCCTCGCTCGCCTTCGCCGGTTGCAGCGGCGGCTCCAGCGACCCGCTGAGCAACGGCGGCGGCGACGCCAGCGCCTCGTCCGACACGATCGTCGTCGGCTCGCAGGCCTACTACTCGAACGAGATCATCGCCGAGATCTACGCCCAGGCGCTCGAGAAGGCCGGCAAGACGGTCACGCGTCAGTTCCAGATCGGTCAGCGCGACGCCTACATCCCGCTGCTCGAGGACGGCACCGTCTCGGTGTTCCCCGAGTACACGGGCAACCTGCTGCAGTTCTTCGAGAAGGACACCGAGGCGCGCACCGCCGACGACGTGTACGCCGCTCTGCCCGCGGCACTGCCCGAGGGCCTCGAGGTGCTCGACCAGTCCGAGGCCACGGACCAGGACTCGTACACCGTCACCAAGGCGTTCGCCGACGCCAACGGCCTCACCTCGATCGCCGACCTGTCCAAGGTCACCTCGGGCCTGACCCTCGGTGGCAACGCCGAACTCGCCGAGCGTCCCTACGGCCCCACCGGCCTGCAGTCGACGTACGGCGTGACCGTGCAGTTCTCGCCCACCGGTGAGACCACCGTCGACGACCTCGTCGCCGGCACGATCCAGGTCGCGAACGTCTACACGGCCGACCCGCGCATCCAGACCGACAACCTCGTCACGCTGACCGACCCCAAGGGGCTGTTCCTCGCGTCGAACGTCGTGCCCGTCGTCAACTCGAACATCGCCTCCGAGGTGTCGGAGGTGCTGAACAAGGTCAGCGCCGCCCTCACCCCCGAGGGTCTGGTCGAGCTGAACGTGAAGTCGACCGTCGACCAGCAGTCCTCGGCCGACATCGCGTCGGAGTGGCTCGCCGCCAACGGCTTCTGAGCCCGTACCCGACCGCGGGGCCGTCCGGTTCGCCGGGCGGCCCCGCCGTCGTTCGCGGCCGCCGTCG
>NZ_CAJYPF010000099.1 GCF_913776565.1 uncultured Microbacterium sp. | reverse complement strand
GGACACAACGCGTCGGCGGGCATCCACGTCCCCGACGACAGCGCGTTCAGCTGGTACGTCGAGGCCTTCACAGCCCTGCGGATGCCCCTGTTCAGCTTTCTCACTGGCTTCATCTATTCGTGGCGACTGGTGCACGACCTTCGCCTCTATCCGCGCATTCTCGCCAAGAAAGCGCGCCGTCTGCTCGTGCCGTACGTCGTGTTCATCCCGATCATCGGCGTCGCGCAATCCGTCGTCGACGAGGCGAACAATCCCACCACCCGTCCGCCTCTCGAGTGGTTCCTGAACGCGCTCAGCCCGTACTGGTTCCTTCTGGCGACGTTCTGGATCTTCGCCGTGATCGCGCTGCTCGACGCAACGACACTTCTCCGCGCCCATTGCCGATGGCCGCGCTGATTGCCGGGCTGGCAGCATCCGATGGCTTTACCTCCATCGGCCAGGTCGAACTGTTGCATATCGGCAACGCGATCTCGCTCGCCACGTTCTTCTGCGCGGGCGTGACCACCGAACGCTTCGGATGGGTGCGGACGCCCCTCTCGTGGCGGCTCGGCTCTGCGGCCGTCGCCGTCCTGCTCTCGCGTACAATCAGCTCGCCCTCGCCGGCCTCGCGCCGGCACCGGACGCTCGCACGAACCCGCTCGGCATGCTGCTGGGCGCGCCGTTCCCCCTGTCGATGCTGGGGCTCGGCATCCGATTCACGCCCCTTGACTGGGTCGGCCGATTCTCGGCCGGTATCTTCCTCGTCCACCCGTTCGTCGTCTTGGGAACCCGGGTGGTCGTCAGCAGAATGGGCGTCACCGACCTGACCGCGCAATTTGTGTAGGGGACGACGATGGGCATTTTTGGGTCGATCATCGTCGTCTCGGTCGCACGCCGCTTCGTGCTGGGGCGCATCGCTCTGGGCGAGAGTCCGCACCGGCGGACGAGCACGGCAGACCCCACCCCGGTGTGAACGGCCCCGCCCGTACATCACTCCCCCTCCCCTGTCACCCCACCCATCCGCTCCCCCGCCCTGGCGCACGCTGGACTCGTAGCGATCGTGCTGCCGAGAGAGTGAGTAGATCGCACATGAGCGACATGGAGATGGCCCGGATCGCCGCGGGCAGCGTGCTGCGCATCGATCAGCGCGGCAGCGAACGCCGCGAGATCGTCGTGCAGGCCTTCGAAATCGGCCGCTACGCCGTCACCGAAGAGCAGGTCGCGGAGCTGCTCGGCATCCCATCGCAAAATCCCCGGCGGCCCGCCACGCACATGAGCTGGCTGCGCGCGATCCGCCTCTGCAACGCGCTCAGCGAGTGGGAGGGACTCGACCCCGTGTACTCGTTCGACGGCGAGGTCGTCACGGGCGACCCCGACTCCGAGGGCTTCCGCCTGCCCACCGAGGACGAGTGGGAGTACGCCTGCCGCGCGGGATCGACGGGCATCGCGTACGGCCCCGTGCGCGAGGTCGCGTGGACGGCCGCCGACGGGCTCGGTCACCCGGCCGAGGTCGGCATCCGGATGCCGAACCTCAACGGACTGTTCGACACCCTCGGCAACGTATGGGAATGGTGCTTCGACCTGTATGACCCCGAGGGTGAATCCGACGCGCGCGCGTTCCGTGGCGGCGGATGGTCGGACCAGCCGAACGTCGTGCGGGCCGCGGCCCGACGCGGGGGCCGGCCGCGCGAGGCCTTCGACGACGTCGGCGTCCGCGTCGCTCGCGGACCGCTCAGTCGTCGGTCGTGATCGCCTCGGTCAACTGCTCCATGAACGCCGCGACCGTCGTCAGCTGCGCGTCGTCGTACTGATCCGCCATCTCGCGCATCGCCCCCAGGTGCACCCCGAAATGCTCGAAGAACTCCCGCCGCGACTTGTCGGTGAGCACCACCACCCGCGAACGCCCGTCGGACGGATGCTTGCGCCGCTCGAGATGACCCGAGGCGACGAGCCGGTCGATGAGCTTAGTGGTGGATGCCGTCGAGATGCGCAGGTGCGTGGCGACGTCGTGGGGGCTCACCATCTCACCGCGGCGCTCGCGGATGGTCAGCATGCGCAGCGTCGCCAGGTCGCTGGCGTTCATGTCCATGTCGCCCTTCATGCCGCTGTGCATGCGGTCGAGGGCGTCACTGAGCGACTGGACGGCCCGCAGGGTCTCGAGGACCGCGGGCCGTGTAGCAGAGGTCGACACGGCTTCCGGCACGGTGGACACCCCCTTTCGCTCACGGTATTGTCGGGCTCACATCGCTAGCTAAACTAGCAAACGGGAGGCACGATGAGCGAGACCGAATATGTCGTCCTCCTGGACGACTTCGGAAACGAGATCGGCACGGCGCCGAAGGCCGACGTGCACGACGCCGACACGCGTCTGCACCTCGCGTTCTCGTGCCACGTCGTCAACAGCCACGGCCAGGTGCTCGTCACCCGCCGCGCGCTGCACAAGAAGACGTGGCCCGGCGTGTGGACCAACTCCTTCTGCGGCCACCCCGGCCCCGGTGAGGCGATGACCGCCGCCGTGCACCGCCGCGGGGAGTTCGAGGTGGGCCTGCGCGTCCGCGACGTCGAGCTCGCGCTGCCCACCTTCCGCTACCGCGCCGTCGACGCCAGCGGCATCGTGGAGCACGAGATCTGCCCCGTGTACGTCGCGCGCACCGACGACGAACCGCAGCCGCACCCCGACGAGGTCGCCGAGTACCGCTGGGTCGACCCGCTCGAACTCGCCGCGTCGCTCGACGCGACCCCGTGGGCGTTCAGCCCGTGGCTGGTGCTGCAGGCGCAGCAGCTGCACCTGTTCGACCCCGCACCCGCCGTGAGGAGAGCCTCGTGATCTTCGCCGTCCCCAGTGCCCCCACCGCGCGTCAGGAGATCGAAGACGCGATCGAGACCTCGCTCGAACGCCTCGAGCACCGCCTGCTCCCCCTCGGCGACGGCGCGCACGCCCTGGCATCCGCCATCCGCCGCGCGACCACCGGCGGCAAGCGCTTTCGTCCCCTGCTCGTCGCGGCGGCCTACGACACGCTCGACGGCGACGGGGTCAACCTGTCGGACCTGTGGCGCATCTCGGCCGCCTTCGAGCTGCTGCACACCGCCTTCGTCGTGCACGACGACGTCATCGACCACGACCTCGAGCGCCGCGGCATCCCGAACGTCGGTGGAGAATTCCGCCAGCGCGGGCTCGACAAGGGCGCCGACGAAGCCGGGGCCTCGCTGCTCGGCACGGCCGCCGGGATCCTGGCCGGCGACCTGCTGCTGCACGAGGCCACGCGCCTGGTCGCGCTGAGCAACGTGCCCGCCGAGATGCGCGCCGACCTGGTCACCCTCGTCGAAGAGGCCGTGATCGTCTCGACCGCCGGAGAACTCGCCGACGTCGAGAACTCCATCACCGCGGCCGACCTCGACCCCATGACCATCCTGCAGGCCACGCGCGACAAGACCGCGGTCTACTCGTTCTCGGCCCCCCTGCAGGCCGGAGCCGTCATGGCCGGCGCGGACGACGCGGTGCTGCACGCCCTCGAGCGCTTCGGCGAGCGGCTCGGCTTGGCGTACCAGCTGATCGACGACCTCATCGGCGCCTTCGGCTCGCCCGAGGTGTCGGGCAAGGACGAGGGCTGCGACCTGCGCGAGGCCAAGAAGACCCACCTGATCTCTCTCGCCCGCGAGACCGCGAGCTGGCCCGAGGTCAGCGAAGCCCTCGCCCAGGCGCACACCGGCCCCGTCGCGATCCGCGTCGCCCAGACCGCCCTCGCCAAGTCCGGCGCCCGCAAGGCCCTCGAGCGCCTCGTCTACGACACCCTCGACGAGGCCGTCAACATCGTGAGCCTGTCGACCCTGCCGCCCGAGTGCAAGACCATGCTGATCGAACTCGTCGACATGGTCACGGAGCGCGTTCCGTGAGCACCGCGCCCACGGGCCTCGAACTCTATTCGCAGACGGCCGACGACGCCGCCGCCGCCGTCATCAACCGCTACTCCACCTCATTCGGCATCGCGACAAAGCTGCTCGGGCCCCGCCCGCGCCCGCACGTGCGCAACATCTACGCCCTCGTGCGCGTCGCCGACGAGATCGTCGACGGTCCCGCCCACGACGCCGGCCTCTCGCCCGAGCGGGAACGCCACGTGCTCGACGCCCTCGAGACCGAGGTGATGGATGCCATCGCCACCGGCTTCAGCGCCAATCTCGTCGTGCACGCCTTCGCCCGCACCGCGCGAGAATGCGGCATCGGGGCCGACCTGATCGCCCCGTTCTTCGCCTCCATGCGGACCGACCTGGACACCGCCTCGCACGACGACGTCTCGCACGACGCCTACGTGTACGGCTCCGCCGAGGTCGTGGGGCTCATGTGCCTGCAGGTCTTCCTCAACGCCGGCATGTCGGCCCCGGCCCGGCCAGCCGCCGACATCGTCGACGGAGCACGGCGCCTCGGCGCGGCCTTCCAGGACGTCAACTTCCTCCGCGACCTCGCCGACGACGCCGACCGCCTCGGCCGGGACTACCTCGACGGCGCCGCCGACGACGACCGGCGCACCGCCGTGCTCGACCGGATCGACGCCGACCTCGCCGCCGCGGCATCCGTCATCCCCCACCTTCCGCCCGATTGCCGGGCCGCCGTCACCACGGCGCACGACCTGTTCGCCGAACTCTCGCGTCGCCTGCGCGCCACCCCCGCCGGAGCCCCGCGCGTGCGCGTGCCCGACGCCGTCAAAGCCACCCTCGCCGCCCGCGCCCTGCTGGGGCGGCCCCCGAAAGGACCACGCTCATGAGCGCCCAGCGCATCGTCGTCGTCGGAGGCGGGATCGCCGGACTCGGCACCGCCGCCCTGCTCGCGGACCGCGGACACGACGTCCAGCTGTTCGAAGCCCGTGACGCCCTCGGCGGCCGCGCCGGATCGTGGGAGCAGGACGGATTCCGCTTCGACACCGGCCCCAGCTGGTACCTCATGCCCGAGGTGTTCGACCACTTCTTCCGCCTGCTCGGCACCAGCGCCGAGGAGCAGCTCGACCTCGTGCGCCTCGACCCCGCCTACCGCGTCTACGGCCCTCCCGGGAAGGGCGAGCCCATCGACATCGTCTCGGGACGCGAGGCCGTGCGCGCGCTGTTCGAGAAGCACGAGCCCGGCTCGGGCGACAACCTCGAGAAGTACCTCGACTCGGCCAAGGACGCCTACGAGCTGTCGACGTCGAAGTTCCTGTACGACCCGTACTCCTCGACCAAGGGCCTGCGCGACCCCGCGCTCATCAAGCGCCTGCCCACCCTGATCCCGCTGCTCACCCGCACGCTGTGGAAGCGCGTCACCGACGATTTCAAGAACACGCGCCTGCAGCAGATCCTCGCCTACCCCGCGGTGTTCCTCGGCGGCTCGCCCTTCGAGGTGCCGAGCCTGTACCACCTGATGAGCCACCTCGACCTGGGCGACGGCGTGCTGTACCCCAAGGGCGGCATGACCGAGATCATCAAGGCCATCGAGAAGCTCGCCCGCGAACGGGGCGTGCGCATCGAGACCTCGTCGCCCGTCGAGGCGATCATCACCGACTCCGGTACCGCGCGCGGCGTGCGCCTCGCCGACGGACGCGTGATCGCCGCGGATGCCGTGGTCTCGGGCGCCGACCTGCACCACACCGAGAACGTCCTGCTCGAAGAGAAGGACCGCCAGTACCCCGAGAAGTGGTGGAAGGACAAGGTGCCCAGCCCCGGCGCCCTGCTGCTGCTGCTCGGCGTCAAGGGCGAGCTGCCCCAGCTCACCCACCACACGCTGCTGTTCACGGACGACTGGCACACCAACTTCGACGCCATCTTCGGTGAGGACAAGAAGATCCCCGACCCCGCGTCGATCTACGTCTGCCGCCCCAGCGCCTCGGACGACTCCGTCGCGCCCGAGGGCCACGAGAACCTGTTCGTGCTCGTCCCCGTGCCCGCCGACCCCGACAGCGGCCGCGGCGGCGTCTCGGGCGCCGGCGACCCGCGCATCGAGGCGGCGGCCGACCGCGTGATCGCGCAGATCGGCGAATGGACCGGCATCCCGGACTTCGCCGACCGCATCGTCGTGCGGAAGACCATCGCCCCCGAGGACTTCAAGGAAGACCTGCACGCGTGGCACGGCAACTCGCTCGGACTCGCGCACACGCTCAACCAGAGCGCGATCTTCCGTCCCAAGAACCGCTCGCGCAAGGTCGACAACCTCTACTACGCCGGCACCTCGGTGCTGCCGGGCATCGGCCTGCCCATGTGCCTCATCTCGGCGGAGCTCGTCGTCAAGCGCATGACGGGCGACACCACCCCCGGCCCCCTGGCGGAACCCGCGCGCGCGGCGGTCTGACATGCCCGGGATCTACCTGGGCGCGATCCTCTTCTCGCTGATCGGCATGGGCCTCATCGACTGGAAGTACTCGCTCGCGCTCCGGGTCTCCCCCGTGCGCACCACGATCGCCGTTCTCATCGGGACGGCGTTCTTCCTCGCGTGGGACATCGTCGGCATCGTCACCGGCGTCTTCGTCAAGGGCGAGAGCCCCCTGTTCGTCGGCGTCATGCTCGCCCCGCACCTGCCGCTCGAAGAGGTCTTCTTCCTGCTGTTCCTGAGCTATCTGGCCGTGGTGATGTTCGCCGTGTTCGAGCGGCGCGCGGCTTCACGCGAGCGGGTGCCGTCGTGACCTACCCGCTCATCGTGCTGCCGTTCGTGGTGCTCACGGCGGTCGTCACCCTGGCGACGGCGCGACGGCCGCGGTTTCGCCGGCGCATGGCATCCTCGGGCCTCACCGCCCTGGTGCTGGTGGGCCTGACCCTCGTGTTCGACAACCTCATGATCGCCGTCGACCTGTTCTCGTACCCGCCCGAGCACCTGAGCGGCCTCAAGCTCGGACTCGCCCCCGTCGAGGACTTCGCCTACCCGCTGTGCGCGGCGTTCCTCGTACCGGCGGTGTACACGCTGCTGTCTTCCGCCCCCTCCCCGAAGGATGCCGCATGACCCTCCCCGCACTGACCCCCGGACGCGTCGTCCGCGAGCTGTTCGTGTCGTCGCGGCCCGTGAGCTGGATCAACACCGCCTTCCCCTTCGCCGCCGCCTACCTGCTGACCACGCGGCAGATCGACGTGCCGCTGATCGTCGGCATCCTGTTCTTCCTCGTGCCCTACAACCTCGCGATGTACGGCGTGAACGACGTCTTCGACTACGAGTCCGACCTGCGCAACCCCCGCAAGGGCGGAACGCACGGCGCCGTGCTCGCCAAGCGCATGCACCCCATCACGCTGTGGGCCTCGACGCTGTCGTGCCTTCCGTTCGTGGTGTACCTCGTCATCATCGGCTCGCCGCTGTCGTGGCTGGTGCTGGCGCTCAGCCTGTTCTTCGTCGTCTTCTACTCGGCGCCGCCGCTGCGGCTCAAGGAACGTCCGTTCCTGGACTCGATGACCAGCAGCATCCACTTCTTCTCGCCCGCCGTGTACGGTCTGGTGCTCGCGGGCGCGGTCTGGACGTGGCAGCTCGTGTTCGTGTTCATCGCGTTCGCGCTGTGGGGCATCGCCTCGCACGCCTTCGGCGCGGTGCAGGACGTCGAGGCCGACCGCGCCGCCGACATCTCATCGATCGCCACCGCCCGCGGCGCCCGCTGGACGGTGCGCTTCGCACTGACCGCGTACGCCCTGGCCGGCGTCGCGATGCTGTTCACGG
>NZ_CAJYPF010000098.1 GCF_913776565.1 uncultured Microbacterium sp. | reverse complement strand
TGGAGATCGGCCCGGCGGGGTTGCCCATCGAGAATGCCGTGCGCGCATGGCGGCAATGCGGTCGACTCTGGCGTCTCGACGATCTCGTCGCGGGGGCCGATGCGCTCCTGGCCGGCCCGCGGCCGATGGCCTCGACCGCCGACCTCGAAGCGGAGATCACCGTCATGGGCGATGTTCGCAATGGCATCCTGAGGCGTTCGCTCGCCCTGGCTCGCCCTGGTGTGAAATCGCCGCGCGAGACCCACCTGCGTCTGCTTCTGGTGCGCAATGGATTCCCCGAGCCGGGAGTGAACGTCGACATCTTCTCGAGCCGTGGGGATTTCATCGCCGAGATCGACCTGGCGTTCGAGATGTGGCGGGTGGCGGTCGAATACGACGGCCGAGTGCATGCGGCGGATCCGCGACAGTTCGCGCGGGATGCCGACCGCTGGGCCGCCATCCGAGACGCGGGCTGGGATCACATCCGCATCCTGAGCCACCACCTCCGGGACGGCGGCGAACCGGCGATCGCGATGGTGCGTGCTGCGTTGATGCGGGCGGGTTGGCGGCCCGGCCAGTGACGGCTTGTCCCACTTTTTGCCGTTCCGGCCGCCGCCGGGCAACCACTTCTGGGACATACAGCGCGAAAAGTGGGACGAGGTCCAGGGATGCCATGCCCCGCCGCGCGCGCAGAACGCCCCGCCGCGCGAGGCGACGGGGCGTCCGGGCGAGGCGGCGGGGCGGCCGGGGCTTATTCGGCCAGGCCGAGCACGTCCAGCAGCCACGCGAGCTCGAACGCGCGTTCGCGCCACGCGTTGTACCGGCCGCTGACGCCGCCGTGACCGGCGACCATCTCGCACTTCAGCATCGCGTCGGCGCCGACCTCGCGGAGGCGCGCCACCCACTTGGCCGGCTCGACGTACATCACGCGCGTGTCGTTCAGCGAGGTGACGGCGAGGATGCGCGGATACGCGACGCCCTCGCGCACGTTCTCGTACGGCGTGTACGACTTCATGTAGGCGTACACCTCGGCGTCGTGCAGGGGGTCGCCCCACTCGTCCCACTCGATGACCGTCAGCGGGAGCGAGGGGTCGAGGATCGTGGTCAGCGCGTCGACGAAAGGGACGTCGGCGACGATCCCGGCGAACAGCTCGGGCGCGAGGTTGGCCACAGCGCCCATCAGCAGGCCGCCCGCGCTGCCGCCCTCGGCGACGAGCCGATCGGGGGTGGTGTAGCCGGCATCCACGAGGTGACGGGCGGCGGCGACGAAGTCGGTGAAGGTGTTGCGCTTGGCCAGCAGCTTGCCGTCCTCGTACCACTGGCGACCCATCTCGCCGCCGCCGCGGACGTGCGCCACGGCGAAGACGACCCCGCGGTCCAGCAGCGACAGTCGCGGTACCGAGAAGCCGGGCTCGATGGAGTGCTCGTACGAGCCGTAGCCGTACAGGTGCACCGGTCGCGGCGCGGACCCGGGCTCGCCGAACGAGCGCTTCCACACGAGCGACACCGGCACGCGCGTGCCGTCGTCGGCGGTGGCCCAGACGCGCTCCTGGCCGTAGTCGGCCGGGTCGAAGCCGCCCAGCACGGGCTGGCGCTTGCGCAGCAGCAGTTCGCCGGTGTCGACGACGTAGTCGTAGACGGTGCCGGGGGTCACGAACGATCCGTAGCCCAGTCGCAGCACGGGTGGGGCCCACTCGGGGTTGCCGCCGGTGCCGACGCTGTACAGGGGTTCGTCGAAGGCGATCTCGTCGACGGTGCCGTCGGCGTACGACAGCATGCCCAGTCGCGCGAGTCCCTCGCGGCGGTAGCCGACGACGCCCCAGTCGCGGAACGTGTCGACGCCGAGCAGGCGCTGGCCGGTGCGGTGCGCGATCACCGTCTCGCGGGGACCTCGGGGGTCGGATGCCGACACCCGCACGAGCTCGAAGTCGAGGGCGCCGTCGTTGTGGAGGATGTAGAGCACGTCCTCGCCGTCGACGACGGCGTGCGACGAGGAGTACTCGACGCCCTCACGGCGCGGCCAGACGACGCGCGGCTCCCCGCGCAGGTCGTCGGCGTCGAGCAGCCACTCCTCGCTGGTGATGGAGGACCCCATCTCGATCACGAGGTAGCGGTCGCTGCGAGTGAAGTCGGCGCCGACCCAGAACCGGTCGTCGGGCTCGTGGAACAGCTTCACGTCGGCATCCGCGGGGGTGCCGATCTCGTGCAGCCACACGGTGTCGGGGCGCCAGGCGTCGTCGACGGTCGTGTAGACGATCGCGCGGCCGTCGGGCGAGAACGTTGCGCCCGAGAAGGTGCCCTCGATCACGTCGGGGAGCGTCTGTCCGGTGACCAGGTCGCGCACGCGGACGGTGTACCGCTCGTCGCCGGAGGTGTCGATGCCGTAGACCATGCGCGTGCCGTCGTTCGAGATCTCGAAGCTGCCGAGCGAGAAGAACTCGGTGCCCTCGGCCTCGACGTTGCCGTCGAAGAGCACCTGTTCGCCCGGGACGGGCCGGTCGGGCGACAGCGTCGGCGGGGTCCAGTCGTCGGGGGAGTCCAGGGGAGCGCGGCACTGGATGCCGTACTGCTGGCCGGCGACCGTCCGGCCGTAGTACCACCAGTCGCCGCGGCGCGCGGGGACGGAGAGGTCGGTCTCGAGGGTGCGACCCTTGATCTCGCCGAACAGGGTGTCGCGCAGACCCGCGAGGTGCGCCGTCCGGGCGGTGGTGTAGGCGTTCTCGGCCTCGAGGTGCGCCAGGACGTCCGCGTCCTCTTTGGCGCGCAGCCATTCGTAGGGGTCGTCGAACGTGTCGCCGTGGTGGGTGCGCGCGACGGGGCGGCGTGCGGCGACGGGCGGGGTGGGCTGCGGGTCGAGGTCGGTCACCGTTCCACGCTAGTGCGCGGTCGGCGTGCGGGCGCGGAGGATCGATCGGGATGCCGGGGGCGGGGGCCGCTGCGTTTTGACCCTCACGGGTCGGGGTGAAAGGATGTCGTCGCGTCTTTCGTGAACGAAAGAACAACGCCAGGTGAACTCTTCGTTCGTCACGCCGATCCCGTCGGCATCCCCCCTCCTTCTCACGGAAAGCGAACGGTGGAGAGCGCAGCCCTCATCATCGTGCTGGTCATCGTGCTGGCACTGTTCTTCGATTTCACCAACGGATTCCACGACACCGCGAATGCGATGGCCACGCCCATCGCGACGGGTGCGCTGAAGCCGAAGGTGGCGGTCCTGCTCGCGGCGAGTCTGAACCTGGTCGGCGCCTTCTTGTCGACCGAGGTGGCCAAGACCATCTCGGGCGGGATGATCCGCGAGGACCAGTTGAGTCCGGACATCTTCCCGCCGATCATCTTCGCCGGCCTCATCGGCGCGATCACGTGGAACATGCTCACGTGGCTCCTCGGTCTGCCGTCGAGCTCGTCGCACGCGCTGTTCGGCGGACTGATCGGTGCGACCCTGGTGGGTGTGGGCGCCTCGGCGATCGACGCCGGCGTGGTGCTGAGCAAGGTGATCCTGCCGGCCCTGATCGCCCCTCTCACCGCGGGAGTGATCGCCTACGTCGTCACCAAGATCGCGTACGGCGTCACCCGCCGTTACGACATGAAGGCCGACGGGCGCGACGGCTTCCGCTGGGGGCAGATCTTCACGTCGTCGCTCGTGGCGCTCGCGCACGGCACCAACGACGCGCAGAAGACCATGGGCGTCATCACGCTCGCCCTCATCACCGTCGGGTGGCAGTCCTCGGCGAATCCCGACCCGCAGCTGTGGGTGGTGTTCGCCTGCGCGATCACCATCGCACTCGGCACCTACATGGGCGGCTGGCGCATCATCCGCACGCTCGGCAAGGGCCTGACCGACGTCAAGCCGGCCCAGGGCTTCTCTGCCGAGACGTCGACGGCGGCGACGATCCTGGCATCCAGCGCCCTGGGTTTCGCCCTGTCGACCACGCAGGTCGCCTCGGGTTCGGTGATCGGTTCGGGACTGGGGCGTCGCGGCTCGACCGTGCGCTGGAACACCGTGGGGCGCATCATGATCGGCTGGGTGCTGACCCTGCCCGCCGCCGGCGCCGTGGGCGCGGCCGCGGCTCTCATCGTCGTGTGGCTCGGCGGCTGGGGCGTCGCGGTCGACGCCGTGATCGCCGTGGCGATCGTGCTCGGGCTGTTCCTGCGCTCGCGGCGCGACTCGGTCACCTCCGCGAACGCGATGAGCGAGGTCGCCGACTCGGGCGCGGCCGTCAAGGTGCCGCGCAAGCCCGGACCGACCCGCCGTCAGCGTCGCCTCGAGCGCGAGAAGGCTGAGAAGGACGCCTGATGCTCATCAACTGGGAAGCCTTCCTGCACGTCTTCGTCGCCGCCCTGCTCGGCGCGACGGTCGTCGTCACCTTCTACGCCCTGGGCCTGCGCCTGCTCGTGCGCGGGGGACGGCCCCCGCTGGTCGCGCCGGCGGAGTTCACGGATGCCATCACCGTGCTCAGCGACAAGCAGCGGCGCCGCGCCGAGAAGGCGGTCGCCAAAGCGGCCAAGAAGAACCCCCTCAGCGAGGGCCAGAAGCGCGTGTCGCTGATCGGTGCCTACGCCTGCTTCGGCGTGTGTGCGGCGGCCGTGCTGGGCGCGCTGCTGCTGATCCTGTTCAACCACTGAGCCGCGTCCCGTCGAGGAGCGGGGTGTCGGAGCCCCTCTCTAGGCTGAGGTCATGGCATCCGTGCAATTCGGTCAGCACGCGCCCGCGGCGCGCGTGATCCTCCACCTCAGCGACACGCACCTGCTCGCGGGCGGCCGTCTGCTGGGCGACCGCTTCGACACCGCGAGGCACCTGCGTCGCACCCTGGCCGCCGCCGAGGCGACGGGAGTACGGCCGGATGCCGTGGTCTTCACGGGCGATCTGACCGACCTCGGCGAGCCCGAGGCGTACCGCGCGCTGCGCGACGCGGTCGAGCCGTGGGCGGCGCGGCTGGGTGCCCCCGTGGTGTGGGTCGCCGGCAACCACGACGAGCGTCCGGCCCTGCGCGCGCACCTGCTCGACGCCCCGGCCAGCGAGGAGCCGGTGACGAGCGTGCACGATCTCGGCGGGTTGCGCCTGATCGCTCTGGATTCGACGGTGCCCGGGTGGCACCACGGCGATATCGACGCCGCCCAGCTCGCGTGGTTGCGCGCCGAGCTCGCCGAGCCCGCCCCGCTCGGGACGATCCTGGCGCTGCACCACCCGCCGCTGCCGACGCACATCCCGTTCTTCGACATCCTCGAGCTGCGCGACCAGGCCGGCTTGGCGGCGGCGATCGCCGGCAGCGATGTCCGTGCGATCCTCGCCGGGCACCTGCACTACTCCACTTCCGGCACGTTCGCGGGGGTGCCGGTGAGCGTCGCCTCGGCGTCCTGCTACACGATGGACCTCGCGCGCCCCGCCGACGCCGTGGACGGGATGGACGACGGCCGGTCCTTCCACCTGGTGCACGTGTGGGACGACACCGTCACCCACGCGGTGGTCCCCGTGGTCGACGCCGAGTCCTCCGGCGTCTTCACGCCCGAGTGGACGGCGCGGATGGCGGCCCTCAGCCCCGACGAGCGGCTCGAGGCGTTCTCGCGCAAGCGCACGCCCGGGCAATAGACGCGGCGGACGGTGCCGATCGCCCGACAGGCCGCGGCGTCCAGCGGCGGGTCGGAGCGCGGTGGTTAGGCTCGTGGCATCCCTGCTCGCTGTGACACCCACGAGGACTCCCACATGGCTTTGGACGCAATGACGCGCACCCGTACCGAGACCGACTCCCTCGGATCCCTCGAGATCCCCGCCGACGCGTACTGGGGTATCCACACCGCCCGCGCGCAGGAGAACTTCCCGATCGCGAAGCGCCCCATCTCGGTCTACCCCGACCTCGTGCGGGCGCTGGCGATGGTCAAGCAGGCGTCCGCGCGCGCCAATCGCGAGATCGGAGTCCTCGACGCGTCCAAGGCCGATCTGATCGACCGTGCCGCCCAGCGGGTGATCGACGGCGAGTTCCACGACGAGTTCACCGTCGGCGTCATCCAGGGCGGTGCCGGCACGTCGACCAACATGAACGCCAACGAGGTCATCACCAACATCGCCCTCGAGATGGCCGGGCGCGAGAAGGGCGACTACGCCTTCCTCTCTCCGATCGACGACACGAATCGCAGCCAGTCGACCAACGACGTCTACCCGACGGCGATCAAGATCGGCCTGTCGCTCACCCTGCAGAGCCTGCTCGAGGAGCTCGCGCTGCTGCGCCAGTCGTTCCTGGCCAAGTCCGAGGAGTTCCACGACGTCCTCAAGGTCGGTCGCACCCAGTTGCAGGATGCCGTGCCCATGACGCTCGGCCAGGAGTTCCACGGCTTCGCGACCACGCTCGGCGAGGACTACAACCGTCTGACCGAGAACGCGTACCTGCTGTACGAGATCAACATGGGCGCCACCGCCATCGGAACCGGCATCACGGCCCACTCCGGCTACGCGGGGGCCGTGCTGCGGCACCTGCGCGCGATCACGGGTCTCGACCTCGAGACCGCGACCGACCTCGTGGAGTCCACGAGCGACACGGGCGCCTTCATGTCGTTCTCGTCCTCGCTCAAGCGCAACGCCGTCAAGCTGTCGAAGATCTGCAACGATCTGCGCCTGCTGTCGTCGGGGCCGCAGGCGGGCCTGGGCGAGATCAATCTGCCGCCGCGTCAGGCCGGATCGAGCATCATGCCCGGCAAGGTCAACCCGGTCATCCCCGAGGTGGTCAACCAAGTGGCGTTCTCGGTCGTCGGCGCCGACATGACGGTGACCATGGCGGTCGAGGGCGGTCAGCTGCAGCTGAACGCCTTCGAGCCGGTCATCGCGCACTCGATCTACCAGTCGATCACGTGGATGCGCCAGGCGATGTGGACGCTGCGCGTCAACTGCGTCGACGGCATCACCGCGAACCGCGAACGCCTGGGGGCGATGGTGGGGTCGTCCGTCGGCGTCGTCACGGCGCTCACCCCCTTCATCGGCTACGCGGCCGCGGCCGCCCTGGCCAAGACGGCGCTGCTGACGCACCGCAACGTGGCCGATCTGGTCGTCGAGGCGGAGCTGATGTCACGCGAGGAGGTCACCAAGCAGATCTCGCCCGCGCGCCTGTCGGGCCTGCAGGCCGTGACCGCGGCGATCCCGATCATCCGGTCGGCGGACAGCGTCGTCGAGGACTGACCCGCCGCCCCGGCGCGACGGCTACGCCGCCGCGCCGCGCCGGGCTGTCGCGAAACAGCATCCTGCTGACATCTCGGTGACATTCTGCAACCGAGATGTCAGCTGGATGCTGTTTCGTGTGCTCGGGGCGGCGGGGCGGCGCGGCGGGGCGGCTCAGTCGAGGATGCGGCAGTGCGTCGTGAGTTCGCCGATGCCGTCGATGCCGACGGTCACGGTCGAGCGGTCGCGCAGGAAGATCTGCGGGTCGCGCGAGTACCCGGCGCCGCCGGGGCTGCCCGTGGAGATGAGCGTCCCGGGGAGCAGTGTCACCGACTCGCTCAGCTTGTTGATGAGCGTCTTCACCGAGCGGACCATCTGGCCGGTACTGGCATCCTGCACCGTATGACCGTCCACGACCGTCCAGATGTGCAGATCCTGCGGGTCGGGGATCTCGTCGGCCGTGACGACGAAGGGGCCGGTGGGGGTGAAGCCGTCGAACGACTTGCAGCGCGACCACTGCGCCTCCGAGAACTGGATGTTGCGCGCGGTGATGTCGTTGACCACCGTGTACCCCCAGACATGATCGAGCGCGTCCGCCTCGGCGATGTCGCGGCCGGGGCGCCCGATGATCACGCCGAGCTCGGCCTCGTAGTCGACGGCCTCGCTGAGGGCCCGCGGCCAGGACGTCGTCTCGCCGTGCGCCGTGAGCGAGTTCGGCCACAGCACGAACACCGTGGGGCCCGCGTCGGTCTTGAGCCCGAGCTCGCCGGAGTGCGCCGCGTAGTTCAACCCCACCGCCAGGATCGACGGGGGTGCGAGCACGGCGGAGGCGAAGCGGATGCCGTCCAGGCGATGCCGGGGCGCGGCCTCGACCGCCGCGCGGACACGGTCCAGCGCGTCGTCACCCCCGGCGATGAGCTCCTCGAGCGTGGCGGGCGCGCCGTCGAAGAGCTCGTCGACGAAGCTGAACTCCTCGCCGTGGACGCTGACGAGACGGGGGGCGTGCGCCCCCTCGTGAGACCGGACGTGGGCGAAACGCATGGTTCCACGCTACCGGGCCGTGCCCCGCGGCCGAGTCTGCAACCCTCGACACCGAAGAGAAGCTCGACCCTAGGCTGAGCGCATGAGCTCCCCGTCGCCGCTGTCGCGGCCCGGTTCGGTCGAACCCACCCGCATCTCCACCGCGCCGCAGGCAACGGTCTCGGCCGCCCCGCCGGGGTCTCGACGCGGGGGAGTGGCCCTGTGGGCGGTGGCGGTGCTGCTCGTTCCCCTGCTGGCGCTGCTGGTGCGCTACTTCACCGGTTTCCTGGGCACGGCGGCGACGTTCCTCGGTCTGGTGCTGGCGGCGATCCCCTTCGTCATCGTCTGGTTCGCCGTGCGCTACATCGACCGGTGGGAGCCGGAGCCGCGGCGCCTGCTCGTGTTGGCGGTGGCGTGGGGGGCGATCGCGTCGGTCGTGATCGCCCTGGCCGTCGACCTGGCCGTCACCCTCGTGGTCGGTCGGTTGCCCGAGGCGTTCAGCGCCGTCGTCCAAGCGCCGATCGTGGAGGAGATCGCGAAGGGACTGGGGGTGCTGCTGATCTTCGCGTTCGCCCGTCGAGCGTTCGACGGCCCGGTGGACGGCATCGTCTACGGCGCGCTGATCGGCGCCGGCTTCGCCCTCACCGAGAATGTGCAGTACTTCGCGATCAGCTACCTCGAGGGCGGTTCGGCACAGGTGGCGAGCACCTTCTTCCTGCGCGCCGTGCTGTCTCCGTTCGCGCACGTCATGTTCACGAGCCTGACCGGTTTCGCCTTCGGGCTCGCTGCGCGCCGGGGCCTGCGCGCAGGTGCGGCCCTGCGGTACGGCATCCCGGGTCTCATCGGAGCGATGCTGCTGCACGCCCTGTGGAACGGTTCGGCGACGTTCGCGAACTTCTTCGAGGTGTACGCGGCGCTGCAGGTGCCCCTGTTCGTCCTGTTCATCCTCGGCATCCTGGCCCTGCGGCGGGAGGAGACGCGCCTCACGCGCGCCCGTCTCGGCGAGTACGCCGCGGCGGGGTGGTTCACCCCCCAAGAGGTCGACATGCTCGCCACGCCCGCCGGTCGGCGGTCGGCGCTGGCGTGGGCGCGCCGCCTTCCGGGAGACCGCACCGCGGTGATGAGGGGGTTCATCGTGGATGCCACCGCCCTCGCCGCCGCGCGTCAGCGCACCCTGTCGGGGCGAGACCCCCACGCGCCGGCGACCGAGCGGTACCTGCTCGAGCGCACCACGGCGGCGCGTGCCGCGCTGCTGTCGCGGTGACACGTCGCCGGCGCCCGTGTCCGGAGACGCGCCTCGGCGACGAGACCGCACGCGGCTCGGCGTTCCGGGTACGGTCTCGGCGTTCGCGCGCGGTCTCGCGGAGCGGGCGCCGCGCCCGGGGGTCTTGACACCGGCGCGGGGCGGGAGCACCATCGTCGTAGGCCAACTCAGCGCCCGGGAGACACGCAGGCATCGCCGCGGCACCGGGCGCTGAGTCTTTGTCCAGGGGACATCGGCGTACGGGCGGGCGTGCTTGGATGGAGGCATGACTGATCGCACCAAGCCGGAGTTCGACGCTCCCAGCGGCCCCGCCCCCTCCGACCTCGTCATCCGCGACATCATCGTCGGCGACGGCGACGAGGCCAAGCCCGGCGACAACGTCACCGTGCATTACGCCGGTGTCGAGTACGAGTCCGGCGAAGAGTTCGACTCTTCGTGGGGCCGCGGCGAGAGCATCCAGTTCCCCCTCCGTGGCCTGATCCAGGGCTGGCAGGACGGCATCCCGGGCATGAAGGTCGGCGGACGCCGCGAGCTCGTGATCCCGCCGCATCTGGCTTACGGCCCCGCGGGTGGACACTTCCTGGGCGGCAAGACGCTCATCTTCATCATCGACCTGCTCAAGGTCGGCTGACCCGTTCGACACCGAACGTTCACGAACCCGAGGGGGCTGCGGCATCCTCGGGTTCGTCTTTTTCCTCGAGTGTGGAATACATTCGTGTGAATGGGAGTTTGATCCCCTCAGGACGCCGACACGGCTCCCCCCACCTTAGGAGTGACATGACCGACGCAACCACGCTCGACATCCCCGGCTACAAGACGGGCACCTGGGTGCTCGACCCCGCCCACAGCGAGGTCACCTTCTCGGTGCGCCACATGATGATCTCGAAGGTGCGCGGCACCTTCGGCGTCAAGAGCGCCACCATCGTCGCCCCCGAGAACCCGCTCGAGGCCACCGTCGAGGCGTCCGTCGACGTCACCTCGGTCGACACCAAGGACGAGGGCCGCGACCAGCACCTGCGTTCGGCCGAGTTCTTCGACGCCGAGACCTACCCCACGCTCGACTTCCGCTCGACCGGTGTGCGCGTCGAGGACGGCGACTTCCTCGTCGACGGCGACCTCACCATCCGCGGCATCACCAAGCCCGCCACCTTCTCGCTCGACTTCGGCGGCTTCGGCACCGACCCGTGGGGCAACTACAAGGCGGGCGCGACCGCCAAGACGGTCGTCAACCGCGAGGACTTCGGTCTCACCTGGAACGCCGCCCTCGAGACCGGCGGCGTCCTCGTCGGCAAGGACGTCACGATCGAGCTCGACCTGCAGCTCTCGCTGCAGGCGTGATCCGGCCGCGACGCGCGTCGCGGTTCTGATCGACACGACGACCCCGGGTGCTCGGCATCCGGGGTCTTCGTCGTCTCCTCCCGCTATCGGCGTGCAGCGTCTTCGCCTCGGGCGCCGCGCGGTCGCGGGATAGCCCCCCGCACCGTCCGTCCGCGACGAGGACCCTGCACGCCGATAGCGGGAGGAGACGACGAAGACCCCGGATGCCGAGCACCCGGGGTCGTCGTGTCGATCAGAACCG
>NZ_CAJYPF010000097.1 GCF_913776565.1 uncultured Microbacterium sp. | reverse complement strand
CGTGCGCTACCTCGACAAGAACGGCAAGGCGCTCGAGCGCAATCCCGACAACCCGCGTCTCGTCCCCGCCGGGGCGACCGCCGTCGAGAACATCGGCGTCAGCGTCGACTGGTCGAAGCAGGGGTGGAACCTCGACAAGGCCACCTCGACGCTGTCCGGTACGTGCAAGCCGGGCACCCCGGCATCCTGAATCCCGTTCTTTCCCGCCCCACCCCGACAACGCCCTCGAAGGACTTCGACATGACGATCACCCAGGAGCAGGCCACCTGGTTCTCCCAGACCTTCTCGCAGATCGCCGACAACGTCGAGCGCGCGGTGCTCGGCAAGCGGCACGTCGTCGAGCTGGTGCTCACGGCCATGCTCAGCGACGGACACGTGCTGCTCGAGGACGTGCCGGGCACGGGCAAGACCTCGCTCGCCCGCGCGGTGGCCCAGTCGGTGCAGGGCACGAACACGCGCATCCAGTTCACGCCCGACCTGCTGCCCGGGGACATCACGGGCATCACCGTGTACGACCAGAAGACGGGCTCGTTCGAGTTCCACACCGGGCCGATCTTCGCCAACATCGTCCTGGCCGACGAGATCAACCGCGCCAGCCCCAAGACGCAGTCGGCGCTGCTCGAGGTGATGGAAGAGGGCAAGGTCACCATCGACGGCGTCTCGCGCGAGGTCGGCGTGCCCTTCCTCGTCCTCGCCACTCAGAACCCCGTCGAGCAGGCCGGCACCTACCGTCTCCCCGAAGCGCAGCTGGACCGCTTCCTGCTGCGCACCTCGCTGGGTTACCCCGACCACGCGGCGACCGTGCGCATCCTCGACGGTGCGCCCGTCGCCACCGCCGAGCTGCGCCCCATCATCACCCCGCAGGCGATGGTGGGGATGGCCGACCTCGCGGCATCCGTCTACGTGGACGCGCTCGTCCTGGACTACATCGCGCGGCTCGTGGATGCCACCCGCACGGCCGACGAGGTCCGCCTTGGCGTGAGCATCCGCGGCGCCCTCGCGCTCACGCGCGCGACACGTGCCCGCGCGGCGTCCCAGGGCCGCACCTACGCCACCCCCGACGATGTCAAGGCGCTCGCCGTCGCGGTGCTGTCGCACCGACTGATCCTGCACCCCGAGGCGGAGTTCGACGGCGTCACCCAGGAGGCCGTGATCGGTCAGGTGCTCCTCGACACCGTGCCGCCCACGCAGCGCGAGAGCGCGTGAGCATGGGGCGTCGCTCGATGTCGGCATCGCCGCCCGGAGGTGCGCGGTGCCCGATGTGAACCTCACCGAGTCGCGCCTGACGCGCACCTCGGCCGGCACCTTCCGCACCGGCTCGCGCACGTCGATCACCTCGACCTCGGTGCGGCGACAGCGCCGCATCGTCCGGGCGATCGTCCGTCTCGCCGAGGCGTGGCGCGTGCTCCGCGAGGCCGTGGTCGCTGCGGTGCGATGGGCGGGCCGGACCGTTCGACCCGCGGGTGCGGTCGTCGCCGTCGCGGCGAGCGTCGGGCTGCTGTGCGGACTGCTCTTCGGGTGGGTGGAGTGGATGGTCGCGGGCAGCGCGGCGCTCCTCCTCCTCGCGATGAGCGTCCCGTTCCTCTTCGGCGCGCGCTCGTACGATGTCGACCTCGACCTCGCGCACGAGCGGGTCGTCGCGGGCACCGGCGTCACGGGCGAGATCGTGGTGCGCAACGACGGTGCCCGTGCCGCTCTCCCGGGCCGTCTCGACATCCCCGTCGGCCGGGGGCTGGTCGAGTTCGGGGTGCCCTTCCTGCGTCCCGGCGCCGTGACCACCGAGCCGCTCGTGATCCCACCGCTCCCGCGCGGCGTCGTGCGCGTGGGGCCGGTCACCACGGTCCGCAGCGACCCCGTGGGTCTCCTCCGGCGCGAGCACGCCTTCGACGACGTGCACGATCTCTTCGTGCACCCGCGGACGGTCGCCCTTCCGTCGACGAGCGCGGGCCTCGTCCGCGACCTCGAGGGCAACGCCACCCGCCGCCTGGTCGACGCCGACATGTCCTTCCACGCCATCCGGGAGTACGTCCCGGGCGATTCGCGGCGACAGGTGCATTGGAAGTCCACGGCGAAGACCGGACGCCTCATGGTGCGCCAGTACGAGGAGTCGCGCCGCTCCCGCATGGCGGTCGTGCTCGCCGCGGCGACTCCCGAGTACGCGGATGCCGACGAGTACGAGCTCGCGGTGTCGGCGGCGGCCTCGCTGGGGCTGAGGGCCGTCCGCGACGCGCGTGACATCGACATCGTCACCGGCTCCGAGATCCCGCGCGTCGTCAAGGGCCGGCTGCGCGCCATCCGGCACGTCCCCGTGGTGTCGCCCCGGGCGATGCTCGACGGTTTCAGCGGAGTCGATCGCCACGACAACACGATGGCGGTCGAGGATGTCTGTCGCCTGGCCTCCGAGGCGAACGAACGCCTGTCCATCGCCTTCGTCGTGGTGGGTTCGGCCGTCCCGCTCGCGCGCCTGCGGCAGGCCGCTCTCGCCTTCCCCGCCGACACCGCGGTCGCCGCGGTCATCTGCGACGAGCGCGCCCACCCCCGGATGCAGAGCGTCGCGGGACTGACGGTGCTGACCATCGGCACCCTCGACGACCTGTCGGGCCTGCTCGTGCGGGGGGCCACCGCGTGAACGCCCGCCGCGATCCCCGTGCGCCCGCGCGCCGGCGCGATGCCTCCGGCGCGCCGCGCTGGAGCGCCGCGGCGGTGTACACGGCGATGTGCGTCCTGCTGGCGGCGGTCGCGGCGTGGCCGATCTACGCGTCGGCGGCGTTCTCGGTCCTCGTCGTCGTGGCATCCCTCACCGGGGCGGGCGTCGTCGTGCTCGTGGCATGGCGGCGGTGGGGCGGTTGGGTCTTCGCCGGCGGTCTCCTGCTCTCTTTCGCCGCCCTCTGCGTTCCGCTCGCGGTTCCCGCGCGACTGACGTCGGCACTGGACGTGCTCCGGGGCCTCGGAGAGTCGTTCGCGGGTCTCCTCGTGGCGTGGAAGGACCTGGTCACGGTCGACCTCCCGGTCGGCACCTACCGGAACCTGCTCGTCCCCGCCCTCGTGGTGTTCCTCGTCGGCACCGCCGTGACCCTCGCGCTCGCGGTGCGCACGGACCGTCTCGCGGTCGCCGCGGTCGTCCCGGGACTGACCATGACCGGGTTCGGACTGTTCTTCGGGCGCACGGGAACGAGCGCTCCCCTGGCGCTCGGACCGATCGTCCTTCCCGCGCCGGTCGAGACGGCGGTGGGCCTGAGCGCCCTCCTCGCGGCGGTGCTGTGGCTGTCGTGGCGGGCGCGCGACGAGCGGGGCCGGGCTCTCGAGCGGGCGAGTGAGGTCTCGGCCGTCTCCGTCGGCCGCGGCTCCTCGGCGACGGACCGCCGCCGCCGCGCGCTGGGGGCCGGGATGCTCGTGGTGGCCGTCGTCGCGACCGTGACGGTCGTGCCCGCCCTGGCGCGCGACGCCGATCGTCAGGTCCTGCGGTCGGCCGCGGGTCCCGAACGGCAGATCGCCGAGGCCGTCAGTCCGCTCAGCGAGTACCGGGCGATGTTCTCCGACGCCCGCTCCGACGACGTCCTCTTCCGGGTGAGCGGCGGGGACGCCCTCCCCGAGCGCATCCGCATCGCGACTCTCGACACCTACGACGGCGAGGTGTTCCGCGCGTCCGGCGACGAGGGCGCCGGTTTCGTCCGGCTCCCCTCCTCCCGCGACGCCGGTCAGGGGCGCGCCGTGCAGGCCGATATCGACATCGTCGATCTGAAGGGGATCTGGATGCCGACGGCCGGCCGGCTGTCATCCGCCACGTTCGAGGGGGAACGCCGAGCGGTCCTCGCCGACCGCTTCTACTACAGCGCCGACGCGGAGTCGGGGGTGCAGATCGCCGACGGGGGGCTGCAGCCCGGTGATGCGTACCGCGTGTCGGCGGTGGAGCCCTCGACCGAGGACGTCGCGGCGTTGCGTCCTCCCGGGGATGCCGCGGGAGTCGCCGGCGGCGACAACCTGCGGAGGTGGGTCGAGGAGCATGCCTCGGGATCCGACGGCGCCTCCCTGCAGGCGCTGATCCAGCTGCTCCGGGAGCGCGGCTATCTCAGTCACAGCCTCGCGCCCGAGGGCGCGGCGCCCCCGGCGTGGACGGCGGATCTGCCGGGCTATCAGCTGCAACCCAGTGCGTCCGGTCACTCGATCGCGCGCGTCGACCGGATGTTCGGGCGGCTTCTGGAGCGCGAGGACGATCCGCGCGCCGCGGCCTCCGACAACTACGTCGCGGCGGTCGGTGATGACGAGCAGTTCGCCGTCGCCGCCGCCCTGATCGCGCACGAGCTGGGGTTCCCCGCGCGCGTGGTCGTGGGGACGCGTCTCGCCTCGGCGGACAGCGCGCTCGCGACGTGCGATGCGGGGGAGTGCCGGGCGCGCGACCTGAGCGCGTGGACCGAGGTGCGCGGTGAGGACGGGCGGTGGGTCGCGATCGATGTCACCCCGCAATACGAGAAATCGCCGAGCCTCGAGGTCACGCAGCAGCAGGATCCCGAGAACGTCACGGAGGTCCGACCCGACACCGTCGACGAGGTCGTCCCTCCGGAGCCGGTCCAGGAGGACAACTCCCTCGACGACGACGCACGGACGGATGACTCCCTGGACCTGGCCTGGTTGTGGTCGGCTCTGCGGATCTCCGGGGTGGTTCTGGCCGTTCTCCTGATCCTCGTCGGTCCGTTCCTCGCCGTCGTCGTCGCCAAGATCATCCGACGTCGGGGCCGTCGTCGTGATCCCGACCCGCGTTCCGCGATCGCCGGCGGGTGGGAGGAGTACGTCGACGCGGGCGTCGACGCCGGTCGGTCGGGGCCCCGTTCGCCCACGCGTCGAGAGGTCGCCGCGGCCTTCGCGACCCCGTCGGGCGTCCGCTTGGCGGACGACGCCGACCGTGCCGTGTTCTCGTCCACCGAGGTCGGCGCCGACGAGGTCTCGGCCTTCTGGCGGATCGTCGACGAGGAGCGTCGCGCGATGACCCGTCAGCGAGGCTTCTGGCGTCGCGTGCGCGCGGCCCTATCGTTGAGATCGTTCCTGCGGTTCCTCGCCCCGCGCCGTTCGCGGCGGGGGACGCCGCACCGCGACGAGAGGGGGAAGCGTCCCACCGCACCGGGGGGTCGCGAGACGACATGACCGAATCGACCATGGTGGTTCTGCAGGCGACGTCGTTCGCCCTCGTCGTCGTGCTGTATGTGTGGTTCGCCCTCGCCCTGGCGGCCCTGTTCGGCAAGATGGGCGAACCGGCCTGGAAGGCGTGGATCCCCGTCTACAACGTCGCGACGATCCTGCGCTTGGGCGGCTTCTCGCCGTGGCTCGTGCTGTTGAACATCGTCCCGATCTTCGGGCTCATCGCTTTCGTCGCGGTGTACGTCGTCGCGGTGCACCGCATCACGACCTCGTTCGGAGCGGGGGCCGGCATGACGGTGGTGGGGACGCTGATCCCCATCGTCTGGGCGAGCATCCTCGGGTGGGGCTCCGCTCGTTGGGAAGGGGGCGTCCGCCGCTCCGACGCGGTGGATGAGGAGTCCGCCCCCGTCCGCCGGGGACGCGACTTCGAGGGCCCCTACGTCCCGCTGATCGGCGGATGGACGCCGGGCCCGGCCGTGAGTTCCGAGCCGTCGGAGGGCGCGCGGTCCGAGGCCACGGCATCCGGTCTCGACGACCTCGGGTTCGCGCGTGCCCGGGCGGACGAGCCTGCTCCTCAGCGTCCCGCGGCCGTCTCCGAGCCCGTCGTGCTGCCTTTCGCGGCCCCGACCGGTCCGCTCGCGGACGCCGTGCCGTCGACCAGCGACTGGGCTCCGCCCGCTGATCCCCGGCCGGTGGCGTCCCGCGACGATGTCGCACCCGCCCACCCGTCCGGCTCGGTGTTCGACGTCCTCGACGCTTTGCGCGATCGCTCGCCCGAGGAGCAGGGGGAAGACCGTCAGGCCGCCCTCGAGCCCGAGCCCGCGACGCGCGCTCTTCCCGTCGCCCCGCCGCCCGCGCCGGAGGCGCCGGCCTGGTCGGCCCCCTCCTCCGCTCGCGAGCCGCTCGATGCGCCGCAGGCCGGGGGGAACACGGACGCACCGGTCGAAGCCGTCGCCCCCTGGGTCATCCCGCCCCGGCGTGCCTCGGCGGCCGACGCCCCGATCGCCGATGTCCCCCTGACCCGACCCGCCCCCGAGCCGGCGGTCGCGCCACGCGCCTCGCTGTCGAGCCCCGGCGAGG
>NZ_CAJYPF010000096.1 GCF_913776565.1 uncultured Microbacterium sp. | reverse complement strand
GGGAGGGCGAGGACGCCGTCCCGCAGCCGCGTGAACACCTCGCCCCGCACCCACCGGCGCACGTCGGCGTCGGTGGCGCCGTGCCGGAGGAGGTGGGTGCGCCGGATGACGCCGCCGGCGCGCGCCGCGAGGTCGGTGGCGGTGGAGGTGTGCACCCGGGCAGGGTGCCCGATCGTGGCCCCGACGCGCTGCCCTCCCTGCCCGTGCTGTGGATAACCGAGATTCGCGGTCCACCTGCACGATCGCTGGTGAGAAAGGAGACGGGAGGGGTTCGTGCTTTGGTCCTCCTGCGGGCGCTCATGCATCCGGAACAGGGCACCCTAGGGTGGCGGGGTGAGCTGGACCACCCGCGCGACGCGCACCGTGTACGAGAACCGCTGGATCCACGTGCGCGAGGACGAGGTGACCGGACCGCACGGCGACGGCATCTACGGCGTCGTGCGGATGCAGCACCCCGCCGTGTTCGTCGTCGCGCTGGACGACGCCGAGCGCATCTGCTTCGTCGAGCTCGAGCGGTACACGACCGGTCCCTCACTGGAGGTGCCGGCCGGCGGGTCGGACGGCGAAGACCCCCTCGTCGCGGCGCAGCGGGAACTGCTGGAGGAGGCCGGGGTGACGGCATCCGAGTGGCAGGATCTGGGACGCATGAACGCCCTCAACGGGATCGCGGACGCGCCCGAGTACGTCTTCCTCGCCCGGGGACTGACCGTCACGGATGCCGCGGCCTCGCAGCGCGAGGAGGGGATCGACGCCGTGCGCTGGATTCCCTTCGCGGACGCCCTGTCGCTCGTCGCCGAGGGGCGTATCACCGACGGCGAGACGATCGGGGCCCTCGCCCTGGCGGGGATCCGGCTGGGTCGTTTCCGCTGATCGACGTCCTCAGCGGCCTCGCGAGGCGGCGCGCACGACCAGCGCGTCGGGCAGCAGGCGCGAGGCGGCGACGAGCGCCTTGTAGCGATATGAGGGCACGGAGACGGAGCGTCCGCGCGCGGCATCGCGAAGTCCCTCGCGCACGACCGTCGCGGCGTCGAGCCACATGCGGTCGGGGACGCCCTCCTGGCCGGGCGGCAGTCCCAGGCGCTCGTGGAAGTTCGTGTGAACGAACCCGGGGCACACGGCCGTCACGGTGACGCCGCGCGGGCGGTAGGCGACGTTCGCCCACCGGCTGAAAGAGATGAGCCAGCCTTTGGCGGCGCCGTAGGTGCCGCGCGGGACGAACCCGGCCACCGAGGCGACGTTCACGATGCGACCGCTCCCCCGCTCGAGCATCGCCGGTAGCGCCGCGTGGACGAGACGCATCGTCGCCTCGACGTGCAGGCGCAGGTGGTGCACCTCGACCTCCACGTCGTTGCGCTCGAAGGCGAGGTCGAGACCGAATCCGGCGTTGTTGACGAGCACGTCGACCCCTGTCGCGACCCGGGCTTCGACCGCGGCGAGCGCGTCGGCATCGAGCAGGTCGGCGACCATCACCTCGACCTCGCGGCCGTGTCGGGCGCGGATGTCGGCGGCGACGCTGTCGAGGGCCGCGCGGTCGCGGGCGACGAGGACGAGGTCGGCCCCGCGCGCGGCGAGCTGTCGCGCGAACTCCGCGCCCAGCCCCGAGCTCGCGCCCGTGACCAGTGCCGTGCGCGCCACGTCAGTCCTCTCGCCGGTGGGTCTCGAAGCGGTAGCGGATGCCGTCGCTAGAGGCGTGCCATCCCGACGCGGGATCCGTGCGGACCCTGCGCCACCCGTCGGTCGCGGGGGCGTGGGTATCCCCGGCGACCGCGAGGTCGAGACGGGTGATCTCGAGCACGTCGGCGCGGTGGATCGCCTCGGCGTAGAGCATCCCGCCGCCGATGACCCAGACCTCGTCGCCACCGGCGAGGGCGAGAGCGTCGTCGAGCGAGCCGGCCCGGTCGGCGCCCTCTGCCGCCCAGGTCGCGGATCGGGTCACGACGATGTTGCGGCGTCCCGGCAGGGGACGGAAGCGCGGCGGCAGGGACTCCCACGTGCGCCGGCCCATGACGACGTCGTGGGCACCAGTGATCGCGCGGAAGTGGGCCAGGTCTTCGGGCACGTGCCACGGCATCCCGCCCTCGGCACCGATGACGCCCCCGCGCGCCTCGGCCCAGATGAGCCCGACCGCGGTCATACCGCGACGGCCGCGCGGATGGCCGGGTGGTGCTGGTACCCCTCGACCACGATGTCGTCGAAGGTGTAGTCGAAGATCGACGCGGGCGTGCGCGCGAAACGCAGCGTGGGCGACGGGAAGGGCTCGCGCGAGAGCTGCTCGGCGACCTGCTCGCGGTGGTTGTCGTAGACGTGGCAGTCGCCGCCGGTCCACACGAACTCGCCCGGCTCGAGACCCGTCTGCTGCGCGACCATCAGCGTCAGCAGCGCGTAGGAGGCGATGTTGAACGGCACCCCGAGGAACATGTCGGCGCTGCGCTGGTACAGCTGGCACGACAGCTTGCCGTCCGCGACGTAGAACTGGAAGAGCGCGTGGCACGGGGCGAGGGCCATGTCGGGGATGTCGGCGGGATTCCAGGCGGAGACGATGAGGCGACGCGAGTCGGGGTCGCGGCGGATCTGCTCGACGACCTGCGCGATCTGGTCGATCGTGCCGCCGTCGGCGGTGGGCCACGAGCGCCACTGCACGCCGTAGACGGGACCGAGCTCGCCGTCGGCGTCGGCCCATTCGTCCCAGATGGTGACGCCGTTCTGCTGGAGCCACGCGACGTTCGACTCGCCGCGCAGGAACCACAGCAGTTCGTAGACGATCGACTTCAGGTGCACGCGCTTGGTCGTGATGAGGGGGAAGCCCGCGGCGAGGTCGAAGCGGATCTGCCGCCCGAAGACGCTCGTGGTGCCGGTGCCGGTGCGGTCGGACTTGTGCACGCCCGTGGCGAGCACGTCGCGGAGGAGGTCTTCGTAGGGCGTCGGGATGGGGGCGGTCACG
>NZ_CAJYPF010000095.1 GCF_913776565.1 uncultured Microbacterium sp. | reverse complement strand
GTGGCGGGGAGCATCAAGCTCATCCGCGCGTTCATGGAGCTCGCCGACGAGGTGCGCTATCCCGTCTCGGCCGACCAGAACGGCCTGCGCGAGATCCGCCGCATCAAAGCGCGCGTCGAGAACGAGCGACTGCCGCAGGGGGCCGATCCCGCCCGGCACCTCAAGCTCGGCCCCGGCTCGCTCAGCGACGTCGAGTGGCTGGTGCAGCTGCTGCAGTTGCAGCACGCGCGTCAGGTGCCGGCGATGCGCACGACGTCGACGCTCGGGGCGCTGGACGCCGCGGCCGACGCCGGACTGATCGAGCGCGACGCGGCCGACAAGCTCGCCGCCGCCTGGCACCTGGCGAGTCGCCTGCGTTCAGCGAACACGCTGCTGTCGGGGCAGACGAGCGACGTGCTCCCCGTCGACCGCGGGCGGCTCGACGGCATCGGCCGCATCCTGGAGTATCCGCCGCGCTCGGCGACGCAGGTCGAAGAGGACTACCTGGGCGCCACCCGACGCTCGCGCCGGGTCTTCGACAAGCTCTTCTACGGGTGATGAGGAGGGATGCCGAGACCCCCGGCATCCCTCCTCGTCACCGGTTCACGACATCAGACGCTCGCGCACCTCGCGACGCAGGACCTTGCCGATCAGCGAACGCGGGAGCTCGTCGACCACGATGACCCGGCGCGGGACCTTGTAGGCCGCGAGGCGGGTCTTGCAGAATTCGCGGACGGCCTCGGGCTCGATCGACGTCCCCTCGCGCAGCACGATCGCGGCGGCGACGTCCTCGCCCCCGCGCGGCTTGGGCAGGGCCACGACGGCGGCACCGACGATGTCGGGGTGCGAGACGAGGACGTCCTCGACCTCGCTCGGCGAGACGTTGAAGCCCCCGGTGATGATGATCTCTTTCAACCGGTCGGTGATCGTGACGAACCCGTCGGGCGAGACCGAGGCGATGTCGCCGGTGCGCAGCCACCCGTCGTCGATGAGGGTCTCGGCGGTGTCGGCGGGGCGGTTCCAGTACCCCTGGAACACCTGCGGTCCGCGCAGCAGCAGTTCGCCGGTCGCGCCGAGGGGCAGGTCGTGCGAGGGATTCTCGGGATCGACGACCCGGATGTCGGTGCTCGGGAACGGAACGCCGACGGTGCCGGGACGACGCGACGGTCCGATGGGGTTGCCGAGCGCGACGGGGGAGGACTCGGTCATCCCGTATCCCTCGACGAGCAGGCCCCCGGTCGCCGCCTCCCACCGGTCGACGGTGGCGACGGGCAGGCTCATCGCGCCGGAGATGGCGAAGCGCACGCTCGTCAGGTCGAGCGTTCCGCGCGCCGCGGCCCGAGCGAGCTGGTCGTAGATCGGCGGCACCGCGGGCAGGAACGTCGGGGGGCTCTTCTTGGTGGCGGCGGCGACCAGCTCGAGATCGTACTTGGGGAACAGCACGAGCCGGGCGCCGATGCTCATCGCGAAGGTGAGGCAGAGGGTGAGCCCGTACGCATGGAAAAGGGGGAGGACGCCGTAAAAGGTCTCTTCACCGTCACGCAGGCCGGGCACCCACGCGCGACCCTGCATCGCGTTCGCGCGGAGGTTCGCGTGCGTGAGCACGGCCCCCTTGGGCGAACCCGTCGTGCCGCTGGTGTACTGCAGCAGGGCGATGTCGTCCAAGGCGGGTCCCGGATGCTTTCGCGACAGCGAACCGCGGGTCAGCAGCCTCGCCCACGGCAGCGGGCGCTTCGACGTGGGCGTCGCGGTGAGCTGCGCACGCGCCTCGCGCGCCTTCGCGACGGGCAGGCGCAGGGCGAGCCGCTTGGCGAAGGGAAGGGCCTCGGTGATGTCGACGCTGACGACGTGCTGCAGCGCGAGGTCGGACGGGAAGTCCGCCACCGTGTCGGCCAGCTTGTCCCACACGATCGCGAAGGCCGCGCCGTGGTCTTCGAACTGGTGACGCAGCTCCCGCGGCGTGTACAGCGGGTTGTGCTCGATGACGATCGCACCGAGGCGCAGCGCGGCGTAGAACGCGACGACGTGCTGGGGCGAGTTCGGCAGCACCAGGGCCACCCGATCGCCCGCCCGGACCCCCAGGCGACGCAGTCCCTCGGCGGCGCGCGACACCTGCTCGCCGAGCTCGCGATACGTCATGACCGCCCCGAAGAACTCGAGGGCCGTCTTCTTGCCGTACGTCGCCACGCTCGCCGCCAGCATCTGGGGAAGCGTCTGCGAGGGCGTCTCGATCTCGAGCGGCACGCCGTCGGCGTACGACGACGACCAGGGGCGCGAGGCGTATGGCGATTCCGGCATGACTCCATCCTCCCGTGCGCCTCCGACATCGCGGGGCCGGTTGACCTGGGGGGATGCCGGGAAGAGGCCGACGCTCGCGCGCCGCGCGGCGGCCACCGAACTGGTTCGATGGGGGAGTGCACATCAGAGCTCTCACGGAAGACGATCTGGCCGCGGCCCCGGATTGGTGGGCGGACCGTACGCTCGCGGCCGACCGGTGGCGCGGCGAAGAGACGCGGTCGGCCGTCATGGAACACGCGGGCGAGGTGGTCGCCGCCGGCGCGATGTGGACATCCCGCGTTCACGATACGCATGCGTGGCTCGAGATCGTCGTCCACCCCGATCATCGTCGCCGCGGGATCGGGCGCGCTCTCGCGCGACACCTCTCGTCGCTGCGCGTGCGCGACATCCCGATGATGGCGCGCGGGTACGTCGACGATCCGGGTCTGCGGTTCGCGGACGCACTGGGAGCGACGACGATGCAGATCGTGCCGCCCGCACGGGTGGACCTCGCCCGACGAACGGCCCTCCGGTCGCACGTTCGCGTGCAGCCCCTCTCCGGAGTGCCTCGCGAGCGCGTCGAGGCGGCGTACGCGGCGCTCTACCGTTGGACGCACGAGACGTGGAGCCCGACGCGGGTGGACTTCGCCGACGCGTTGAACGAAGACCTGTGGGACGAGGTCGACGTCGATGCCTCCGCGGTCGCGGTCGACGATCGCGGCGGTCTGCTCGCCTTGGCCCTGACCTACCTCGACAGCGAGCCGCCGCTCATCGTGTCCGAGACGACGGCGCGCGACGTGCCCGAGGGCGAGCGTCTGGTCGAGGGATGCATCCGACGCGCGATGGACGTTCTCGCCCGGCGGGGACTGTCGACCGTCGACTTCGACGGGCACGTCAGCGATCCCCACTTCCTCCCTGCGCTCGCTCGCCTCGAGCCCTCGGGCCGCTGGTTCCGCCTCGTCGAGATCCCGGGGCTCTGACCGCCGCCGGCTGAACGTGGCTCGATCGGCCGAACCGTACGAGGCGGTCAGGGTCTCCCCGGAGCAGAAACGGGCGGCGCGCGCGGCGGGGTGATCCGGCGGGGCCGGCATCCGTCGTTCCGGGCGAACGACGAAGCCCGCCCCCGCGAAACGGCGGGGACGGGCTTCGTCGTGATGATCGGGCGATCAGACCCCGAAGTACAGCTCGTACTCGAAGGGGTGCGGGCGCTGGGCGATCGGCTGGATCTCGTTCTCGATCTTGTACTCGATCCAGGTGTCGATGAGCTCCTGCGTGAAGACGCCACCGGCGAGCAGGAACTCGTGGTCGGCGCGCAGGGCCTCGAGCGAGTCGAGCAGCGAGTTGGGAACCTGCGGGATGTTCTTGGCCTCTTCGGCGGGGAGCTCGTAGAGGTCCTTGTCGACGGGCTCGTGCGGCTCGATGCGGTTCTTGATGCCGTCGAGGCCCGCCATGAGCTGTGCGGCGAACGCGAGGTACGGGTTGCCCGAGGCGTCGGGCGCGCGGAACTCGATGCGCTTGGCCTTGGGGTTGCTGCCCGTGATCGGGATGCGGATCGCCGCGGAGCGGTTACCGGCCGAGTACACCAGGTTGACCGGCGCCTCGAAGCCCTTCACCAGACGGTGGTAGCTGTTGAGGGTCGGGTTGGTGAAGGCGAGGACGGCGGGGGCGTGGGCCAGCAGACCGCCGATGTACCAGCGCGCGATGTCCGAGAGCCCGCCGTAGCCGGTCTCGTCGTAGAACAGCGGCTTGCCGTCGTTCCACAGCGACTGGTGGGTGTGCATGCCCGAACCGTTGTCGCCGAAGAGGGGCTTCGGCATGAAGGTGGCGACCTTGCCCCACTCTTCGCAGGTGTTCTTGACGATGTACTTGAACTTCAGGATGTCGTCCGCCGCGTGGACCATCGTGTCGAAGCGGTAGTTGATCTCCTGCTGGCCACCCGTGCCGACCTCGTGGTGCGAGCGCTCCAGGACGAAGCCCGCCTCGATCAGCTTGAGGGTGATGTCGTCGCGCAGGTCGGCGGTCTTGTCGACGGGCGAGACGGGGAAGTAGCCACCCTTGTAGGGGGTCTTGTTGGCGAGGTTGCCGCCCTCTTCGGCACGGCCCGTGTTCCAGGCGCCCTCTTCGGAGTCGACCGAGTAGAAGCTCGAGTTCTGCTTCACCTCGTAGCGGACGTCGTCGAAGATGTAGAACTCGGCCTCGGGGGCGAAGAACGCGGTGTCGGCGATGCCGGTGGAGGCGAGGTACTTCTCGGCCTTCTTGGCGACCTGACGCGGGTCCTTCGAGTAGATCTCACCGTTGCGCGGGTTGTAGATGTCGAAGATCATCACGAGGGTCTTGGCCTCGCGGAACTGGTCGACATACGCGGTGGTCACGTCGGGGATGAGCTGCATGTCCGACTCGTGGATGTTCGCGAACCCACGGATCGACGAGCCATCGAAGAGCTGGCCGACGGTGAAGAACTCTTCGTCGACGGTCGAGGCGGGGATGTTGAAGTGCTGCTGCACACCAGGAAGATCCGTGAAACGGATGTCGAGGAACTTGACGTCCTCGTCCTGGATGAACTTCAGCACCTCGGACGAATCTTTGAACATGAAGACTCCAGAGGTAGAACATTCGGGATCGTGCCGGCCTCGGCCAGCCTCCTCGACCCTACTCAGAACGGGTGTCCCCGTCATATCTCGGATGTTTCCGGGATGTTACGCAGCCCGGATTACGCTGGATGCCGTGAGCGCGACCGCCGAGAACGAATACCCGGGCCAGCGGCTCGGCCTTCCCCGCGAGGGTCGCGGCTCCATCGCGCGTCCGGGGCGTCGGATCGCCGCCCTGCTGATCGATGTCGCGAGCGCCGGCCTGGTCGGCTTCGCGTTCTTCTCGACGCCCGATCCCGTCACCGGCGTTCCCTTCGCGAACCCCGTCGCGGCGAACGTCATCTTCTTCGCCGTGCAGATCCTTTTCATCCCGCTCATCGGCGGCAGCCCGGGGCACCGCATCATGGGGATGCGCCTGGAGCTGGCATCCGGGGGATGGGTCGGTCTGTGGCGGCCGATCGTCCGCACGGTGCTGCTCGCCCTCATCATCCCCGCCGTCGTGTTCGACGCCGATCAACGAGGCCTGCACGACAAGGCGGTCGGAACCATCCTGGTCCGCAGCTGAGAGTGACGAAGGCCCCCGCGATGCGGGGGCCTTCGTCACTCTCGGAAGAATCAGCGCGGGCGCGGGGCGCGCATCTTGGTCGGGTCGACGCCCTTCGGGATCGGCAGCGACGACAGGCCCTGCGACACCGACGACACGCGCTTGATGACGGCGGCCATGGTGGCGCGGTCGACCTTCTTGGGCAGCGCCTTGATGGTCGACGCGAGCTTGGCGATCGGCACCTCGTCCTCGCCGTGGCCGACGTACAGGACCGTGACGGGAACACCCGCGGCGACGCGCAGGACGCGCGATCGCTCTTCGCCGACGAGGCGCGTCAGGCGGCTGCGGTTGCCCTCGCCGATCAGCACGACGCCTCCGCGACCGATCGCCCGGTAGAGCGCCTCCTGCGTGCGCGGGTTCACGCCGATCGGCGCCTCGGAGGCCTGCCAGTTGCGGCCGAGCGACGACGAGAGGACGTGGCCGGTCGCACCGGGCATGCCGTCGATCTTCTTGTACATCGCCGTCGTCGACAGACGCGTCATCGTGATCATCCCGGCGAGGATTCCGGCGAGCAGACCCGTCACGCCCCAGAGGATGATGCTCCACACCGCCAGCGGCGGGATGAGGAACCCGATGAGCACACCGAGGGCGATGCCCACGAGCACGATGCCCGCCAGCAGGAACGGCAGCCACATGTACTCCTTCTGCGTGAAGGTGTACAGGGTTTTCAGCTGCGAGAAGAAGCCCGGACGCTTCTCGGGCGTGGTGGTGCGAGCGGCCATGCGAACGATTCTATCTTCGCGGCCGACCCTTCCTCCCCCGCGGCCCGATGGGAAGCACCATCCACGGATGCCGATCCCCGCCCGTCGCGCCCCGGCTCGGGTCGCGATCATCGGGGCATGACGCTCTCCGCCGCCGCCGTTCTCGTCGAACCCCTCGACTCCTACCTGTACCGCCGCGCGCGCAGCGCCCGCGCACTCACCCCCGGTGAGGCCGTGACCGCGGCGGTCGGCCTGCTGAGGGGATGCCGTCGCGCGACGGGACGCTTCGACGCCGCGCGCTGGTGGCTCCGCGCCGACGGGTGCCCGATCGCGGTCGAAGAGGCCTCGGGCCCCGACCCCGTCGCGGCGACCGCGGACTCGCTCGCCCGGGCGGCCGAGGTCGCCGGCGACCCGCCCACCCGCGACATCCTCGCGCGTGCCCGCGAGAGTGTGCTGACCCGGCCTCCTCGGGAGTGGGAGACCGTCGAGCGGCGCCTGCTGGCTCACGCGGAACCCGTTCCCCTCGTGCTCGCTCCCTTGTCGCCCGTCGAGGCGCCGAACGATCCGGTCGCGGGCGAGCGCCGAGACGACGCGTCGTCGCCCGTGCTCGCTCTGGTCGACGCGGATCTGGCCGCTGGCGTGCGGGTGGCGGGGCGCGAACTGCTCGAGCACTGGCGGTCCTCGCGCGCCCTCCGGCTCGGGACAGTGATCGCCGGGATCGTCGCGGTGATCGTTGCAGGCGCCACCCTGCTGCCCGATTCCGACGCGCCTGCCGCACCGGCCGCCACCGCGACCGCTGTCGGCCCGTCGGACCCCGCACCCGTCGTCGCGCCGGCACGGGGCGAGACGCCGTCGCCCGTTCCCGCCGACGATCGGGTGCCTCTCTCGGACGATGTCGTCGCCGCGGCACGTCAGGTGTTCACCGAGATCGCCGCGTGCGGGGAGCATCCGTCATGCGTCGGCGCTCACGCGGAGGAATCGTCGTTTCCCCGAGAGCCCCTGCTGGCGGACGCCGCGCACGGGGACATCGAGCTGCTCGACGATTTCGGGGGAGTGGTGGTCGTGCGCGTCGGGACGGACGAGGCAACGCAATACGTCACCCTCGTCCGCCGGAATGACCGATGGCTGGTCCGCGCCGTCAGAACGGTCGCGGACCAGCCATCATGAGCTGGTCGGCCAGAGTGTCAGATGCCGAGATCGCCCTCGAACTGTGCCGCCTCGAGACGAGCCTTGACCGCGCCGAGGAAGCGTGCGGCGTCGGCACCGTCGATGATGCGGTGGTCGTACGACAGCGCCAGGTAGACGTAGGAGCGCACCGAAATGGCATCCTTGCCGTCGACCGAGACGACGCCCGGCTTCTTGACCACGGCGCCGAGGCCGAGGATCGCCGACTGGGGCAGGAACACGATGGGCGTGTCGAACAGCGCGCCGCGCGAACCCGTGTTGGTCAGCGTGAACGTGCCGCCGGCGAGCTCGTCGGGCTTGAGCTTGTTGTCACGCGTGCGAGCGGCGAGATCGGCGATCTCGCGCGCGAGCTGAGCGATGTTCTTCTCACCGGCGTCCTTGACCACGGGGGTCAGCAGGCCGCGCTCGGTGTCGACGGCGATCGACACGTTCTCGTGGGCGGGGTAGACGATCTCGTCGCCCTCGACCGTCGAGTTGATGATCGGGAACGCCTGGAGCGCCTCGACCGCCGCGATGGCGAAGAACGGCAGGAAGGACAGCTTGTCGCCCGTCTTCTGCTGGAAGTCGCCCTTCACCCGGTCGCGCAGGGCCGAGAGCTTGGTCACGTCGACCTCGACGACCGTGGTGAGCTGGGCGGTCGCCTGCATCGACGCGACGGCGCGCTCGGCGATGACCTTGCGCAGACGCGACATCTTCTGGGTCGTGCCGCGCAGCGGCGAAACCTCGACGGGAGCGGGAGCGGCGGGAGCCGACGCGGCAGGAGCGGCAGCGACGGGAGCCGCCTTGGCGGCCTCGGCCGCCTTGAGAACGTCTTCCTTGCGGATGCGGCCGCCGACGCCGCTGCCCGTGACGGACTTCAGGTCGACGCCCTGCTGCTGCGCGAGGCGACGCACGAGCGGGGTGACGTAGGTGACGTCGTCGTTCGACGCCGCGGCCGGGGCCTGCTCGGCGGGCTTCTCAGCCGGGGCGGACTTCTCTTCGGCCTGCGGGGCAGCCGGAGCCTGCGCGGCCGGAGCCGGCTGCTCGGTCTTCTGCTCGGCGGCAGGCGCCTCGGGCGCCTCGGGCTCGGCGGCCGGGACCTCGGGCTCCGAGGCGGGCGCCTCGGGCTCCGCGGCGGCGGGCGCGCCGCTGCCGATACGGGCGAGGGCCGCACCGACGTTGACCGTCTCGTCCTCTTGAACGAGGATCTCCTGCAGCGTGCCCGCGACCGGCGAGGGGATCTCGGTGTCTACCTTGTCGGTCGAGATCTCGAGCAGGGGCTCGTCGACGGCGACATCGTCACCGACCGCCTTGAGCCAGCGGGTGACCGTGCCCTCGGTGACGCTCTCGCCCAGCTCGGGCAGCTTCACCTCGGTGGAGTCGTCGCTCGCCGCGGCCGGCTGCGCCGCCGGGGCGGCCTGCTCGGCGGGAGCCGCCTCGGCGGGAGCCGCCTGCTCCTCGGCGGGCGCGGCGGGCTCCTCGGCGGGGGCCGCCTGCGGGGCGTCGTCGGACGACGCGGCGCCCGAGCCGTCACCGATCTTGGCGAGGATTGCGCCGACCTCGACGGTCTCTTC
The DNA here is from genome assembly GCF_913776565.1 of uncultured Microbacterium sp. Taxonomy (GTDB): domain Bacteria; phylum Actinomycetota; class Actinomycetes; order Actinomycetales; family Microbacteriaceae; genus Microbacterium. The sequence goes on along the minus strand of NZ_CAJYPF010000095.1, from coordinate 16,427 downwards.
CTCCTGGACGAGGATCTCTTCGATGACTCCCGAGACGGGGGAGGGGATCTCGGTGTCGACCTTGTCGGTCGAGATCTCCAACAGACCCTCGTCCTCCTGGACGGTGTCACCGACCTGCTTGAGCCAGCGGGTGACCGTTCCCTCGGTGACGCTCTCGCCGAGAGCGGGGAGGACGACGGAAGTGCTCATGGATATGTCTCCTTCGTACCGGATGCGGTACCTAGCTTAGTGACCGGTTTGTGGTCAGAGTGCGTGCAGGGGCTTGCCGGCGAGGGCCAGGAAGGCCTCGCCCAGCGCTTCGCTCTGGGTGGGGTGGGCGTGGACGAACGGGGCGATGTCCTCGGGGTGGGCTTCCCAGCCCACCGCGAGCTGGGCTTCCGAGATCAGTTCGCCCACGCGGTCGCCCACCAGGTGCGCGCCCACGACGGGCCCGTCGACGCGACGCACGATCTTCACGATGCCCGACGTGCCGATGATCTCGCTGCGGCCGTTGCCGGCCAGGTTGTACTCGTAGGCCGTCACGGCCTCGGATCCGTAACGATCCTGCGCCTGCGCCTCGGTGAGTCCGACCGACGCGACCTCGGGGTGCGAGTACGCCACCCGGGGCACGTCCGCATCGGGGACGAGCACCGGCGACAACCCGGCGATCTGCTCGGCGACGAAGATCCCCTGCTGGAATCCGCGATGCGCCAGCTGCAGTCCCGGGACGATGTCACCGACGGCCCAGACGTGCGACGCGTCGGTGCGCAGGCGGTCGTCCGTGCGGACGAAACCGCGCTCGAGCACCACACCCGCCTCTTCGTAGCCGAGGCCCGCCGTCGAGGGACCGCGGCCGACCGCGACCAGCACGTAGTCCGCCACCATGTCGGAGCCGTCGTCGAGCGTCACGGTGACGGAGTCCGCGTCCTGCGACAGCGCGGTGAAACGTCGCCCCAGCTGGAAGGCGATGCCGCGCTTGCGGAAGGCGCGTTCGAGGGCCTTGCTGGATGCCACGTCCTCGGCCGGCAGAAGGTGGGGGAGCGCCTCGACGATGGTGACGTCGACGCCGAACGAGCGCCACACGCTGGCGAACTCGACGCCGATGACGCCTCCGCCCAGCACCACGACACGCTCGGGGACGACGTCGAGGTCGAGTGCCTGCTCGCTCGTGAGAACACGACCGCCGATGTCGAGCCCCGGCAGGCTGCGGCTGTACGAGCCCGTCGCCAGGATCACATCTGCGCCGCGGTAGACGTCGTCTCCGACGCGGACGGCCGGCCCCGCCTCCAGCGACCCGGATCCGTGCACCACACGGATGCCGCGAGCCGAGATGAGCCCCTCGAGGCCCTTGAACTTCTTCGCGACGATGCCCTCGCGGTACGCGCGGACGCGGGCGGGGTCGATCCCCGTGAACGTCACGTCCACGCCGATGTCGGACGCGGCGCGCGCCGCATCGGCGACCTCTCCCGCGTGCAGCAGGGCCTTGGTCGGGATGCAGCCGCGGTGCAAGCACGTGCCGCCGAGCTTGTCCTTCTCGACGAGCACGACGTCCTTGCCCAGTTCGGCAAGACGCAGCGCCGCGGCGTACCCGCCGCTGCCGCCGCCCAGCACGACGACGTCGGCCGAGAACTCGGTCATCGCGCGGCGTCCGTGGCCAGCAGCTCGACGAGCGATCGCACCGTCGCCCCCGTCACACCTTTGTCGGTGTACCCGAACGGCGCCGACTTGTTCATGCCCACGCCGGCGATGTCGAGATGCACCCAGGGGATGCGGGGCGCATCGGCGTCCTCCGACACGCGACCGACGAAGTGGCGCAAGAAGAGGCCCGCGAACAGGGACCCGCCGGCCGGGTCGCCGATCTTGGCGTTCTGCAGGTCGGCGATCGGCGAGTCGAGATCGTCGACCATGTGGTCGGGCAGCGGCAGCGCCCAGGCGAGCTCCGCGGTGCGACCGGCGGCGGCGAGGTACGCCGCGACCGCGTCGTCCTCACCCATGACGCCCGTGTGGCGGTTGCCCAGCGCGACCGTGATCGCACCGGTGAGGGTCGCGACATCGACGATCAGGTCGGGCTTCTCCCGGCTCGCCGCGGCCAGACCGTCCGCCAGCACCAGGCGCCCCTCGGCATCGGTGTTCAGCACCTCGACGGTCGTTCCGTCGAGCGTGCGCAGCACGTCTCCGGGACGCGTCGCGCGACCGGACGGCATGTTGTCGGCGATGCACAGCCAGGCGCTCACCTGGATCGGCAGCTGCATCTCGGCGGCGGCCTTGAGCACGGCCAGCACGGTCGCGGCGCCGCACATGTCGTATTTCATTCCGACCATGGATGCCGGCGGCTTCAGCGACAGACCGCCGGTGTCGAAGGTGATGCCCTTGCCGACGAGCGCGACGTGACGTTCGGCTCCGGCGGGGGAGTAGTCGAGGCGCACCATGCGCGGCGGGCGGTCCGAGCCCTGGCCGACGCCGAGGATGCCGCCGTATCCGCCTTCGCGCAGCGCGTCCTCGTCGAGGATCTCGACCTCGACCGGCAGGTCGGCGACGGCTGCCGCCGCGGCGGAGGCGAAATCGGCGGGGCCCAGCCACTCGGCGGGGGTCGTCACGAGGTCCTTCACCAGGGCGACGGCACCGGCGATCGCGGCGACGGCCGCCGTGTCGGCCTCGGACGGAGCGGCGGGGGTCGAGACCGTCACCCGTGCGGCGCGCGCCTTGGGCGACTTCTTCTTGTAGTCGGCGAAGCGGTATCCGCCGAGGGCCGCGCCCTCGGCCAGGGGACGCCACGCGGAGTCGACGAGCGCGGCGACGGCGACGTGGGCGAAACCGGTCAGCTGACGCAGGCCGGTGCCGGCGGCATCGCGCAGCGCCGCCTCGCCCGGGTCGGTGCCCGCACCCGCCACGGCGACCGGCTTCTCGACACCGGGGACGTGCACCCGCTGGTACGACCCGGACGCACCCGTGAAGCCGATCGACGCGAGGGCCGAGCCGAGGCCGTCCCACCCGTCGGGGTCCGGCGCCCCCTCCGTCAGTGTCGGGACGATCAGCAGGATCGCGTCGGCGTCGGACTCGAGGACGGGGGCGTCGGTGTACGCCACGGAGGGGAAGGGCATGGCATCCATCCTAGGTTCGCCCCTGTTCGCTAGCAGCGGGACGCACCGGGACCGGCGCGTTCGGACCGCTCGTAGAGTGGACCCATGCCGATCTCCGCCCCGCTGTACGACCGCGCCCCCGCGGCGCCGCCCGTGCCGTCGGGCCTTCCGCTCGTGATCGCGCTCACCGGGTTCACCGACGCGGGTGGCGCCGTGACGCGGCTCGTCGAGTACTTCCGCGACGACCTGCAGCCCAACCCGGTCTTCGTCTTCGACAACGACGTGCTGCTGGACTACCGCGCGCGTCGACCGGCGATCACGTTCGTCGAGGACCACCTCACCGACTACCGGCCCGCGCGCCTGGAGCTCTCGCTCGCGCACGACTCGCAGGGGCATCCGTTCCTGCTGCTCGCCGGATACGAGCCCGACTTCCTCTGGGAGGCCTTCGCCGAGACGGTGCTCGAGCTGTCGGCGGGCCTGCAGGTGTCGTCCGTCACCTGGGTGCACGCGATCCCGATGCCCGTCCCGCACACGCGTCCGATCGGCACGACGGTCAGCGGCACGCGGGCCGACCTGGCCGAGGCGCACTCCGTCTGGCGTCCGCACACCCAGGTTCCCTCGACCGCGGGGCACCTGCTCGAATACCGCTTCGCCGAGGCCGGTGCCAAGGTGGCGGGCTTCGCCCTGCTCGTTCCGCACTATCTGGGCGACACCGAGTACCCCGCGGCCGCCCTCGCCGCGCTCGACAGCCTGACCGTCGCGACGGGCCTGTCGTTCTCGGGCGAGGTGCTGCGCGAAGAGAACCGCGAGTTCGTCGCCAAGGTCACCGAGCAGGTCGAGGGCAGCGACGAGCTCACCCGCATGCTCGAGAACCTCGAGGAGCGCTACGACGCCTACATGGCCGGTTCGACGCAGGCCACGCCGATCATCCACACCGGCGATCTGCCCAGCGCGGACGAGTTGGCGGCCGAGCTCGAACGCTTCCTCGCGTCGCGCCCGGGCGACGACGACCGCCGCGGCAAGCTGGGCTGAGCGAACCTCGCCGTCCGACGCGACCGAGAGAAGCGGATGCCCTCACCCCGGCATCCGGGAATGCACGCGCGTCGCTCGGCGTTGTCTACGCATAGATCCCCGGTCCGCGTCAAGTCCCGGTCGGGGGATGTGAGACAATGAAGAACCTGACCCGTTGTCATCCGGTCCAGGAGCCCCGCTCCTCGGCTCCGGACTTGACAAGGGTCTTACTAGTGTCCGAGAACGACCGGCGGCCGTGCAACATGCGTTCCCGGTGAAAGGCGAAACGTGGCAGGCACGACAACCAAGACTCGCTCCCGGAGTGCGAAAGACACCGAGCTCGAGAACACCGAAGAGACCGTGACGGCGTCGACGACGACGGCCGCCAAGAAGGCCCCCGCCAAGAAGGCCCCTGCCAAGGCCAAGGCGACGCCCGCCAAGGCGAAGACCAAGGCGAAGAAGGACGACGACCTCGAGGACGAAGACGAGGTCGACGAAGAAGGCGACGTCGAGATCGACGTCGATGACAGCGACGACGCGGACGACTCCGACGACACGGCCAAGGCCGACGCGAAGAAGTCCGACGACGATGACGACGACGAGACGCCGAAGGCGCCCGCCGAGGCACTGCCGACCGGCGCGATCGTCATCTCGTCGAGCGATGAGGACGACGTCCCCGTCTATTCGGCGCAGATCACCGGCGCGACCGCCGACCCGGTCAAGGATTACCTCAAGCAGATCGGTAAAGTTCCGCTGCTGAACGCGGCCGAAGAGGTCGAGCTCGCCATGCGCATCGAGGCGGGCCTGTTCGCCGAAGAGAAGCTGTCGAACATGTCGGCGGCCGAGAAGACGAGCCAGCTCGGTCTCGACCTGCAGTGGGTCGCCCGCGACGGTCAGCGCGCCAAGAGCCACCTGCTGGGCGCCAACCTGCGCCTGGTCGTATCGCTCGCCAAGCGCTACACGGGTCGTGGCATGCAGTTCCTCGACCTCATCCAGGAGGGCAACCTGGGCCTGATCCGTGCGGTCGAGAAGTTCGACTACACCAAGGGCTTCAAGTTCTCGACCTACGCGACCTGGTGGATCCGTCAGGCCATCACCCGCGCGATGGCCGATCAGGCCCGCACGATCCGCATCCCCGTGCACATGGTCGAGGTCATCAACAAGCTCGCCCGCGTACAGCGTCAGATGCTGCAGGACCTCGGTCGCGAACCCACGCCCGAAGAGCTCAGCCGTGAACTCGACATGACCCCCGAGAAGGTCATCGAGGTGCAGAAGTACGGCCGCGAGCCCATCTCGCTGCACACGCCCCTCGGCGAAGACGGTGACAGCGAGTTCGGCGACCTCATCGAGGACACCGAGGCCGTCGTCCCCGCGGACGCGGTGGGCTTCACCATGCTGCAACGCCAGCTCGAGTCGCTGCTGGACTCGCTCAGCGAGCGCGAGGCGGGCGTGATCCGCATGCGCTTCGGCCTGGGCGACGGTCAGCCCAAGACCCTCGACCAGATCGGCGACACGTTCGGCGTCACGCGCGAGCGCATCCGCCAGATCGAGTCGAAGACCATGGCGAAGCTGCGTCACCCCAGCCGCTCGCAGTCGCTCCGGGACTACCTCGAATGAGCGGCGAGGCCAACGCCGGCAAGGCGCTCACCCGTACCGTCGAGGGGACCTCGTACGCCCGCATCCCGATCCGCACGCGGGTCGTCATGCCGGGCGACGACCTCGACGCCTTCATCCTCGAGTACGCGAAGGATGCCGTGCAGCCGGGCGACCTGCTGTTCGTCACCGAGAAGATCGTCGCGATCACGCAGGGCCGCTCGTACAAGCTCGACTCGATCAAGCCCCGCAAGCTCGCGCTGTTCCTGTCGAAGTACGTCACCCGCACGCCCTACGGCATCGGGCTCGGCATGCCCGAGACGATGGAGATGGCGCTGCGCGAGTGCGGCACTCCTCGCATCCTCTTCGCCGCGGCGGTCTCGGCCGTCACCAAGGCACTGGGACGCAAGGGCGACTTCTACCGCATCGCCGGGGACAAGGCCCGCGCGATCGACGGCCCCACCAAGGGCACGATCCCGCCGTACAACCAGGCGGTCGTCCTGGGCCCGGAGCGGCCCCGCGAGGTCGCCGTTCGCCTGAAGGCGCTGCTCGGTATCGACCTCGATGTCGCGGTCGTCGACATCAACGATCTCGGCGGCAACATCCTCGGTTCGACGATGGACAAGGCGGGCGAGAAGCGCCTGGTCGCGATCCTCAAGGACAACCCGCTGGGACAGGGACACGAGTCCACGCCCCTCGGCATCGTCCGCCGCGGCTGACGCGGCTCACGCAGAAGGCCCGCTCCCTCTCGGGGGCGGGCCTTCTCGGCATCCGGGATCAGAACCCGATCGCGGCCTGATAGCGCGGTTTGTGGCCGGTGCGGATGCCGGTCACACTCGGCTTGTTCTCGTACACGCCCGCGCCCCAATTGCCCTCGACGAGCACCGGACCGTCGGGGCCGACGACGATGTCCCACCCGACGTACTGCACCTGCGGCACGACGCGGGCGACCTGGTCGACGAACGCCTTGACCTCGTCGATCAGGGGCAGCTGGAAGTCGGCGATGCGCACGCCCGAGTCGGGGTGCAGCTCGTGCACGTGCCCGTGGGAGTCGTAGCCGGCGCCGAGGGCGCGGCCGTCGTCGTCGAGCATCGTGTAGAAGCCGCCGAAGGTCATCTGGTCGCTCACCGCACCGCGGCCGAACTTCTGCGCCATCGCGAGGATGTGCGTCTCGTTCCCGTCGAAGAACGCGGTGACGCGCGTCGTGTTGACGGTGCCGGGGCAGACGGCCGCGAGGTCGTCGTGCTGGCGGATGACCTCTTCGACGAGGATCTCGCCGCGCTCGAGCAGTCCGCGGTGGAACGCGCCCCAGTCCTCGACGTCGGCCGCGTGGTAGCGGTGCACGCCGGTGCCGGCCTGGCCGACGGGCTCCTTGGTGACGATCGTGCCGAGCTTCTCGGTGAACGCGCGCAGTTCGTCGGCGTTGTCGGCATCCACCACCATCCACTCCCGGCGCAGGAACGCGCTGAAGCGGCGGTCGAAGGCCACCTTGTCCTGGAAGATGCCGCGGTAGTCGGGGTGGTCGTACTTCTGCGAGATCTGGTTCGACACCGGGTGGGTCATGTAGGTGGCGCGCTCGGCGGGGGTGAGGATCGCGAAGTCGTAATCGATGTAGTCCTGGAAGCCGACGTTCTTCACGCCCGCCTGGAAGAGCATGTCGGCGACGACCAGGGGAAGCGCTTTGCCGTGCTGCGCGGACGCCTCTTTGGCCCGCTCGACCACCGATCCGACGTCGATGCGGCGGGCGCGCCCGGCGAGGTAGCGGAGGCGTGTGAGAGGGGAGAAACCCTGGGTAGGCATGAAGGCTCCGGGGTCGGGAACGGCGGACTTCGTTAGTCTAGAGGCGTGACCTCCACGCTCCCTGCCCGCCCGCACGCGGCCGGGGGAGTCGCTCCCGTGGCCCGCGTCTCGGCGTCGGCACTGCGTCAGAACGTCGCCCGAGCCGTCACCGTGCACGCTCGCGACGACCTGTGGGCCGCCGACGCCTGGGGACACGGCGCGGGGTGGGTGGCATCCGTTCTCTCCGAGGCGGGGCTGGATGCCGACCGTCTCGACCCCGCCGTCCTGTTCGGGCTTCCGGGAACCGGCGCGCGCCCGGTCCTGTCGCTGCGCGGCTGCGCTCTCGGCACCAAGCCGCTGCTCGCCGGGGAGGGGGTCTCGTACGGCTACACCCACCGCGCCCCCGCCGACACGGTGGTGGCGCTCGTCACGGGCGGATACGCGCAGGGCGTCGTCCGCGCGCTCGGCAACGCCGCGAGCGTCGTCATCGCTGGGCGGCGGCACCCGATCGTCGGGCGCGTGGCGATGGACGTGTGCGTGGTCGACGTGCAGGACGCGGTGATCGCCCGCGGCGCCGAGGTGTCGTTCTTCGGCGATCCGGCCGCCGGCGACCCCTCCCTGTCGGAGTGGACGGATGCCACGGGCCTGAGCGCCGCCGAGATCGTGGCGATCGTCGGTGCGCGTGCGGATCGGCGGGTCGTCGCGTGAGCGCGCAGTATCGTGTCGACCTCGACGCCTTCGCCCGCAACCTGCACCGCGTCCGCGCGGCCGTGGCCCCGGCGGCGCACATGCTCGTCGTGAAGGACGACGCCTACGCCCACGGCCTCGAGCCCGTCGTTCAGCGTGCGCGGACCGAGGGGGTCGAGTGGTTCGGCGCCTTCGACGTCGCGACGGGAGCGGCGGTCCGCGCCGCCGCGGGCCCCGACGCCCGCATCTTCGTCTGGCTGATCGCCGGGGCCGATGACCTCTCGGCCGGGATCGACGCCGACCTCGACCTGGGCATCGGCGACGCCGCCCTGCTCGACGACCTGGCGGGAATGTCCGTCGCGCGCCCGGCCCGCGTGCACCTCAAGATCGACACGGGCCTTCACCGCAACGGCATCCGTCCCGAGCGGTGGGACGACGCCCTGGCCCGCACCCGCGCGCTGGTCGACGGGGGCCGCGCTCAGCTCGAGGGCATCTGGTCGCACATCTCGGAAGCCTCGGATGCGGATGACGACGATGCCCGGACGCTGTTCCTGGCGGCGCGAGAGGCGGCGCGGGCCGCCGGCCTGGTGCCGCGGTTCTCGCACCTGGCCGCCAGTGCCGCCGGTTTCGCGCGCGGCGACTTCCGCGAGGACATCGTTCGCGTGGGCGCGTACTCGTACGGCATCCGTCCCTCCGGAGGACCGGGGGAGCAGGATCTCGGGATCGAGCCGATCGCGACGCTGTACGCCACCGTCGCGGCGGTCGACCCCGCCGGCGTGCACCTGCGGCTCGGAAGCCTCGACGGCCTGCCGAGCAGCCTGGCCGGGCGATTCGACGTCGCGACGCCGTCGGGTCCGCGCCGGGTGGAGGTCATCGAGCCGACCGTCGTCACGGTGGCGCCGTGGGACGGCGCCGCTCCGGGAGACGAGGTCGCCGTCTTCGGCCACGACGCCCTGTACAGCGCCACCGATCTCGCCGAACTCGTCGACACGATCGGCGAGGAGATCGCCCTGCGGGTGTCTCCCGCGATCGAACGCGTCTATATCTCGACCCGCGCGTAAACGCGGAACGGGCCCCGATCCGCTTCCGGCGAAGCGGCGCGAGGCCCGTTCGGACGTGTGGTCTCAGTCGGCGGCGTTGAGGCGCGCCGTCTCGTCGTGCCACGAGGTGGCGACGCTGCGGAGCTTCTCTTCGTACTTGCGGCCGTGGTGAGCGCAGAACAGCAGCTCACTGCCGTTCACCTCGGCGGCGATGTAGGCCTGAGCGCCGCAGGAGTCGCAGCGATCCGCCGCCGTCAGGCGGTGGTCGAGAACAGACGCGTCGGGTGCGGTCGTGGTGGTCATCTCGTTTGCCCTCCTCAGGTGGTCGTGGGGCGAGTCTCCATATACAACCACGCGGATGTTTCCCCTATGCCGCGGCTTGATCACATTTCGCTGTGCGCGTACGGTGACCCGACCGCGCTGTGTGTCTGGCAGGGGATGTCGCAGGCCCCGATTACGCTGGGAGATCGTGACGTCCGAGTACTCCGCCCATCATCTCCAGGTCCTCGAGGGACTCGAGGCCGTGCGCAAGCGACCGGGCATGTACATCGGCTCGACCGACTCGCGGGGCCTCATGCACTGCCTGTGGGAGATCATCGACAACTCCGTCGACGAGGCCCTGGCCGGACACGGCTCCCGCATCGACATCCTCCTCCACGCCGACGGCAGCGTCGAGGTGCGCGACCGCGCCCGCGGCATCCCCGTCGACGTCGAGCCCCGCACGGGCCTGACCGGCGTCGAGGTGGTGTTCACCAAGCTGCACGCGGGCGGCAAGTTCGGCGGCGGTTCGTACGCGGCATCCGGTGGTCTGCACGGTGTCGGCGCCTCGGTCGTGAACGCTCTCTCCGAGCGCCTCGACGTCGAGGTCGATCGCGCCGGCAAGACCTACGCGATGTCGTTCCACCGCGGAGAACCGGGGATCTTCTCCGGCGACGGGCCCGACTCGACCTTCACCCCGTTCGAGCGCAGCAGCGAGCTTCGGGTGATCGGCAAGGCCGCGCGCGGGGTGACCGGCACGCGTATCCGGTACTGGGCGGACCGGCAGATCTTCACGAAGGATGCCGCCTTCGGCCACGACGAGCTCGTGCAGCGCGTCCGTCAGACGGCATTCCTGGTGCCCGGCCTCGAGATCGTCGTCCTCGACGACCGCGGCGACGAACGCATCGAGACGAGCTACCGCTTCGACGGCGGCATCTCGGAGTTCGCGGACTTCCTCGCCCCCGACGCGGCGGTCACCGACACGTGGCGACTGACCGGCACGGGAACGTTCACCGAGACGGTCCCCGTGCTGCAGCCGGGCGGGTCGATGATCCCGACCGAGGTCGAGCGCTCCTGCGAGGTCGACATCGCGGTGCGCTGGGGGACCGGGTACGACACCACCACGCGCTCGTTCGTCAACATCATCGCCACGCCCAAGGGCGGCACCCACCAGCAAGGGTTCGAGCAGGGGCTGATGAAGGTCCTGCGCGCGCAGGTCGAGCAGAACGCCCGCAAGCTGAAGGTCGGCAACGACAAGATCGAGAAGGACGACCTGCTCGCGGGGCTCACGGCCGTGCTCACCGTGCGCCTGCCCGAGCCGCAGTTCGAGGGGCAGACCAAAGAGGTCCTGGGCACTCCCGCGGTGCGGCAGATCGTGGCATCCGTCGTCCAGAAGGAGATCGCCGCGCGCTTCGCCTCGCCCAAGCGCGACGACAAGGCGCAGACGGCGCAGCTGCTGGAGAAGATTGTCTCCGAAATGAAGGCGCGCATCTCGGCACGCACCCACAAGGAGACGCAGCGGCGAAAGAACGCGCTCGAATCGTCGTCGCTGCCCGCCAAGCTCGTCGACTGCCGATCGAACGACGTCAACGACTCCGAGCTGTTCATCGTCGAGGGCGACTCCGCACTCGGCACCGCCAAGCTCGCGCGCAACAGCGAGTACCAGGCACTGCTGCCGATCCGCGGCAAGATCCTCAACACGCAGAAGGCGTCGATCAGCGACATGCTGTCCAACGCCGAGTGCGCGTCCATCATCCAGGTGATCGGCGCCGGCTCAGGACGCTCGTTCGACCTCGACGCCGCGCGCTACGGCAAGATCATCCTGATGAGCGACGCCGACGTCGACGGCGCGCACATCCGGACGCTGCTGCTCACGCTGTTCTTCCGGTACATGCGCCCGTTGGTCGAGGAGGGCCGCGTCTTCGCCGCGGTTCCGCCGCTTCACCGCGTGATCGTGATGAACCCCGGCTCCAAGCCGAACGAGACCATCTACACCTACAGCGAGCAGGAGCTGCACCAATTGCTGACCAAGCTCAAGCGCTCCAACAAGCGGTGGCAGGAGCCCGTGCAGCGGTACAAGGGCCTGGGTGAGATGGATGCCGACCAGCTCGCCACCACGACCATGGACCGTGCCGGGCGCATGCTGCGTCGTGTACGGGTTCAGGACATGGAGGCCGCGGCATCCGTGTTCGACCTGCTGATGGGCAGCGATGTCGCCCCGCGTCGCGAGTTCATCATCGACTCGAGCGACCGGCTCGCGCGCGAGCGCATCGACGTCTGATCCGCCCCGCCACACGCGCGAGTCGCCACGGTTGGTCGCTTCGGGACATCCCTGAGCGACACATCATGGCACCTCACGCGAGTGGCGGCACCGGTCAGCGGACGACGGTGCCGACCGCGCCGACGACGGCGTCGAGGGGCTGACCCGAGGCGTCGCGTTTGGCGCCGGCATCCGGCAACGCGCGCACCGAACCGTCGGGGCCGACCGCGCGCGGATCCGTGCCGACCCAGGCGAGGACGAGCCCGTCTTCGCCGCGCAGCAGCCGCTGGGCGCGCACGCCACCGGTGGCCCGGCCCTTGGCCGGGAACTCGGTGAAAGCTGAGACCTTCGCACTTCCGGCATCGGTGCCCGGGAGGGCGGCCGACGAACCGGCGACGGTCACGACTACCGCGTCGAACGCCGAGGCGCCGACCACGGCGAACGCGATCACCCGTGCGCCGTCGAAGAGGCGGATGCCGGCCATCCCACCCGCGGACCGGCCCTGAGCTCGCACGGACGAGGCGTCGAAGCGCAGCAGCTGGGCGTCGCTCGCGACGAACACGAGCTCGGCGTTGTCGCCGGCGGGAGCCGCGCCCACCACCCGGTCGCCGTCGCGCAGGGAGATGATCTCGATCTCGTCCTTCGTGCCCAGCTCGGTCGCGGCGACGCGCTTGACCACACCCTGCTCGGTGCCGAGGGCGATCGTCGGAGCGTCGACCAGCGGCACGACAGCCACGACTCTCTCGCCCTTCGCCAGCGCGAGATACTGCTCGACCTTCGTCCCCGCCGCCACCTGCACGGAATTGGCCGGCACCGAGGGCAGATCGACGGGCGAGAAGCGGACGAGCCGCCCGGCCGAGGTGACAGCGCCGATGTCACCGCGCGTGGTGGTGTCGACGCTCGAGAGGATCGCGTCGTGCTTCGACCGGCGCGCGGGCGGGACGACCCCGCCGCCGGGCGCGTCGGCGATCAGCTCGGCGCGCACCATCCGCCCGGTGGCCGACAGGTACACGCGGCACGGGGCGTCAGCGATCCGCAGGTCGGCGGCGGCCGCAGCCTTGGCAGAACGCGGCTGCAGCGGGCCGCCGTTGAGCAGGAGCGTGCGCCGGGGGGTGCCGTAGGCCTCGGCCGCGGCATCCAGTTCCCGAGCCACCTGCTGGCGCAGGAGCGTCTCACTGCCGAGCAGCTCGACGAGGTGCGCGATCTCGGCGTTCAACTGGTCGCGCTCAGCCTCGAGTTCGATCCGCGAGAACTTCGTCAGCCGGCGCAATCGCAGCTCGAGGATGTACTCGGCCTGCGGGTGCGAGAGGTCGAACACCTCTTGCAGCTTGGTGCGCGCCTGCTCCCCGTCGTCCGAGGAGCGGATGACCTGGATGACCTCGTCGATGTCGAGGATCGCGATGAGCAGCCCCTCGACGAGGTGCAGGCGCTCGCGCTTGCGGGCCAGGCGGTATTCGCTGCGACGCGTCACCACGCGCAGACGGTGGTCGACGTAGACCCGCAGCATGTCGCGCAGACCGAGGGTCTGCGGCTGACCGTCGACGAGGGCGACGTTGTTGATGCCGAACGAGTCCTCGAGGGGTGTCAGGCGGTACAGCTGTTCGAGGACGGCCTTGGCGTCGAAACCGGTCTTGATGCCGATGACCAGGCGCAGTCCGTTGTTGCGGTCGGTCAGGTCGGTGACGTCGGCGATGCCGGTCAGCTTCTTGCCCTGGACGGCGTCCTTGATCTTCTCGATGACGCGTTCGGGACCGACGAGGTAGGGCAGCTCGGTGATGACGATGCCGGTGCGACGAGGCCCGAGAGACTCGATCGACGCCTTCGCGCGGGTGCGGAACGTGCCGCGCCCGTTGGTATAGGCATCCTTGATCCCGTCGAGACCCACGATGATGCCGCCCGAGGGCAGGTCGGGGCCCGGGACGAATTCCATCAGCTCGTCGACCGTGGCGTCCGGGTTCTGCAGCAGGTGCGTGGCCGCGGCGACCACCTCGATGAGGTTGTGCGGCGCCATGTTGGTCGCCATGCCGACCGCAATGCCCGTCGCGCCGTTGACCAGCAGGTTCGGAAACGCCGCCGGCAGCACCTCGGGCTGCTGGAACTGCCCGTCGTAATTGGGGATGAAGTCGACGACGTCCTCGTCGAGATTCTCGGTGAGGGCGAGCGCGGGCGGGGCGAGACGCGCCTCGGTGTAGCGGGGGGCGGCGGGGCCGTCGTCGAGCGAGCCGAAGTTGCCGTGACCGTCGATCAACGGCACGCGCAGCGAGAAGTACTGGGCGAGGCGGACGAGCGCGTCGTAGATGGGGGCGTCGCCGTGGGGATGGAGCTTTCCCATCACCTCGCCGACGACGCGGGCACTCTTGACGTGCCCACGGTCGGGGCGCAGACCCATCTCGGCCATCTGGTAGAGGATGCGTCGCTGGACGGGCTTGAGCCCGTCGCGGGCGTCGGGCAGCGCGCGCGAATAGATGACCGAGTAGGCGTACTCGAGGAACGACCCCTGCATCTCGGTCGAGACATCGACGTCTTCGATGCGTTCGACGGTCGCGGGGGAGGAGGAACGGGAATCGGGCATGGGATGCGGCCTCGGGTCGGGCGGGCGTCCGCGAGCGGACGGGGTCGGGAGCCGTGTGGAAGACTTGCTCCGATGTCACTCAGCCTACCGGCGGATCCGCCGCGCTCTCGGAGCCTCACCGACGTGATGGCGCAGGCGATCGCCGCGGTGACCGGCGGAGCAGACTGGTTCGCCCCCGCCGAGAGCGCGATCGTCTTCCTGGTCGACGGGCTCGGCGCGCACAACCTCGCGGCTCGTCGCGGTCACGCGCGGTTCCTCGGCGCGGTCGGCGGGCGTCGCGATGTCGCGCGCACGGTGTTCCCCTCGACAACGGCGGCAGCGCTCACGAGCCTGCTCACCGGCGCAGACCCCGGCGCCCACGGCATCGCCGGCTACCGCGTGCGCATCCCGGGCACCGACACCGCCCCGAATCAGTTGCACGGGTGGGAGACCGACGGGCTCGACCCCCGCACCTGGCAGCGCCGGACGCCCCTCTTCGCGGCGCACGCGGCATCCGGGCGCGACGCCTTCGTCGTGTCCCGGCCCGGGTACACCGGCACCGGCTTCACCGAGGCGACCCTGCGCGGGGCGCGGTTCCACCCCTCCGACGACCTCGACGAGCGCGTGGCCCTCGCCGCCGACCTCGCCGCGGGCCACCCCGGATCGATCACGTACCTGTACGCGCCCGAACTCGACACGGCCGGCCACCGGGACGGATGGGAGTCCGACCGCTGGACCGATGCTCTGGAGCGGGTGGATGCCGCCGCCCGCCGCCTCGCCGGACTCGTCTCACCACGCACGGGCGTCATCGTCACCGCCGATCACGGCATGGTCGACGTGCCCGCGCATAAGCACGTCCTGCTCCGCGACGGCGATGCACTGCTCCAGGACGTCACCCTGCTCGGCGGCGAGCCCCGCATGCTGCACGTCTACGCGGCGGACGGGCGGGCGGATGCCGTGGCCCGCCGCTGGGCGCTGAGCGAGGCGGCGCGCGCCTGGGTGCTGACGCGCGACGAGGCCGTCGCCGCGGGGCTCTTCGGCACCGTCGAGCCGGAGGTGCTGCCGCGTATCGGGGACGTCGTGGTCGCCGCGCGCGGACGCTTCGCCTACTACGACGATCGAGAGCCGGACAAGCGCCCTCAGCGCATGGTCGGCCAGCACGGTTCGCTCACGGACGAGGAGCGCACCGTTCCGCTGCTGCGCCTGGGCGCCTTCGCCTGACGGGGTCCGAGGCCGACGGCATCCCGTCGCGCCGGCCCGGCGGTAGCCGAGAAGGCCTCAGCTCTCGTCGGACCGGGCCCCGAACACGATCTCGTCCCACGAGGGCATGGACGGTCGCCCCTTCGTGCGTCGCGCGGGGTCGGATGCCGGGCGCTCGGCCTCAGGCGCCGCATCGGCGCGCTCCTCGGAACGGGTCGGCTCCGGACGGGCGGGCTCGGGGGCCGGTTCGAACAGCGAGACCGGGGCGCTCGACGGGCGCGGCTCGGGTTCTGCCTCGACGCCGGGCAGGGGCTCGCGCTGCCCGCGACGACGGCGCAGAGCCTCGAGCAGATCAGCGGTCTCGGACGACGTCACGGGAGCGTCGGGCGCGCGCTTGATCGCCGCCGCCTGCACGGCCGCGGCGACGGGTCCGGTCGCCTCGACGCCGGGTTCGTCGTCGATGTCGAGACGTCGCGGACCGAAAGCACCGCTGTCGAAGCGAGAGTCGTCCTTGGGCACGTTGTCGAGGGCGCGCAGCCGCGGGATCAGCCCCTCGGGGAGCGAACCTTGGCGGGAGAGTTGGATCGCGTCGGCGTTCTGGGGCGACAGCGTGCTGCGGCGCGGCTCGAAGCCCCACCGGGCGTCGTGCTCGATGCCGTTTGCGGTGAACTCGAGCTTGACCATCCAGCCCGCGCTCTCCTTCCAACTCGTCCACCGCTCGGCGGACGCGCCGGCCTCGGCGAGCTTGGCGCGCACGGCGGCACCGAACGTGATCGGCGCATCGTGCTCGAGGGTGCCGCCCAGCAGGACGGGAACCGCCAGCGCCTGACCGACCACGTGCTCGCGCTCGGCGAGGACGGGCGGCTCGAAGCGCTGGACGTCTTCGACGCGCGCGTTCAGCAGCGACGCCACCTCGCGGGCCGAGAGTCCGGCGCGGATGTGCGCCTGGATCTCGCGCGGGCTGGGACGCGGGGCGCGGTCGTCGTCTT
>NZ_CAJYPF010000094.1 GCF_913776565.1 uncultured Microbacterium sp. | reverse complement strand
CCGAGTCCACGGGCACCGACTCGCAGGGCGAGGACCCCGGTGTCGTCGAGCTGGGCGAAGAGGGACAGGGCGACCTGGCTCCCGAAGACCTCTGACCCGCGCCATGATGCCCCGGCCGTGAGCAACGACCGGGGCATCATGCGTCGGGGGAGTCGCCTCGAGCGGTTACTGCTCGATCGGCTGGGGCGTCCTCTCGTGCGCCTCGATCACGCCGCCGCCGTGGTCGGTCGACACCCGATACGGCGGGGCTCGCCTGCTCGACCGGTGAGTGCCGGGACCCCCTCGCCCCCTCGTCACGACGGTCGAGCGTCCCGGACACGCCGCTTCATCGGCGCGGAGGACGGCGTTCCTCGGACGCTCGACGAGGGTGGGCGCTCACCGACACGCGGGCGCCGCGCCCCGTGCGGCGCCCCGCGCGATAGCGTCGTGGGGTGACGGATGCCGCGAACCAGACGTCGGCGATCCGCGCGCTGTGGGCGTCGACGCATCCGGGTCCGACGCTCGTCGTGACCGCACTGTCGCTCGCCCTCGGGATCGCTGCCGGCGTCGAGCCGAGCCGTCTCGCCCTTCTGGTCGTCGCCGTGTTCGCCGGTCAGGTGTCGGTCGGCCTGTCGAACGACGCGATCGACGCAGCGCGCGACACGTCCGTCGGCCGGACGGACAAGCCCATCGCCGGGGGAGCGCTCACCCCGGAGCGTGCGCTCGCCGTGGCCGTGGCATCCGTCGTCGCCGCCCTGGTGCTCTCGACACCGCTGGGACCGGGCCTGCTCGCCGCCCACGCGGTCGCCCTCGCCTCGGCCTGGGCGTACAACGCGGGGCTGAAGTCGACGCCGTTCTCGATCGCGCCGTTTCTGCTGAGCTTCGGGCTGTTCCCCTCGTTCGCGACGCTGTCGACCGGGATGCCGCTGCTCGCCGCCCCGTGGGCGACGCTCGCGGGTGCCGCGCTTGGCGCCGCCGTGCACCTGACCAACGTCGTGCGCGACCTCGACGACGATCGCCGGACCGGCGTGCGAGGGCTTCCGCATCGCCTGGGGGCGCGGGCGTCGGTGCTCACCGCCGCCGCCGGCATCGTCGTGGGTGCGCTGGCTGTGCTGCTCGGGTCGGGGGTCACGGCCGGCGGCGTCGTGTTCTTCGCCGCGGTGGTCGCGGTGGCCGTCGTCACCGCGGTGCTGGTGGGGGTGCGTCCGCCGGGGCGTGCGGTGTTCCAGTTGACGATGCTCGCCGCGCTGCTGCTGGCGGCGCAGCTCGTCGTCGCCTGAGGCGGACTGCCCGCGGTCAGGTGCCCCGCGCGGCGCGATCCAGGCGCATCGCGTACGCCCGCGTGAACGCCGCGCCCCCGGCGCCGCGCAGCACGGCCCGCAGCGCGGCCGATCGGGCGCGATGGGCGGCGGGCGTCGCGGCGCGACCGAGCAGTGTGTTGAGCACGGCCAGGCGGGCGGCGTGGCGCGCCGAGGCGAGACGGTCGCGCTCCCATCGGGCGAGCCCTGCGTCGTCGCCGCGCCGCACCCACGGGGCGAGCAGCGGCGCGAGCGTCAGCGCGTCGAGCAGTCCCAGGTTCATCCCCTGCCCGCCGATGGGGCTGACCTCGTGGGCGGCGTCGCCGACCACCACGACCCGCCCCCGCCGCAGGGTCGGGGCCACCGCGCGGCGGATGCCGAAAGTCGAGGCCCCCGTGATGTCGACCTCGACCCCGGTGCGCGCGGCGACGGCGTCGCGCAGGAAGGTGTCGGCATCCGGAATCTCGCGGGTCCCCGCCCACGCGACGAGCCGGCGCCGACCGTCCGGAAGGGGGAACGATTCCACGACCCCGCCCCGCTCGAGATGGACGCGCGCGATCGGACCTCCGGATGCTTCGACGTCGGCCATCGCGTACCGGTCGGGATAGTGGTGCGTGCGCACGGCGCCCGGGCGATAGACGAGCTCGCGCCCGGACCACCCGGATGCCACGACCACCGCGTCGGCGCGCACACTCTCACCCGCCGCGGTGACGGCATGCACGCCCGCACGCCCCTCGCGCAGCGCGGTGACGTGGACGCCGTGCCGCACCGGCGGGGCGAGCGCGGTGAGCACCGCCAGCGTCTCGGACTGCGGCAGAGCCGCCACGTACGGATGCCGCGCACGCAGTCGGTCGAAGCGGATCTCGGCGAGGACGCGGCCGTCGGCTCGTGCCTCGCCGCGGCCGATGCGCACGGCCCGTGAGCGGATCGCGTCGGTGGCGCCCGACGCCTCGAGCAGCGTGAGGGCGGGGGAATGGATGCCGATCGCCCGGGTCCCGCCGCCCACCGCGGGCCGCCGGTCGACGATGTCGACGTCCACTCCGCGCGTGCGCAGGTCGGCGGCGAGGGCCAGGCCCACGGGCCCCGCGCCGACGACGAGCACCTCAGGCATCGCGCGCACCCCCCGCGGCGGGAGCACCCGCGGCGTGCCCCCGCGCAACCGCGAGAACGCGGAACGGGGCAGGGGTCGACACCTGCCACGGCGACCCGAGCGCGGCGGCCAGTTCGGGGGCGCGGTAGCTGCGGCGGATCGAGCGCAGACCGTCGATCCGCAGGAACGTCCCGGTCGCCAGGGGCGCGATGCCCACCGCGTACAGGCCGTAGGCGAGTCGCCCGCGCGCGATGTCGGCGTGCAGCACCGATCCGCGCGCGAGCTCCAGCGAATCACCGGCGAAGGTGCGCAGCTCGGCCGCGTCCAGGTGGTGCAGCACGTGGTTGGACAGCACGAGGTCGAACGTCTCGCCAGCGGCGATGAGGTCGCGCGACCCCTGCGCCGTGAATCGCACGCCCGGTCGGGAGCGCTCGCGGGCGGCGTCGAGGGCGCGGGGGTCGGGATCGGCGCCCACCCACTCGACGTCCAGGCCGTCTCGTCGCGCGAGCCCCGCGAGGCGCACGACGACGTCGCCGCCGCCGCAGCCGAGATCGAGCACGCGGGCGGGCCGGCCGAGGGCGCGCAATTCGGGGCGCACGCGCGTGCGGTACACGTGCCCCCACGCCGAGACGAGCCTGTTCACCGTGCCGAATCGGCGGTAGGTCGCCGCCAGGGCGCGGGGATCGCAGTGGGGATCGTCCATGAGCTCGGTCAGCGCGGTGTCGCGCCGGGCCAGGCCCGTCAGAACGCTCACGCGGCCGCGCGACGCCGTGTCAGGGTCGCCGCCTCCACCGTCAGTCCCGGTCCGAAGGCGAGAGCGGCGACGCGGCCGCCGTCGGCCAGGGCGCGGTCGGCGAGCAGATCGCGCAGGATGAACAGCAGCGTCGCGCTCGACATGTTGCCGTGCGCCCGCAGGACCTCTCGCGAGGGCGCGAGTGCCGCGGCATCCAGGTCCAGCGCACTGTCGACGCGGTCGAGGATGCTCCGGCCGCCGGGGTGCACGGCCCACGCGTCGATGTCGGCGATATCGCCCAGCACGTCGGCGGCGATCGCCGTGATCTCGCGGCCGATGATGCGCGGCACCTGGGGCGTGAGGGTCATCTCGAAGCCCGAGTCGCCGACGGTCCAGGCCATGTCCTTCTCGCCGTCGTCGGTGACGTGGGTGGCGAAGCCCTCGAGGTCGAGGCCGTCCGGCGAACCGTCCGCAGACGTCACGATCGCGGCCCCGGCGCCATCGGCGAACACCGACGCCGCCACGATCTGGTCGGGATGCGACGAGGTCTGCCAGTGCAACGAGCACAGCTCGCAGCACACGACCAGCACCACCGCGGCCGCGTCGTCGCCGACGATGCGCGCCGCCAGGCGCAGCGCCGGGATGGCCGCGGCGCAACCGATGAAGCCGAGGTGGTAGCGCTCGACCGTCACGGGCAGGTCGAGGTCGCGGACCAGGTGGTAGTCCGGCCCGGGGGCGAACATGCCCGTGCACGACACCGTCACGACGTGGGTGACGGACGAGGCGTCGTAGGGCGAGTCCCGCAGCGCGGCGCGTGCGGCCGCGGCGAACAGCGGCGGCGCGGCCCGGCGGTACTCGTCGTTGCGCGCGCCCGTCGGCGGCATCAGCAGCGTGTCGCCGTCGCGGACGGTCAGACCGTCGACGGCCGCGCCCGCCAGCTGGGGCAGGACGACGTGACGGGTGTCGATGGCGGCGGCGTCGAAGGCGGCACCCACGAGGCGTTGGCTCTTGCGGTCGAACCCGGGCTGCGCGGCGAACAGGTCGCGCAGTGTCGATTGGGCGACGCGGGTGTCGGGCAGGGCCGTGCCGATCGACACGATACGGGCGGTCATGCCTCACTGTAGACACGCTTTCGTCCGACCGGCGCGGGGATGGTGCGGGCGTGGCCGCGTGTCTAAGGTGCGGAGCGTCCCGCGCGCGGTCGCGCGGGGCGGTGCGCACCGGCGTGCGGCCACTGCTCACCCGTGGGTGTGCGCCGCGACGTGCGGGCGACGCGGCCTTCTCGTGCGGGGAGGGAGACGGCCTCGGCTCGCGCGGCGCGTGTCAGGCGGCCAGGGCGTCCGACAGCAGCAGGCCCGAGATCGCGGCGCGGTAGTCGTCGATCATGCGGCGGCGATCGAGGCGGCCGCGCGCGGCGATCGCCGCGGCGCGCATCGCGGGACGCCGCGACAGTGCGTCCCCCCACGCGCGTGCGATCGCGTCCTCGTCGCGCACGGTGACCAGCCCGAAGCCGGCGACCATCCGGGCGGCGTCACCCACGTCGGTGGTGACGGGGACGGCTCCGGATGCCGCTCCCTCCACCAGGCACAGAGGCGAGGCCTCGCCAAAGGCGCTCGTGAGGGCCACGACGTCGGCGATCCGGTAGAGCTGCGGCATGTCCTCGCGCAGGCCGAGCGCGTGGATCGGCACGTCGGCGCCGACGCCGCTGTCGGCGCGCAGGGCGCGCAACGCGGGGTTGTCGGGCGTCATCCCCGATCCGCACATCAGGTAATGCGTGCCGGGTGCGGTGCGGGCGTGCCGCGCGGCCGCGCGCAGGAACAGCCCCGGGTCCTTCATGGCGTCGAAGCGGGCGGCCAGCAGCACCACCGGAGCCTCGTCCGGGATGCCGAGACCCGCGCGGATGCGACGACGCTCCGCGGCCGTGCCGGGACGGAATCGTCGGGTGTCGATGCCGTTGTCGATCACCCACGCGTCGCGGGCCGCGACGCCCGCGCGGGCGTAGGCGGACGAGGTCGACTCGGCGCAGGCGATGGTGGCGGTCACGGCGCCGGAGGCCGCGGCATCCACGAGCCAGCCGAGAGCCGGACCGGAGTGCGTCGGGTCGGAGCGGTGCAGGCACGCGGCGAGGGGGCGGTCGGGCAGCATCCCGGCGCGCTGGAGGGCGACGATGAGGCTGAGGGGCTGCTCCTTGAGCGAGAGCACCACGTCCGACTCCGCGATGAGGTGCGCGGCGCGCGCGAGCTCGGCCGGAGTGAAGTCCTCGGGCGCGACGGGACGGTCGGCGGCGATGCGGTCGAACGTGTCGATCGCGACGCCCGCGCTCCGCAGACGACGGTAGCGCGTGTCGTCGCGCGCGAACTGCGTGGAGGCGTCGCGGTGGGCCGCCGAGGTGAGCGACAGCACCCGATGCTCCTGCGCGCCACGGGCGGCCAGGCCCGCCACGACGTCGGAGTGCAGGATCCGTGCGCCCCCGGCGAAGAAGCCCTCGTAGAGCGACAGCACGCGGACGGGTCGGGTCATCGGGATCGCCTTCGCAGCCGGGGGGACAGGGGACCGCGGGTGCGGTCGTCCCATGCTGGAGGCAGAACCCCGGGTGATGGGTTACGTCGTGAAGACCATCGCGTGAACGCCCGGACACCGATCCGTTCGCCCGGGAACGAGCCGACGCGCCGTCTCCTGGGGGAAGGAGCCGACGCGTCGGGGTGAGACCGCGGGTGTCAGGCGCGAGGCGCCGCCACCTTCGCGGACCGGGTCCGCACGCGCAACCACCGCGGCGCGGTGCGCTCGCGGTAACCCTCGTCCGAGCGGGGGACGATGCCGTTGCCCATCGCGGTCGACATCGCGATGCTCCACACCGAGCCCGCCTGCTGTCCGCTCTGCTGTCCGTAGATCATGGTCTTCTCCTTGCTCCCGTCTCCCGACGGGACGTGCGCCCGCATGTCGGCGGGGTCGTCTGAGACCAGTGATAGCCCCCGATCGCGTCGCCCCCGAGCCTCTTGACAAGAGCCCCCCGATGCGCAGGAGCCCGGAAACACAACGGATGCCGTCAGCCCGCGTCACGACGTCCGCGGATTCCGCGCACCACTGGGTACGATCGTGGGTCGTGCAGCCGTCTTCCGACACCATCTCGCCGCCCCCTGGGGAGTCGACCCTGCAGCGCGCCCTTCTGGCCTACGGAGAGGCGCGACGGTCCGCGGCGATCGCCGCGCGACGAGAACTCTCGCTGAACGAGCTCGACGCCCGGGCGCTGATGTTCATCGCCGAGAACCCCGGCGCCCGTCCCTCGCACGTGCGCGAGCACCTCGGCATCACCTCGGCGGGGGTGACGACCCTGGTCGACCGGCTCGTGCAGCGCGAGGTGGTGCGACGGGATCTGGACGACGACGATCGTCGCGTCAACCACCTCACCGTCATCGTCGACCTCGACTCCCCGCCGTGGTGCCGTCTGCGCGCGTTCGACGAGGACATCGAGACGGCGATCACCGCTCTCGATCCCGGCGAGGCCGCCCGCCTCGCGCTCGTCATCGAGAAGCTGACGTCCACGGCCACGCGCTGAGGACGCGAGCCCCGCGCGGGATCGACGCGTCGACCGCCTCGCGGTCGCGGGTCGCTCAGTCCGCGGCGGCGGCGGCCGCGAGGAAGGCCTCGGAACGCGCCTGCAGGAACGAGCACAGGGCCGCGAGGGTCGCGAGCTCACCCGCGAGGGCCATGACGCGCCCCGCGGGCAGGGGAGCGGCATCCTCCCGGGGTTCGAAGGTCACGGCCCAGGCGGTCGATCCCGCTTCGGCTCCCGGCGCGACGAAGAACGTCGTCGAGACGCTGCGCAGCTGGGCGGCGACGAGCCCGGCGTCGGATCCGTCGTCGCTGTCCTGGGGGATCACCCGGAGGATGTCGGCGTCGTCGTAGCCGAGCGCGCGGAATTCGTCGATCCACTGCTGCAGCGTCGTCATGGTGCGGAACGGCATCGGCATCCCTTCGGCGAGCGGCGCCGAATGGCGACCAGGTCCATTATCCCGGTGGGAACGGTCGCGAGCGTGTGGCCGGCCGGGGCGTCGCTGCGTTAGGCGGCCTTTCGATCGCGCTCGGCGTCCGGGGACGCCGAATTGCGAGAATGGCGGCTTTCGCCCGGATACGGTGAAAGCGGATGGGGGCATTCGAATTCGCGGAATTCGGCTCGGCGATTGCGTGAGAGCGGTTTCATACCGCGCCTCGCACGCTCGGGCAACGGTCTTGCCGCATTTTCTCGGACGATTTAGGAAACTCGCGTGGAGCATACGAATATCGAGTCCCGGGACGCCGAGACGGTCGAACACCTGTGGCAGAGCATCGTGCCCGGGGCGCGGATCACGCGCGCCGAGGCGATCCAGCCCGCACTGGCCTGGCACGCCGCCGCGGAGCCGGGTTTCGCCATCTGCGACTACACGATCGGCTCGACCATGCTCGTCGAATCCGACCCCCGCGACCAGGTCGTCGTGGGCCGCATCGCCGGCCCGCGGGTGACAGGGACCTATCGACGCGAGCGCATCGACACCTCGACCCCCTTCATGGTCGTGGACCGTCCCCTCGAGATCGCCTTCACCGGGCGCATCGCCGGATCGGCGGTGTCGTTCGCGCGCACCGATTTCGACGACGCCGCGCGCCGCCTGTCCGGCGACGACTCCCTCCGCGTGCGCGCGACGGGGCACAAGCCCGTCAACGAGCAGCGGCTGCGCTACTGGTCGCGCACGTGGGAGTACAGCCGCGACGTGCTCTTGCGCTCCTCCGAACGGACGCCCCTGATCGAGCAGCAGGCGCGCACCCTGCTGCTGGAGGCGTCGTTGCTGACCTTCTCGACGACGTTCACCGACGCCCTGGCCGCGGGACGCCCCTCGCGGCCGCTGCCCGCGCCCGTGCGCCGCGCCAAGGCCTTCGTCGAGGCGCACGCGGCGGAACCCGTGGCGCTCGCCGACATCGCGCAGGCGGCCCGTTTGTCCCCACGGGGCCTGCAGTACGCCTTCCGCGCGGCGACGGGACGCACGCCCATGCAGTATCTGCGGCGGGTGCGTCTGGACGCGGCGCGGGCGGAGCTGCGCGTCGCCGACCCCTCGGTCGAGACGGTCGCCGCGATCGCCGCCCGGTGGGGCTTCTCGAACCTCGGTCGCTTCGCGGCGATGTACCGCGGCGAGTTCGGCGAGACGCCGTCGACCACCCTGCGCTCCTGAGGCGCGGGGGCCCCGGCCATCAGTGACCGGCGCCCAGGCCCCCGCTGAGGCGGTCGTGGAACGAGGCGGCCGTGGCGTTGAGCCCCTCGAGCTCGACGGTCGTGCCGAGGTGCGCGTACTTCGTGCGCACGGCATCCAGGGCAGCCACCGTCGAGGCGTCCCAGACGTGCGAGCGCGACAGGTCGATCACGACGCGCTCCGGGTCGTCGTGGTACGCGAACTTCGTGGTCAGGTCGTTGCTCGAGGCGAAGAACAGCTCGCCCTCGACCGCGTAGCGGGCGGTGTCGCCCTCGAGGGTGCGGGTGACGCTCGTGAGGCTCGCG
>NZ_CAJYPF010000093.1 GCF_913776565.1 uncultured Microbacterium sp. | reverse complement strand
CAAAAAATCTTTCCACCACCAGACCATGCGGCCGGCAGTCGTATCCAGTATTAGACGTCGTTTCCAACGCTTATCCCAGAGTCAGGGGCAGGTTACTCACGTGTTACTCACCCGTTCGCCACTAATCCACCCAGCAAGCTGGGCTTCATCGTTCGACTTGCATGTGTTAAGCACGCCGCCAGCGTTCGTCCTGAGCCAGGATCAAACTCTCCGTAAAAAAATTACCAACCATGCCCCGAAGAACACAGCCGAGTTGATCTTGACTGTTGACTGTCTACTGACAATCTTCAATCCAAAAGGAATTGTCTCCGTACACCGTGCGCACCCCATCAGGGACAAGCACTGTGCAACGGGGTCAATAAATTGGCATTGACAATGTGCACGCTGTTGAGTTCTCAAGGACCAGACGCACTCCCCACTCGGCCCACAGTTCAGCGGACGTCGTCAGAGAGGCTGGTTCGTTGCCCGGGCGAGACTCGGAGGTGACCGTTCCGGCCGTTCCGTTCTCCGCCTCAGCGGCAACGAGTGATTACTTTACGCAGAGGTGAACGGCAGCGCCAACACGTGCCGCATCCCGGGCGTGTCGTACCCCGACTTCCCCGGAAGCACGCGGGAGTCGGGGTACCACGGCGGCTCCGACCGCCGCGGGTGACCCCGGGAACGACGAGAGGCACGGTGCGGACCCGCACCGTGCCTCCAGGCCGACCTGACCAGCCGACTACTCAGCCGCAGCCAACTGGCCGCACGCCCCGTCGATCTCCTTGCCGCGGGTGTCGCGGAGGGTGGTCGGGATGCCGGCGGCGTTGAGGCGGCGGACGAACTCGTCCTGCACGTGGGGCTCGGACGAGGTCCACACCGAGCCGGGCGTCGGGTTCAGCGGGATCGGGTTGACGTGCACCCAGCCACGACCGCGTGCATTGAGCTTCTCGGCGAGCAGGTCGGCGCGCCAGGCGTGGTCGTTCATGTCCTTGATGAGGGCGTACTCGATCGAGACACGGCGCCCGGTCTTCGCGTAGTACTCGTGCGCGGCGTCGATGGCTTCGTCGGCCTTCCAGCGCGAGTTCACCGGGATGAGCTCGTCGCGGAGTTCGTCGTCGGGCGCGTGCAGCGAGAGCGCGAACGTGATCGGGATGTTCTCGTCCGCGAGCTTCTTGATCGCGGGGACGAGACCGACCGTCGAGACGGTGATGCCACGGGCGCTCATGCCGAGCCCGTTCGGCTGCGGGGCGACCATCGTGCGGACGGCGTCCATGACGCGCTTGTAGTTCGCCAGCGGCTCCCCCATGCCCATGAAGACGATGTTGGTCACCCGTTCGGCGTCGACGCGGTCCTGTCCGCCCTTGCGTGGGTCGCCCCCGAGCTCCCCCGCGGCGATCGCGGCGTTGGCCCGGACGATCTGCTCGATGATCTCGGCCGTCGACATGTTCCGGGTGAGCCCCGCCTGTCCGGTGGCGCAGAAGGGGCAGTTCATGCCGCAGCCGGCCTGGGACGACACGCACAGCGTGATCCGACCGGGGTAGCGCATGAGCACCGACTCGACGAGCGCACCGTCGTGGAGCTTCCAGAGGAACTTGATCGTGTCCCCGTTGTCGGTCGCCAGACGACGGGTCTCGGTGAGGAGCGGCGGGAGCATGCCCGCGACGAGTTCGTCGCGTTGAGCGGCCGGCAGGTCGGTCATCTTCGCCGGGTCGGACGTGTAGTGCGTGAAGTAGTGGGTCGAGAGCTGCTTGGCGCGGAACCCGGGCAGCCCCAGCTCCTTGACCTTCTCGATGCGTTCCTCGACCGTGAGGTCGGCGAGGTGCACGGGCGGCTTGCCCCGCTTGGGCGACGCGAACTGCAGGAGCGGGCGGCCCGCGGAGTCCTGCGCCTGGGTCCAACCCTCGGTGCGCGGACGCACCTGCGGACGAGCAGAACGCTGCTCTTCGAACGGGGTGCAGGTGTCGGAGGCCATCACGCCAGTTTACGGGAGGCCCGGCGCGGCTGCTGGACGGGCGGTCCGGGCCGTCGCGCAGGGCCCGGTGCCCGTCAGGCGCCGGCGGGCAGGAGGCGTGCGAAGTGGTGCGCGGCCGGGTACATCGGCACGATGTCGACGACCTCGCCCGGGTGCGGCGCCTGGAGGACGAGTCCCTGGCCCAGGTAGATGCCGACGTGGTCCTCGTTGTCGTAGACCACGAGGTCGCCGGGCTTCGCCTCCGACTCCGGGATGGTCGTCGCCGCGGCGTCCTGCGTCGGCACGTAGTGCACGAGCGGGATCCCGACGGCGGCGTACGCGACCATCGTCAACCCCGAGCAGTCGATGCCCGAGTGGGAGGCGCCGCCCTCGACGTAGGGGTCGCCGAGGTACTGCAGCGCGGTCGCGAGGATCGTGGCGCGGTCGCCGCCGGCGGACAGCGCCGCCGAGATCGCCGACTCGGCCTGGGCGGTGGTGACGCCGAACCGGGTCACGACGGTCGGGTAGGAGACCACGGTGGTCGTGGTCGAGACGCCGTCGATCGCGGTCAC
Source organism: uncultured Microbacterium sp. (assembly GCF_913776565.1). Taxonomy (GTDB): domain Bacteria; phylum Actinomycetota; class Actinomycetes; order Actinomycetales; family Microbacteriaceae; genus Microbacterium. The sequence continues at coordinate 452 of NZ_CAJYPF010000093.1, read as the reverse complement.
GGGCACCTCGACGTCGTGCGCCACGGTGTAGGTCTGCAGCTCGGTGGCCGGGACGCCGGCGAGCGCGGCCTGCGAGGTCGTCGTGCCCGAGTGCGCTCCCGTCGACGGGGTCGCCGCGTTCGCCGGGACGGCCAGCGTCAGGCTCGAGGTCACGGCGAGCGCCGGTGCGAGGAGGATCGCGGCGCGCTTGGCGTTCGCGGCACGGCGGACGTGCCTCGGGTCCAGGGCACGCTCGGCCCTGAGCGACGCGGTGCGGGACAGCACGGCGGACCCGGCGGCAGCCACGGGCACGGGGCGCATCGCGACGACGCGGGGGTGCTTCGTCGGTTCCACGAAGGTGGACCGGGCGGCTGCGGGGCCGAGCGCCGAGCGGCGACCGCGCGGGCGGCGGAGCACCGGGTCGGCCGGCGTCGGGGACGGAGCGGAAGCGGCGGGTGCGGGCAGCGCCTCGG
>NZ_CAJYPF010000092.1 GCF_913776565.1 uncultured Microbacterium sp. | reverse complement strand
TGGGCGGGACGGGCCGCGGAGAGGGCGGCGGAGACCGCGGCGACGCCCACGAGGGCGAGCGCGATCGAGCGGATCCCCCACGCCTTCGGGTGGCGGGGGGCAGGGAAGGAAAGCACGATATATCTCCGCAGAGGATGCTTGCCGCGATCGATCCGCGGCATGAACGAGGGCTGAACGCCCAACGGGCTGTCGGGCACGGACGAGGGGCGGCGCCGACGGCGCCGCCCCTCGCGTGCGATCACTTCGAGACGAGCGTGAGCGTCATCTTCGAGGTGTAGGTGCCGGCCGGAGCGTCGGACGGCGCCACGAGGGTCAGGTCCGCACCGAGCTTGGTCACGCCGACCCCCGAACCCGCCGCCGCGCTGGCGAACACGGAGGGGTAGACGGCCGAGCCGGCGGTCTGAGCCGCCGCCGGGACCACGCCGGTGGAGGTGGTGCCGGTCGGATTGACCTTGGGGCCCACACCGAGGTTGGCGGAGCTGAACGAGGCGGCATCGCTGGTGAACGCGGCGACCGTCTGGGTCAGCGTCCACCCCTTCTTGCTGACCACACGGTCGTCGGTCACCGTGACCTCGGGAAGGCTCGCGGTCGAGGTCGACTTGTTGTTGACCAGCTGGGCCTGACCGAACGTGGCCTTGGCACCCGCGGGCACCGAGAGCGACAGCGCACCGTCCTGCGGGGCGACCGTGGTGGCCTGCAGCGAGATGTCGCCCGAGGTGCCACCGGCCGGGGGCGTGGTGCCGCCGCCAGCGGGAACCGTCGCGGTGTAGCTCCACGACCCGCCGGGCTTGACCGTGATGTAGGCGAAGGACGCGTCCTCGACGATGACGCCGTTGTTGGACGTGAACGCCAGGCCGGCCGAGAAGTCGCCGCCGTTGGCCTTGACCGAGGCGTAGTTCGCGCCGGCCAGGTTGTTCAGCAGCAGAGCCGGCGTGAGGACCGTCTTCTTCGCGGGGTCGTTGAACGCGTTCATCTGGCTACCGAGCCACTTCGACGTGTCGCGCTCGCCGCCGCGGGGCGAGACGAAGACGAAGACGCCGGTGGCCTTGTCGGGGCCGGTGAACATCTTGTCGTAGTTCGAGAAGCCCTCGCCGACGGGGTACCCCGCGACGAGCTGGTCGAACGCGATGGCCTCGCCGTCTTTGACCAGGCTCTCGGTCGTGGCGTCGAAGATGTAGAACGGCTCGGTCGAGCCGGCGGGGGTGTTCGCCGCCTGGGCGGCCGTGACACCCGTGCCGACGAGCACGAGGGCGAGGGCCGCGGCAGCGGCGGCCTTCAGGGCGGAAGTGCGGAACATGAGAGTGTCTACCCTTTCGTTTTTCTCGATCAGCCCTGGGCGTACGCCGCGATGGGGGTGGTCGAGGAGGGGGCGAGGAAGCCGAACTTGCGCTTGACCGATCCGGGCGCCAGGGGCGAGTTGCCGAAGTTGGTCAGGCTGGTCAGCGACGTCGAGTTGACGAGGTTCGCGAGAACCGGGTCGTACGCGGCCGAGCCGGAGTAGGTGAACGTCGACTGCACGCGCGCGCGCTCGACGATCAGGTAGGTGTCACGGCCGAAGGTCGTGTTGGAGTAGTAGCTCGCGTTGGGGACGAGCGAGGGGGCCGTGCCCGTGAAGGGCGCGGCACCGGCGACGGGCGAACCCAGCTGCACGGTGGAGGCGGCGGCGACGGTGTTGACACCGGCGACGCTGTTGGCCTGGGCGATCCAGCTCGCGGCCGAGAAGGGGATGATCTCGCCGTCGCCGAGCACGGTGGCGTCGTTCTCGGGGACGGTGGTGTTGGTCGCGTCGGCGACACCCGAGGGCGTCGTCACACCGATCGCGTTCAGGAAGAACGTGCGGGTGCCCGACGACGTCTGCGGCAGGCGCGGCTTGACCGTCACGCCGTCGATCGTGGTGATGGTGCCCTCGTAGATGCCCTTGAGCTGCGCAGCGCTGAGCGTGGCCCAGGCGGCGGTGCCGCCCTTGTAGGCGTACGCGACCGCGTCACGAGCGAAGGGCACGTACAGCAGGCGGCCGTCGGCGTTCGCCGACGAGCCCGGACCGCCGGAGCTGCGGGCGATGTCGACCTGGCCGACGATGGTGCGGGCCGGGGTGACGTTCCCGCTGACCGACCAGTTGCCCCCGTCGATCGAACGGCGCAGGGCGTCGCGACCGGCGCCCGAGCCGTTGGGACGGGCGAAGAAGGGGCCGTTGGACTTGGCCTGGATCGCGGCCGACCCGAAGGCGTCGAAGTTGCCGATCGACTTGCCGTCGGCGAGGACGCGGACGTACGAGCCCGACGCGCTCGAACCGTTCGTCAGCGCGTTCATGGCGTCCTGGAGGGTGTCGGAGCCGACAGCCGCGTAGCTGTTCGACACCGGCTCGGCCGACGCGGTCGAGGCGATGCTCACGCCCGACAGCAGGAGGCCGACGGCCGCACCGAGGGCGGCGATCTTCTTGATCTTCACGGGTTACCAATCTGGAAGAGGTGGATGAGGTGTGATTTCGGGTGATGCACGGAAGGACAAGGACAAGCCCGGGTCAGCCGAGGCGACGCGGAAGTCTGGGGATGAGGAACACGACGCCGGCGGCGAGCGCCCCGGCCACCAGGCTGGCCGGCAGGACGGCGGGCAGACCGCCCACGCCGGGATCGGCGGGGGTCTGCGCCCCGGCCAGGGCGCCCGCGACGGCGCCCGACGCGACCGGGTCGGTGGCGCTCGCCGCGGCCCCCGCACCCGCGACGGCGGCGGAGCCGGTCGCCGACGCGTTACCGGCCGCGGCGGGGATGGTGCCCGAGGCGAGGGGCCCCGACGCGGTGGGGGCCTTCGTCGCGGCCGGAGCACTGGAGCGGACGAGGCCGCCCTGGATCACATTCGCGGCCACCACCGCCTGCTGGTGCCACGCATCGGGGATCGGGGCGTACCCCACGGGGAGCTGACCGACGCTCGTGCCCGGCTGCTGACCGTAGCCTGACGCGTACCGGATGAACGTGGCGTAGCTCGAGCGGGCCTTGGCATCCGTCATGTAAGGGTTCGCCGCCGCGTAGACCGGCAGGGTCAGCGGGTAGGCCGCGGTCGCGCTGCGCGCCGCGTCGGAGCCGAAGTCGAAGCTCACGGTCTGGGTCTGCGCCGTCGGCGACACCATCGCCGAGGCGGCGGCGAGCATCGAATCCGTCGAGACGGCGGTGAACTCCCCCGCCGGGTTCTTCAGGCGCGCCGAGACGATCTGATACTTCTCGGATGCCGCGCTGTCGGTCAGTCCGATGACCGCCTGCGATCCCTGCAGGCTGCGGGGCTCCTTGGTGTAGCGCGGCGGATTGCCGAGCTGGTCCCAGGAGCCGGAGATCTGCGCGTCGCCGCGGAGCGTGAGGTACCCCGAGGTGTCGAGGTCGTTCGTGTAGGGACGCCAGCCGATGACGTTGAGCTCGCCCGCCCCGCCCTTGACCGCCTCGCGCTTGGTGGGGTCGGACTTGGGGAAGGTATCGGTGGGCAGCTGCAGCGCCCCGTTCGGGTTGAGCTCGGGATTGGTGGAGCTGTACTTGTTGACCCGGGCGCCCCAGGGGTCGGGCTCGCCGTTGAGAAAGGCCCGCGCGTCGGGGTCGGCGAGCACGTAGTTCCACATCGCCAGGGCCACGTCGGAGCGACCCTGGGTGACGAGCATGTCGGACACGCCCACGCCCGCGATGGACTGATGGCGCCACTCGGGGTCGTTGATCGCCAGGAAGTCCTCGTCGAACAGCAGGTTGCGCGGGTTGCTGCCGAGGTGACGGCGATCGGTCTCGGTCGGCAGCGCGTCGACGTAGGACGACGTCAGGAGCTTCGCGATCAGGCGGGGCGTGAGGTTCATCGACGTGAACGGCAGGCCGGCGCGCCCCTTCTCTTCGTCGGTGGCCGTGGCCGCACTGGGGAAGCGGTCGATGGCGAAGGCGACCGTGACCGCGGACAGACCCACCGGGGCGTAGATCAGATCGTCCGCGCCCTCTCCCGTGTAAGGGCGGGACGTCAAGGCGAGCGGTGCCGACGTGGTCGCGAGGTTGGCGGCGGCCGTCGCGTCGGCCTCGTTGCTCGTGATCATGTTGTAGATGTCGCCGCCGTTGGCGCACAGCGCCGGCTGCCAGGACGAGATCGCCGACGACAGCAGTTCACTGCCCACGACCTGACGCTCGGCGGCGCCGATGCCGCAGGAGCTGCCGAGGGGGCGGAAGTCGAGCTTCACCGCGAGGTGGTGCTTCCAGCTGTCCCAGAACAGACCGGATTGATTGATGGACGACGACCCGTTGTCGGCCGTGCCGCGCGGGATGATGACGAGCCAGCACGACTGTCCGCGCGTGGTGCCGTCCGCCGATTCGACGGGACGGCCGCAGCCGAGGCCACGGGACTGCACCGCCGTCTGCACCTCGAACTTCGCGCTGCCCGTGCCGTCCGACCCCGAGCCCGCCCACGACACCTCGTTCGAGGTGTACTGCGAGAAGAACGGGTTCTGGTTGACCGGGACGCGGGGGCCGTCGACGAACTTCCCGTTCACGATGCGCTCGACCCGCTCGTTCTCGCCGTTGCGCACGGTGGAGGACGTGAAGGGGATCGCCGTCTCGCTCGGCTCGGTGACCCCCGTCCCCATGACCGTGTATTCCTTGTCCTGCGCGGGGATCTCGTATCCCCACTCGCGCGAGCTCACGCGCCCCCCGCCGAAGGTGCCGCTCGCGCCGTACTGGCAGGTCGTGCGGTCGGGGCGGGTGGGGTCGGACCGGTCGTCACCCCAGCACTGCATGATCTGCAGGAAGTTCTCGCCACCCGTCTGCTGGCTGGGCGGGGTGGAGCGTGCGGCGTTCTTCCACGAGACCGTGATGCCCTGGGCACCCAGGCCCCTCGTCTGCGAGACCGAGACCTCCAGCCCGGGGAACGGCGCGTTCGCGGCATCCGGGTCGTACGCCGCCGCCGTCACGGTGGTGGCGCCCAGGTCTGCGGCGTCGTCGGCGGATGCCGCGGGCGCGGGGAGCGCTCCGCCCGACATCGCGGTGAAGACGATGCCGGCGACGGCCGCGCCGGCCAGGACCGAGAAAAGGCCGCGGCGGGGGCGGTGATGAGGTGCTCGAGAACGCACGGTGTCCCCTGTTCTGCGTCGACGGGGCGTGTCGACGGGTCGAAAGTATGGGCGGGTCATGACGGGGGGATGAACGAGCCGTCAACGACGTCTCGCGCGGGTGTTGCGGAGGGAATTTGTTCAAAAAGCCCTGTTCGAGGCGATTTCGGGCACGCCGGACACGCCTGCCAGAACAGGCGTGGTCGGACGGGCTCAGCGTCCGGAGGACCGCCGGGGGCGACGCATCAGCAGCGGCGGGACGACGATCGCGCCGGCCAGCAGAACGGCGGCCACAGCCATGAGCACCGCCGGGGCTCCCGGAACCGGATCAGGGATGGAGAACGGTGCGGATGCCGCAGCCCGGCCACCCCCGGCGGCCGCCCCCGAGAGCAGATTGCCGTTCGCGTCGTACACCGCCTCGGTCGACGCCGCAGCCGGATCGGCGGCGGTCGCCGCGGCAGCGCCGGCGGCGGCCCCCGTCGCGGTGGACGCCGCAGCCCCGGCCGCGGAGCCGCCGTCGCCCGATCCGGTCACGTCGGTGTCGGTCCCGGCGGCACCGGCCGTTCCGCTGACGCACTGGTTGGGGCCCTGCTTGTCGCAATCGGCCGGCTGCGGAGCCGTCTGCGCCAGACGGTTGTTATCGAGCGAATCTCCGGGCTGGAAGGTGGGGTTGTTGCACGAGTTGATGTCGACGGTCTCGCCCTTCGCCCCCGGGATGCGCGTGATCTGCTCCGCTCCCGCCTGGACCAGGTTCATCGGCAGCGGGGAGTACCCGAGCTGCTCCGCCTGCTGCTGCCCCTCGCACAGCACGTACTTGGCGAACGCGCCGAGCGTGCGGCCCTTGTCCGCATTGAACGTCCCGCCCTCCTGCGTGGGGACGATCATGTACGAGTAGCTCGACAACGGGTAGGTGCGGGGGTCGGCGTTGTTGTACACACCGTCGAGGATCTGGGTGAGGTAGTCGGCCGACGACGTGTTGGTGTTGATCTGCGCCTTGAGCATGGCGACGGCGACCGAGGACGCCGTGGGCTCGATGTAGTAGCCGGCGGCGTTGAGCACCTTGGCGACCGGGAAACCGGACTTCAGCGCGTACGAGTACTCGACGTACGTGATCGCACCCTCACCGTAGTTCTGGCCGACGTAGGCGGCGACGCCGAGCGAACCGCTCTGCAGCGTGGCGCCGAGGTTGTCGGGGAACTGCGAGGTCATCCCGGTGGTCCAGATGTCGGGATGCTGCTTGCTCATCCACATCGTGAACTGGGCCGTCGACCCCGAGCCGTCCGAACGGGCGACGCGCTGGATCTGCTTGTCGGGCATGGCCAGGCCGGGGTTGTCGGCCTGGATCGCCGGGTCGTTCCAGTTGGTGATCCGACCCGCGAAGATCTTGGCGACCGTGGCGCCGGCCAGGCGCAGGTTGGTGACGCGCTTGCCGCCGATCTTGAGGTTGTACATGAAGGAGGTGCCACCGGCGACGATGGGCATGTAGGCGTACCCGCCGGCCGGGGGCTTCTCGGGCTGCGCGCCCTTCTCGGTCGGCTGCAGCTGGAAGGGGATCTCGCTGATGGCGAAGTCGACGGTGCGGTTGATGAAGTCGTTGCGTCCCGCGGTGGAGCCGAGGCCGCGATAGTCCACGGTCATGGCGTAGTTGGACTGCACGTTGCGTCGCCACTGGTCGAGGGCGTTCTGCGACCAGGTCGAGCCGGAGCCCGAGATGTTGGCGTAGGGTGCGTCGGCGGCGACGGCGGCGGGCGCCGCCCCTCCGGCACCGACGACACCGGCGACCAGGAGCGCCGCGAGAGCGGTCGCGACGAGGCGGATACGGCGGGGGATCACGGGTTCTCCTGGGCGGGGCTCGGGTGGGACGAAGGCGCGGTGCGCGGGGGATCGTCGACGGTCGTCTCGGACGGGGATGCCGGGGCGGCGGCGGTCGCGGCGACCCCGGCCGTCGCGGCGCGGCGCTCGATGCGGGCGAGGTCGTCGAGTGAGGCGGCGGCCCGCGCGCGGCGACGACGCGGGCTCAGCTGACCGGGGCCCTTGCCGCCGATGGCGCGGGCGACGACGAACAGCACGAGGACGAGGGCGATGAGGGTCGCGGCGGCGCCGAAGCCGCGGGCGATCATCGTGGGTTCGGGTGATTTGACCATGTCGAACACCTGCAGCGGCAGCGAGATCATCGCCCCCTGAAAGGGGTTGGTGTTCATCACCGCGGTCACCCCCGAGGTCAGCAGCACGGGCGAGGTCTCGCCCACGCCGCGGGCCGTCCCGAGGATCACGGCGGTGGCCAGTCCCGACCGCGAGGTCGGCAGCACGACCGTCCACACCGTCCGCCAGCGCGAGGCGCCCAACGCATACGAGGCCTCGCGCAGGTTCCCCGGCACGAGGCGCAGGACGACGTCCGAGGCGCGGATGATGATCGGCAGCATCATCACGGTGATGGCGAGGGATGCCGCGAAGCCCGACCTCTCCTGGGTCACCAGCGTGATGACGGCGGCGTAGATGAACAGGCCCGCGACGATCGACGGCAGCGCGGTCATGGCATCCGAGATCGTCCGGACGAAGCGGGCGAAACGCCCCCCGATCTCGTTCATGAACACCGCGGTGGCGATGCCGAGGGGGACCGCGATCGCGAGCGCGATGGAGATCTGGATGAGCGTGCCGACGATGGCGTGGGCGATGCCGCCGGTGGTGAGGGGGTCGAGCGGGCCGGCGAACTTCATCGTCTCGACGAAGAAGTTCAGGTGGGTGACGGCGTCGAACCCGCGGATGAGGGTGAAGACGACCACGAACACCAGAGCGGCCAAGAGCAGGGCGCCCGCGCTGTACAGCAGCGCCGTCATGACCCGGTCGGCGACCTCGAGACGGTCGGCGCGCAGGATGATCAGCAGCGCATAGATCGCGATGAAGGCCAGGTAGGCGACGACCGCCCAGCCGATCGCGCCGGTCATCGGCGTCAGCCAGCCGAAGAGCAGTGTCGCGACGGCGAGCGCGGCGACCAGGGCGCCGATCAGGTTGAACCGTTCCTCGGCCGGAACCCCGCGGACGCGGCGCCGGGGTCCGATGGGTTCCGTCCCCGGATCGGGTAGGACGGTCCGGCCCCGGCTGGGCGTCCGCACCGACGCGGTGGTGAGCACGCGGGTCACGTCGTCGCGGGCGAGCTCGCGGGCGGGGACGAGGGTGGCATCCATGGTCATGTCATCCCTCGCTCTGCGCACCGGAGCGCGATCGGGCCACGATGGAGGAGGCGGTGAAGTTGATGATCAGGGTGATCACGAACAGGGTGAGACCCGCTGCCATGAGGGCCGAGAGACCGAACTGGCTGGACTCGCCGTACCGCAGGGCGATGAGCGCCGAGATCGAGTTCGATCCCTTGCTCAGCACCTCCCAATTGATGGTGAAGATGGGCGAGATGATCATGTACACCGCGATCGTCTCGCCGAGGGCACGACCCAGGCCCAGCATGGTGCCGCCGATGATCCCCCCGCGACCGAAGGGCAGCACGACCGTGCGGATCATCCCCCAGCGGGTCGACCCCAGGGCGAGCGCCCCCTCGCGCTCGCCGATGGGAGCCTGCGAGAAGGCCTCGCGCATCACCGAGGTCTGGGTCGGCGCCACCATCAAGGCCACGACGATCCCGGCGATGAAGGCCGACGACGTGAACTCGCCCGCGGCCGTCGTGCGTGCGCCGTCCGGATCGGTGACGGCGAAGATCGGGATCCAGGCGAAGTAGTACGAGATCCACTGCGCGACGGGAATCACCGCCGCCTGCAGGAAGAACACCCCCCACAGGCCGTAGACGACGCTGGGGACGGCGGCCATCAGGTCGACGAGGGTGATGAGCGCCGACCTCAGGCGGGGGGCGGCGACCTCCGAGATGAGCAGGGCCGTCCCCAGCGCGAGCGGCACCGAGAAGGCCATCGCGACGAGCGCGATCGACACGGTGCCGAACAGCACGGCGACGATCCCGAACGAACCGGCCTCGGGGTTCCATTCCTGCGTCCAGAAGAACGACGGCCCCGCGACGGCCAGGGCCTCGCTGCTGCGCAGCCCCAGGAACACGCCGACGGCGAGCATGATCGCGACGGTGATCCCGCCGGCCGCGTAGCAGGTGACGCGGAAGATCGCGTCGCCGCCCGAGGGGCGCGTCCGCAGCGCACGGGGGGCGACGTCCGAGCCCGGCACGGTCGGTGAGGGTTCGGCGGCGCGCAGCAACTCGGTGAGCTCGTCAGGACCGGCGCTGGTCATGCTGCTCCCCTCGGTGGGCGCGCGTGACGGCGCGGGAGGATGGTCTCATCGGGCTTCCTGAGAACACGGACCGGCGGCGGGTTCCGTCCGGATCCTCGACAGCGTGAGGGCCGAAGGTGAACGACGGGCCACGAGTCGAGGAAGGACGCTTGGCCGTGGTCTGATCGAGGCCGAGACGCTCACGGCGTCGGCTCCCCGGTGGGTGTGGGGGTCGGGCGCGACGGCGAGGGACTCGTGGTGGGTGCGGGCGTGGCCGGATCGCCGGCGAGGACGAGCGTGACCCGCGCGCCGCGCTGCACGCGCGTGCCGGCCGCGGGCTCGGCATCCATCACCGTCCCCGCCGGCAGCGCCGCGGTCGGCACCCGTCTCAGGGCGATCTCGAGACCCGCGGATGCCACGGTGTACTGCGCGTCGTCGGCGCCGCGGCCGCGGACGTCGGGGACGACCGTGAAGCCGCTCGCGATCGTCAGCGCCACGGCCGTTCCGGGCGGCACCCGCTCGCCCGGGGCGGGGGTGAGGGCGAGGACCGTGCCCGCCGGGCGGGGATCGTCGGAGGCGAGCGGAGAGGCGGCCGCACTCAGGCCCGCGGCGGCCAGGATCGCGCGTGCCTCGTCCAGACTCGTTCCCGCCACGTCGGGGACGGCGACACGGATCGGCGACGCCTCGGCGACGGGAGTGGCCGTGGCGATCGGTGGTGTCGACGTCACCGGCACGGCTGCCGTGGCGATCGCCGTGGGGACGACCTCGGCATCCTGCGCCGCGACGGGACCGCCGCGGGGCACGAGCGCGAAGACGAGAGCCGCGATCAGCACGGCGGCCCCCGACAGCAGAGCCCAGAGCACCGGCGATGCCCCCGCGGTCCTCGCCGCGCGGACCGGCTGATCCACGACCCCGGCGGCGAGCACCCGGGTCGCGGCGGGCGGCGGGGACGACGCGAACCGTCCGGGCGCCACCGCGGAGCGCTGTGGACCGGCCGTCGCCGCGAGCAGAGCCGTACGCATCTCGGTGGCGGTCGCGAACCGGTCGTCGGGGTGCTTCAGCAGAGCGCGCACGACCACCCGGTCGAGGGCGGCGGGCACACCCGGGACACGGACCGAGACGGTGGGGGGCACCGCCGCGAGGTGCGCGCGAACGGTGTCGTCGGTGCGGGCTCGCACGAACGGCGGCTCTCCGACGAGCGCCGTGTGCAGGAGACCACCCACCTGATACAGGTCGCCCGCGACGCCGACGGGTTCGCCGCGCAACTGCTCGGGTGAGGCGTAGGACGGGTTGCCGACGATCCTCGGCTCCCCCCTCCCCCGTTCCCCCTCCTCACCCAGGAGCACATCGCCCGCTCGGGTGGTGCGCCCGGCGACGTCGGCGAGACCGAAGTCGATCAGGCTCACCTCCGAGATCCCGCCCGCGGCGTCACGGAGCACCAGCACGTTCGACCCGGACACGTCGCGGTGCACCAGACCCGCTCGGTGAACGGCATCCAGGGCATCGAGGACCAACTCGATCACGCGCGCCGCGCGGGACACGGTCAGCGGCCCCTCGGTCCGGACGATCTCGGCGAGGGTCGACCCGGGCGCGAAGGACCAGGCCGTCCAGATCGCCTCGCCCGGGTCGTCGCCGATCGCGATCACGCGGGGGATACCGGGATGCTCGACGCGCCGCGCCCGCTCCGCCTCGCGCAGGAACGCGGCTCGCGCGCCGGGGGCGGGCGCCACGTCCGGGTGGAGCATCTTCAGCGCGACGAGTCCCCCCGCCTCGACGTCGAACGCCTCGTAGACCGAGGCGGTTCCGCCTGAACCGAGCAGCCCGCGCACCCGGAAGCGTCGACCGACCAGAGCGGAGCCGTCGACCGTCACCGGATCGTCCCGGGGGGCGATCCGACGGCCGACGTCTCAGCCAAGGAGGTCCATCGGTTGGCGCGTCTGCCGGTAGCGCCGGCCGGACCGCGTACCGATGTTGACCACCCGGGTGATGGCCGCCCCGCCGAGGTGCGTGCGGGTAGCCCGCGCGGCGGCGGCGGCCTCACCCGGCGACTCGTACCATCGCGAGCACATCAGCACGGGCTCGCCGTCGAGACGCAGAGCCCACCCGTGTCGCGTCGACAGATCGCCGCGCACGGTGGTGGGCGAGAGGTCCGCCGCCCGCTCGCGCAGGTGCTCGGCGTCGGCCCAGGCGTGATCCGGAGACGCGTGCAGCGCCGTCCCCCGCGCCAGCTCCCGGTTGTTGGTCGCGAGCAGGCGCCAGACACCGTAGACGCCCGCCCCGGGCGTACCCTCGGCGGAGCGGATCTGGGGGGATGCCGCCGTGGGGAGGATGCGTGCGCGAAACGACAGCCACGACGTCAGCATCGGGTCGGTCGCCGAGCGGAAAGTGTCGAAGACCACGCGCGCGGGCGCGGCCGGTCGTACGGAGAGCATCTCGCTCACGGAATGGGCCCCTGTCTGACGGACCTGCGCACCGGGTCTTCGGGTCACCCGGCGCTGTTCCGCAGAGATGAAAGTGGCGGTTCCGCGTGGACGCGACGGGAGCAACGGGTGAACGAGCGGTTCACCACCCCTCAACGCTTTCC
>NZ_CAJYPF010000091.1 GCF_913776565.1 uncultured Microbacterium sp. | reverse complement strand
TGAAGCCCGCGGGCGTGGGCTCGATGAAGGGTCTGTGCCCCTTCCACGACGAGCGCAGCCCGAGCTTCAACGTGCGCCCGCAGGTGGGCTACTACCACTGCTTCGGGTGCGGCGAGTCGGGCGACGTCTACTCGTTCCTGCGCGCGATGGACCACGTCTCGTTCACCGAGGCCGTCGAGCGCATGGCCGCTCGCGTGGGGTACACCCTGCACTACGAAGACGGGGGAGCCGCCCCCGAGACCTCCGGGCGCTCGCGCCTGTACGCCGCCAACGCCGCCGCGGCGGAGTTCTTCCGCGCTCAGCTCATGACTCCCGAGGCCGAGACGGGCCGTCGGTTCCTCGGCGATCGCGGCTTCGACGCCGGAGCGGCCGCGCACTTCGGGGTCGGCTACGCGCCGAAAGGCTGGTCGCACCTGCTCGACCACCTGAGCGCGCAGAAGTTCACCCGCGACGAGCTGCTGCAGGCCGGACTGGTGTCGCAGGGCCAGCGGGGCGTCTACGACCGCTTCCGCGGCCGTCTGGTCTGGCCCATCCGCGACATCACGGGGCAGGTCATCGGCTTCGGTGCGCGCAAGCTCTACGACGACGATCAGGGCCCCAAGTACCTCAACACCCCCGAGACCCCGCTCTACAAGAAGACGCAGGTGCTCTACGGGCTCGACCTGGCCAAGCGCGACATCTCGCGCTCGCACCGCGTCGTCGTCGTCGAGGGCTACACCGACGTCATGGCCTGCCACCTCGCGGGGGTGACCACGGCGATCGCCTCGTGCGGAACGGCGTTCGGCAGCGACCACATCACGGTCCTGCGCCGCGTCATGGGCGACGACAGCGCCTCGGGCGAGGTGGTCTTCACCTTCGACCCCGACGCCGCGGGGCAGAAGGCCGCATTGCGCGCCTTCGCCGACGAGAAGAGATTCGCCGCGCAGACCTATGTCGCCGTCGCGCCCGAGGGCCTCGATCCCTGCGACCTGCGCCTGCAGCGCGGAGACGGCGCCGTGCGTGCGCTGATGGATGCCAAGGCCCCGATGTTCGAGTTCGTCATCGACCAGCGCCTCAAGGACTTCAACCTCTCCAGCGTCGAGGGGCGCGCTGGCGCCCTCCACGCGGCTGCCCCGATCGTCGCCGACATCCGCGACCCCGCCCTCCGGCCCGGCTACGTCCGGGTGCTCGCGCGGCGCCTGGGCCTCGATATCCCCGAGGTGCAGTCCGCCGTCGAGCGCGCCGCACGCGGGGCCGACCGCGCCGAGAAGCGCGACGCGCAGCGCACGGCCGAACCGGCTCCGATCGCGGTGTCGGTGACCATGGCATCCCTCCCGCACACCCGTGACGTGGCGCTCGAGCGGGGGGCGATGATGGCCTTCCTGCAGTACGGCCACCGCATCGACCCCGACATCTTCCTGCGGGCTCTGCAGACGCCGTTCGGCCACCCGGCGCTCGAAGCCGTGCGCAGCGCCCTGGCCTCCACCGATCTGTCGCAGGCCGGATGGGCCGTCACCGCTGTGGAGTCGGTGCGCGAGCCCTTCCGCTCGCTCGCGGCCGAGCTGCTGACCGCCGAGTTCCCCGCGCGCACCGAAGAGGGAGCCGTCGCCTCGGCGAACGACCTCGCCCGCGGGCTGCTCGTGCGCGAGCTGCAACGTGAGAAGGACGAGTTGCTGCGCGGCATCCAGCGGGTCCCCGCCGACAGCGAAGAGGGCCGGCGCCTGCGGCTGCGACTGCGCGAATTGGATGCCGACCGCCAACGACTCGTCGTCAGCTGAGCCGCGTCGACTGGTGCACGCGCGCCGGGTGGGTGAGGATGAGGGCATGCCCCGGTCCCTCGACACCGACGTCGCCCTCCGCACCGACGACCTCTCCCTCGCGCGCAACGGCGTGCGCGTCATCGACGGGATCACCGTGACGCTCCCCGCGGGGCGGACGCTCGTGGTGCGGGGAGCGACCGGATCCGGCAAGACCTCGCTCGTGTCGCTGCTGGCCGGTCACCCCGACGACGGGCTGACGGTCGTCGGCGGCGACGCGCGCGTGCACGGTATCTCGGCTCGCCGGCCCGGCCGGGCGCGCCGCGAGTGGGTCTTCCACACGGGCTACCTGCCGCAGGGCGCCGGAGCCGCGCTGCCTTCCCGGCTGACCGTGCACGACGTCATCTCCGAGCCGATCACCAGCCGCGACCGCAAGGTCAACACGCGCGCTCTCGCGGTGCGGGTGGCGACCCTGCTCGATGAGATGGAGTTGCCGCTGGGTACCGCCCCGAAGTATCCCTACGAGCTCAGCGCCGGCATGCGCCAGCGCGTGGCCCTGGCGCGGGCTCTCGTCCTCGAGCCGCGTCTGCTCGTCGCCGACGATCTGTACGCCAACCTCGACCTCGAGGTGCGCGCCGCGGCGCGGGCAGCCCTGACCCGCCGCCGCGACGAGAGGGGCATGGCCTCGCTGATCGTCACGAACGACGCCGAGGCGGCGCGGGAATTGGATGCCGATGTGCTCGTGCTGCACGCGGGACACGCGATCGGGCTCGGCCACGGCGACCAGGGGGTGCAGTGGACGCCCGACGGCACGCCCGAGCGACGCATTTCGGCGCCGTGATTTCTTCGCGGCGCCTCGATCCTGTTAGTATCGTGGGGTTGCCCGCCGCACGGTGAGCATGATCCTCGGTAGCTCAATTGGCAGAGCAATCGGCTGTTAACCGATAGGTTCTTGGTTCGAGTCCAAGCCGGGGAGCCACAGAAGGCCCGTCTCCACAGAGGCGGGCCTTCGTCGTTCACGCGTCAGGTACCGCAACCCTGACGGCGTCTATGCAGCCATCGAGGTGGAGTCCGGGAATGCCAGCGGCATCCCCGGGCAGCAGGAGTTCGACCGGCTGGTCTCCCCTCAGAACCCCGCGACCGCGCGTGTGGACGGAGTTCGCCTGACCGCCACCCGAGGGCGCCCGACCGTGTTCCCCCTGCGAGCGCCCACCTCGGTCCACCCGTCGGGCACGATCCGCGTGACGACCGCGACACACGCCCCGATCGTTTCGACGACGATCACCACGGAGGGGACGACCGCATTCGCGGCCGCCCCCTCCATCGTCTTCCCGGCGCTCAGCGACGCTGAGCGCGTCGCCGTCCGATGGCCATCAGCCCGCCGATCAGCAGGAGGGCGCCGACCGCGATGCCCAGGCCGGGTGCCGCGGCACCCGTGATCGCCAGTCCGCCGGCCGCACCCCGCACGGGCGGGGTCGTCCCCGCGGCCCCCGGGGTGGGGGAGGCGGACGGGTCGGTGCCGGGCGTCGCGCCCGCACCGGAGCCGGGCTGGGTCCCCGGGTCCGTCCCGGGATCGGTCCCCGGGTCCGTCCCCGGATCGGTCCCGGGATCGGTCCCCGGGTCCGTCCCGGGATCAGTCCCCGGGTCCGTCCCGGGGTCAGTCCCCGGGTCCGTCGCCTCGGCGATGAACTCGACCACGCCCCAGCGAGCCGTGCTCTGGTAGCCGGTGCCGGTGGGATCGGCCCACGTCTTCACCGCGTAGCGTCCGCCGGGACGCCCGTCGTTGACCTGGAAGTCGATGCCGTGCACCGTCCCGAGACCGCCGAGGGGCACGTCGCTCTGTCCACCCGACTGCCCGGTCAGCTCGATCGCCACCTCGACGCGGTATCCCGTGTCGGTGCGGGTGGTGACACTGGCCGCCACTCGCGCCTGCTGGGTCGCGGTGTCGCCGGACCCGAACGACAGCACGTTGTCGGCCGAGATCCGGATCTGGGTATCGTTCGGGCCGAAGCCACCGGCCTTGGTGTTGCCGAGGTCGAGGAACAGCTCGACGCTGTCCTGCTGCCACGGGTCGCTCGCCGAGAGGTCGATCACCGGGTCGGTCACGTCGTAGAGCACGTACAACGTGTTGCCGCTCCACAGCGTGCGCACCTCTGCGCTCGCGCCGTCGGCGGCGCCCTCGACGGTGCGGCCGGTCAGGGCCACGGGCGCGTCGTCGTATGCGGCATCCCTCTGTCCGTCGACCGTGGGCGCGGTGCCCTCGGGCACCTGCACGAACGACAGCGGTTCGAGGAACGACAGCCGTCCCGTGGCCCCCGGGGAGTTCCACGCGCCGACGACCTCGCCGCCTCGCTCCAGCCGCACGTCGAAGTCGGCGCTCTGCCCCGCCGCCACGCCCGCGTGGGGCAGGTGCGCCAGCGTGTAGGTCACGCCGTCGACGACCTCTTGCGCTCCCGGTACGGAACCGGCCGATCCCTCGGCGTAGACGTATTCCCGGCCCCCGTAGGTGAAGGCGACGCGGTCGGGGGTCTGGGGCGACCGCACGATCACCGCGAGATGGTCGGCGTTCCACCGCGCCTGCCACCCGCCCGCGTCCGACGTCAGGGGAGCCAGCGGCAGGTTGCGCCACTCGGGAGCGTCGGTGAACCCGGGCCCGGGCGAGACGTCGCCCTCGAACACGTTCGCCGTCGTCACCAGCGGCGGCAGCCCCGCGTCGTCGCCGATCGCGCCGTAATAGGCGGGCTTGGGCTGCAGAGCGCCGGTGAACAGCAGCGGCTGCTGTTCGGCGCGCCACGAGCGCGTATCGGTGAGACCCCACACGGTGGCCGAGAAGAGACGCTCCGCCGCGGGTGCAGAGGTCTGGTACTCGCGCAGCAGGTCGAACACGTCGCGGTAGAAGTACCCCTGGCGCACCCGATTGGGCTCGTCGGCGGGGTTGATCGTCACGTCGAGCTCGGTGATCGCCTGGGCCAGGCCCAGACCCTCGAAACGCTCCAGCGCGCCGCGCAGGGCGGCGAGCGGAGTGTTGATCGAGGTGTGGAACTGGTGTCCGACGCCGTCGATGGGCACCCCGGCGGCGAGCAACCGCTTCACGAGCGCCTCGTACTGCGCGCCCTTGGCGTCGATCTCGGTGTTGTAGTCGTTGATGAACAGCTTCACGGGGCGGTCGGTGCCCGGCGCCGCGTACTCGCGGTTGAACGCCTCGTCGGCGTTCTGGAACGCCAGGCGGATGAACTCCTCTCCGA
>NZ_CAJYPF010000090.1 GCF_913776565.1 uncultured Microbacterium sp. | reverse complement strand
AGATCCTGGATGCCGACCCCGACGTCGACGTCATCGTCATCGCGCGCGGCGGCGGCGACCCGCAGACGCTCCTCGGCTTCAGCGACGAGCGTCTGCTGCGCGCGGTGGCCGCGGCATCCACTCCCGTGGTGAGCGCGATCGGGCACGAGAACGACCGCCCCCTGCTCGACGAGGTGGCCGACGTGCGCGCCTCCACCCCGACCGATGCGGCCAAGCGCGTGGTGCCCGACGTGAGCGAGCAGCGCGCCCTCGTGGGCCAGCTGCGGGCGCGGCTGACCGGACGGCTCACCCAGCGCGTGGTGCACGACATCGCGCAGCTCGAGCAGATCCGCTCGCGCCCCGCCCTCCGCACGCCGCACTCGATGCTGACGGCGCGCGCACAAGAGCTGTGGATGCTGTCCAACCGCGGGCGCGACATCGTCGACCGCCGCGTCGAGAGCGAGAGGCGTCGCACGAGCGAGCTCGGCGCGGGCCTGCGCGCCCTGTCGCCGCTGGCGACCCTCGCCCGCGGCTACGCGATCGCCCAGCTGCCCGACGGTGCGGTGCTGCGCGACGCGAGCGACGCCCCCGAGGGAACGTCGCTGCGCCTCACGCTCGAGCGAGGCACCCTCGCCGCCCGGTCCGACGGCGCGGTGCCCGACGCGGTCCCGCACGAAACCACCCCTCCTCCCCCGACCGATCCGCTCGACGACGAGGCAAGGGACGGCGGCGCCCCCACCGACGCCGCCTAGAATGGATGCCATGACCGCGACGACCCCCGGCCCTGCCGCCGACGTCGCCTCCCTCTCGTTCGAGCAGGCTCGCGACGAGCTCGTGCGCGTCGTCGCCGAGCTCGAACAGGGCGCACCGACGCTCGAAGAGTCGCTCGCCCTCTGGGAGCGCGGCGAGAAGCTGTACGCCCGCTGCGAAGAATGGCTCCTGGGCGCCAAGCGGCGCCTCGACGCCGCACGCGGCGAGGGAGACGACGACTGATGGCCCGCGTCGTCGCCCACCTCGGGCGCCCCGAGACCCCGCAAGAGACCGCCGACCGCAAGGCCGAGGCCTCCGCGCGCTACCGCTCGAGCAAGACGTTCCGCAACCTGATCGCCGCGCTGCTGGCGACGGTGGGGGTCGTCCTCGTCGTGATCGCCGCCGTACCGCGCGGCGAGCCGGTCCCCCAGCCCCAGCCCGACGTCCGAGCCCTCGCCGCCGAGCTCGAGGCCGACCGCGGTCGCCCCGTCCTGGCCCCGACCCTCGACGAGGGATGGCGCGTCAATCAGGCCGGAACCGAGGGCGTCGGCGGCACCGAGGCGTGGACGATGGTGTACGTGCGTTCCGGGGAACCCGGGTTCCTGCGCGTCGCGCAGGGGTTCGACGCGGACGAGGCGTGGGTCGGCCAGGTCCTGGACGGCACCCGCAGCACCGAGACGACCGAGATCGACGGCATCACCTGGAACGTCTACCGTCCCGCCAATCCCTCGGGCACCGGCAACATCGACTACGCCCTGGCCACCCCCGCCGGCCCCGACTACGTCCTCGTGTACGGAGACGCCTCCCCCGACACCGCGGCTCTGGCCGCGGCATCCGTCACGTCGCAGATCGAGCAGTTGAGAGAGGTTCCATGAGCGAGCGCATGACCCCCCGTCAGGTGTGGCAGCAGATGGTGGAGGGCAACAAGCGCTTCGTCGCGGGCGAACCGGCCCACCCCCGTCAGGACGTCGAGCGTCGCGCCGAGCTCGCCAGCTCGCAGCACCCCACCGCCGCCCTGTTCGGCTGCTCCGACTCGCGCTTGGCCGCCGAGATCATCTTCGACGAGGGCCTGGGCGACCTGTTCGTCGTGCGCAACGCCGGACAGGTCGTGTCCGACTCCGTCCTCGGCAGCCTCGAATACGCCGTCGGCGTTCTCGAAGTCCCCCTCATCGTCGTCCTCGCGCACGACGCGTGCGGTGCGGTCGGCGCCGCGATCGACAGCACGGGGCCCGACGCCCCGACGCTGCCCGCCTACATCTGGCGGCAGATCGCCCCGATCGTCCCCGCGGTGCGTCGGGTGCAGCGCGAACACGCCGTCGACGGGCACTCCCCGGCCCACGTCGACCCCGAGCTCGTGGGCCGCGAGCACCTGCGTCACACGGTCGGCGAACTGCTGCGCGCGTCCGAACTGATCAGCGAGGCCGTGGCCGAGGGCCGCACCGCCGTCGTGGGTGCCAATTACCGTCTCGACGAGGGAGAAGCCTTCCCCGTCGTCATCGTGGGCGACGTGGACGATCCGCGCGTCTCGCACAACTGAACGAAACAACCTGGAGGAACGACGACGTGACCGACATCGAGTACCGCATCGAGCACGACACCATGGGCGAGGTGCGCGTGCCCAAGGACGCCCTCTACGCCGCGCAGACCCAGCGTGCCGTGGAGAACTTCCCGATCTCGGGCACGGGGCTGGAGTCGACGCAGATCGCCGCGCTGGCCCGCATCAAGAAGGCCGCCGCCCTGGCCAACAAAGAGCTCGGCACGCTCGACGGCGCCATCGCGGACGCCATCGCCCAGGCCGCCGACGAGGTCGTCACCGGCGCCCACGATGCGCACTTCCCCGTCGACACCTACCAGACCGGTAGCGGCACGTCGTCGAACATGAACATGAACGAGGTGCTGGCGACCCTGGCCACCGGCATCCTGGGCTCGACGGTCCACCCCAACGACCACGTCAACGCCTCGCAGTCGTCGAACGACGTCTTCCCGACCTCGGTGCACATCGCCGTCACCCAGGCCCTCCTCACCGACCTCGTCCCGGCGCTTGAGCACCTTTCGACCGCTCTCGAGACCAAGGCCGATGCCTGGAAGGGCATCGTGAAGTCGGGCCGCACCCACCTGATGGATGCCACCCCGGTCACGCTCGGCCAGGAATTCGGCGGCTACGCCCGCCAGATGCGCCTCGGCATCGAGCGCGTCCAGGCGGTCCTCCCCCGCGTCGGCGAGGTCCCCCTCGGCGGCACCGCGGTCGGAACAGGGATCAACACCCCCCTCGGCTTCCCGCAGAAGGTCATCGAGCTGCTCGCCGCCGAGACCGGGCTGCCCATCACCGAGGCGAAGGACCACTTCGAGGCGCAGGCCAACCGTGATGGTCTGGTCGAGGCATCCGGAGCCCTGCGCACCATCGCGGTGTCGCTGACCAAGATCAACAACGACATCCGCTGGATGGGCTCGGGCCCCAACACGGGTCTGGGCGAGCTGCACATCCCCGACCTGCAGCCCGGTTCCTCGATCATGCCGGGCAAGGTCAACCCGGTCGTCCCCGAGGCCACCCTGATGGTGTGCGCGCGGGTCATCGGCAACGACGCCACCGTCGCGTGGGCCGGCGCCTCGGGCTCGTTCGAGCTGAACGTCGCGATCCCCGTCATGGGCACGGCGCTGCTGGAGTCGATCCGCCTGCTGTCGAATGCGATGCGGGTCCTCGCCGACAAGACGATCGACGGCCTCGAGGCCAACGTCGCGCGCGCCGAGGCGTTCGCCGGCATGTCGCCGTCCATCGTCACCCCGCTCAACAAGGTCATCGGCTACGAGGCGGCGGCCAAGATCGCCAAGCACTCCGTCGCCAAGGGCATCACCGTGCGCGAGGCCGTCATCGACCTCGGCTACGTCGAGCGCGGCGAGATCACCGAAGAGGTGCTCGACGCCAAGCTCGACCTGCTGTCGATGACGCACGCCGGCTGACACCCGCTGGCAGAACACGACGCCGAGGCGCGCCATAATCGGAGCATGAGCCGCACGACGAGATCCGTCTCGACGCGCGTGCGACTGCTCGGCGCGATCCTCGGCGTCGTGCTTCTCGGCATGATCCTCGCCGGGGGCGTCACGTTCCTCGTGCAGAGCGACCGTGTGGTCGCCAACGCCCAGCGTCAGCTGGACGGATTCGTGTCGACCGTGTCCGTCAGCGACGAGGATGCCGCGGAGCTCGTGCGCTCCGCCGTCCCCGGACGCACGGACGGCACCCTCGCCCTCGACGGTGCGCGCGTCCTGGCCGCGACGCCCTCTCCGCCCGGGCTGTCACTCGCGGACGACGGCGGCCTGGTCGGCGCCCTGGCCGCCGCCATCGCGGAGGGCCGATCGACGGGACGTCTCGACAGCGTGCACGGTCCGGTCCTGTTCGCCGCCGTCCCCGCCCCGGGGGGTTCGGTCGTCCAGGTGATCTCGATCAACCAGCGGATGGAGCTGGTGAGCCTGTCGACGGTGACCTACGCCGCCACGGCCCTCGGCGTGCTGGTGCTGGTGGGCGTGGCCGGCTGGTTCGTCACCGGTCGCCTGTTCTCTCCGCTGCGGCGCTTGCGCGACACGACCGACGCCATCACCATCGACGACCTCGGCACGCGCCTGCGCGCCCACGGCAACGACGAGATCTCCGACCTCACCACCTCGGTCAACTCCATGCTGGACCGCCTCGCGATGTCGGTCGAGGCGCAGCGGCAGCTGCTCGACGACGTGCGGCACGAACTCAAGACCCCCATCACGATCGTCCGCGGCCACCTCGAGATGATGGACCCGGCCGATCCGCACGACGTGGCCGAGACCCGCGACCTCGGCATCGCCGAGCTGGACCGCCTTTCGCGCCTGGTCGACGACATCGACGCCCTGGCCGATGTCGAGACGGGTGCCCTGTCGTCCGCGGTGATCGACGTCGGTTCGCTCACCGACCGGGTCGTCGAGCTGGCCGGCGCGATCCCCGGGCACGCGTGGAGCCTCGAGACGCGCGCGCGGGCACGCATCCGCGGCGACGCCGACCGTCTGGTCCAGGCCTGGCTGCAGCTGGCCGACAATGCGGCCAAGTACACCCCCGCGGGCACGCCCATCGAGATCGGCAGCACCGCCGACGACCTCACCGCCCAGCTGTGGGTGCGCGACCACGGTCCCGGCATCCCTCCCGCGGCGCGGCACCGTGTCTTCCGGCGTTTCGACCGCCTGTCCACCCGACGCGGCGTCGAGGGGTCGGGCCTCGGCCTGTCCATCGTGGATGCCATCGCCAAAGCGCACGACGGTCACTGCTCCGTGAGCGAGACCCCCGGCGGCGGCGCGACCGTCACGCTGCACATTCCGATCACGGGCGCGCCCACGGCCGGAGAACTCCCGACGCCGGTGCGTGCCGGCGACGTCGTCCTGCAGAGAGAGGCCACCGGATGACCCGCATCCTCATCGCCGAGGACGAGGACCGAATCTCGTCCTTCGTCGCGAAGGGCCTCGAGTCCGCCGGCTACCAGACTCTGGTCATCGACGACGGCGCCGAAGCCCTCGAGCGTGCCCTGTCGGGCGACGTCGACCTGATGCTGCTCGATGTCGGCCTGCCCTCCCTCGACGGTTTCGAGGTGCTGCGGAGTCTTCGGGGACAGGGATCGACGCTCCCGGTCATCATGCTGACGGCGCGCACGAGCACCCGCGACACCGTCGACGGCCTCGATGCCGGGGCGAACGACTACGTGGCCAAACCGTTCAAGTTCGACGAACTCCTCGCCCGCGTGCGCTCGCGCCTGCGGGAACCGGTGACGACGACGTCGATGTCGATCGCCCACGGCGACGTGACCCTCGACGTCCTGTCCCGTCGGGCGACGGTGGGCAGTCGCGAGGTGGACCTGAGCGCGAGGGAGTTCGCCCTGGCCGAGGAGTTCGTCCGGCACGCCGGTCAGGTGCTCAGTCGTGAGCAGCTGTTGAGCCGGGTCTGGGGAATGGACTTCGACCCCTCGTCGAACGTGGTCGACGTCTACGTGCGCTACCTGCGCGCGAAGCTCGGGCCGGCGCACATCGTCACCGTGCGCGGAGCCGGCTACCGCTGGGAGTGAAGCTGCCCGACAACCCGAAAACCCCCGGCGGGGGAACCGGGGGTTTCAGGAGAGGCGTCCGGTGGTCTTCCGACTCACCCGAAGAGCGGTGACCTGCGCGTGACGTTCTCGTTGTGTTTCCTTGGGGGGAACCGCCGAGGCGGTGGCGAGGTCTCCCTCGCCGACTCCTCCACTCTGGCAACGCTTTGTGAGAACGCGGGGAGCAGAAGATGAGAAAGCTCTCATCCAGGTCCCACTCCCGATGAGACCGCGTCTCACTGCGGCGATGAAAGGGCCGGGATGCCGCGGCATCCCGGCCCTTTCGGATCCGTCCTCAGGACAGCTCGCCCGCCTCCAGCAGCTCGGTCACCAGGGCGGCGATGGCGGACCGCTCGGAGCGCGTCAGGGTGACGTGGCCGAAGAGACCGTGGCCCTTGAGCGTCTCGATGACCGAGGCGACGCCGTCGTGGCGTCCGACCCGCAGGTTGTCGCGCTGTCCCACGTCGTGGGTGAGCACCACGCGGGAGTTCTGCCCGATGCGGCTGAGGACCGTCAGCAGGACGTTGCGCTCGAGGGACTGCGCCTCATCGACGATCACGAACGCGTCATGCAGCGAACGGCCGCGGATGTGCGTCAGCGGCAGCACCTCGAGAAGGCCCCGGGCGAGCACCTCCTCGAGGACGTTGCCCGAGACGACCGAGCCGAGCGTGTCGAACACCGCCTGACCCCACGGGCCCATCTTCTCCGCCTGATCGCCGGGCAGATAACCGAGCTCCTGACCTCCGACGGCGAACAGCGGCCGGAACACGATGATCTTCTTCTGCTGCTGACGCTCGAGCACGGCCTCGAGGGCGGCGCACAGCGCGAGCGCCGACTTGCCGGTGCCGGCCCGACCGCCGAGCGAGACGATACCGACCTCGGGGTCGAGCAGCAGGTCGAGGGCGATGCGCTGCTCGGCGGACCGACCGTGCAGGCCGAAGGCGTCGCGATCCCCGCGCACGAGGCGGAACTCCCCCTTGCCGGTGACGCGTCCCAGGGCCGAGCCCCGCTCCGAGTGGATCACGAGCCCCGTGTTGACCGGCAGCCCCGCGACCGCGGCGCTCACCCCCACCTCGGTCTCGTACAGGTCGGAGATCTCATCACCCGACAGGTCGATCGTGGCGATGCCGGTCCACCCGGAGTCCATCGCCTGCTCGGCGAGGTACTCCTCGGTCGCGAGCCCGAGGGATGCCGCCTTCACCCGCATCGGAAGGTCTTTCGACACCACGGTGACCGCGGCGCCGTCTTTGGCGATGTTCATGGCCACCGCGAGGATGCGACTGTCGTTCCCGCCCGTGCGCATCCCGGAGGGAAGGACCGAGGGGTCGGTGTTGTTCAGCTCGACGCGCAGCGTGCCGTCGTCGCCGACGGGCACGGGGAAGTCGAGGCGTCCGTGCTCGATGCGCAGCTCGTCGAGGTGGCGCAGGGCCTGTCGGGCGAAATAGCCGATCTCGGGATCGTGTCGTTTTCCCTCGAGCTCCATGATCACCACGACGGGGATCACCACGGAGTTCTCCGCGAAGCGGAAGAAGGCCCGCGGATCGCTCAGCAGGACGGAGGTGTCCAGGACGTATGTGCGCAGGGCCTGATCGGCGCCCGCTCCGGACTCGGTGCTCTCGACGACGTGACGCTGGTCGTACGGTGCTCGTGCAGTCACAACCCACTCCCGACCCGGGTGCAGCACCCGGTTGTCACGAGTCGACCTGTGGGTCACGAGTCGCGATCCGAAGGTCGACTCGACCGGACTCCATGTCCGATGTGATCACCGTACGACGCCGCGGGAGCCACATGGGTCGTTAACACGCCGCGAATGTGACGACTTGGTGAACACCGGTTTGACGCGGTTCTGCGAGCGCAGATCGTTTAGTCCCGGATGCCGCCGCCCGGCGCTATTGACCGAAGCGCCGGTCGCGCGTGGCGAAATCGCGGATGGCCCGGAGGAAGTCCACCTCGCGCAGATCGGGCCCGAGCGCCTCGACGAAGTAGAACTCGGAGTGTGCCGACTGCCACAGCAGGAAGTCGCTGAGGCGCTGCTCGCCGGATGTACGGATGACGAGGTCCGGGTCGGCCTGGCCGCCCGTGTACAGGTGCTCGCCGATCTGCTCGGGCGTGAGGCTGGCCGCGAGCTCCTCCAGAGAGCCACCCGACTGATCGTGCTTCGCGATGATCGAGCGCACGGCATCCACGATCTCGCTGCGGCCGCCGTACCCGACGGCGAGGTTCACGTGCAGGCCTTCGTGCCCGCGCGTGCGCTCGGTGGCCTCGTGCATCACCTCGGCGAGCTCGGGCGGAAGGCCCTCGGCACGGCCCACGTGCTGGACGCGCCAGTTCGGCTCGCGCGAGAGCTCCCCCGCGAGCTCGGCGATGATCTCGAGCAGATCCCGTAGCTCCTGACTGTCGCGCTTGCGCAGATTGTCGTGCGACAACAGGTACAGCGACACCACCTCGATGCCCAGCTCGTCGCACCAGCGCAGGAACTCGTGCATCTTGGCCGCGCCCGCACGATGACCGTGGGCGGCGCTGTCGAACCCGAGCTGGCGGGCCCAGCGGCGGTTGCCGTCGATCATCATGGCGACGTGATGCGGGACATTCGCCGGGATCTGCCGCCGCAGACGCGAGATGTAGAGACGATAGAGGGGGCCACGCCCCTCGTTCTTCCACATCCGCGCCACCCGCCTACGCTACCGCGTCGCACCTCGCAGAACACTGTCGGAACGGGTGGTCCTTGCTGGGGGAAGGGTGAGCGTCCGCGCATGTACTGCCGGGCGCATGGGCGCGGACGTAGGGTCGGAGGCGTGACCACCTCCATCCCCGCCGACGGCCCCGAGATGCCCCAGTTGCCCCTCCTCGAAGCGGGCGCGGTGGGTGCGCAGGCCGAGCTCAAGCCCACGTGGCGCGGGTGGATCCACGCCGGCACGTTCCCGGTCGCCATCGCCGCCGGCATCGTGTTGATCGCCCTCGCCCAGGGGGCCCCCGCCAAGTGGGCGGGAGCGGTGTTCATGGCGACCTCCATGCTGCTCTTCGGCAACTCGGCGCTCTATCACCGCTTCCACTGGAAGCCCACGACGCTCGCGGTGCTCAAACGCATCGACCACGCGAACATCCTGCTGCTCATCGCGGGCACCTACACGCCTCTCGCCGTCCTCGCCCTGCCGACGCCCCAGACCGTGCTCCTGCTGTCGATCGTGTGGGGCGGCGCGGTGCTCGGCATCCTGTTCCGGGTCTTCTGGATCAACGCTCCGCGCTGGCTCTACGTCGCTCTGTACCTGGCGCTGGGGTGGGCCGCGGTGATGTACCTCGGCGACCTGCTCGCGGCGAACGTCGCGATGATGGTGCTCGTCGTCGTGGGCGGCCTGCTCTACACCGCGGGCGCGATCGTCTACGCGATCAAGAAGCCCAACCCGTGGCCCGGGCACTTCGGCTTCCACGAGATCTTCCACGTGTGCACGGTGCTGGCGTTCCTCTGCCACTGGACGGCGTGCCTGCTGATCTCGCTCGCCCCGGCGTACCACGGGGGCTGATCCCCCGCGCTTCTCGCGCGAGTCGCCCGCCGCGCGACGCGCCGACGATTGTCGCTTCCGAGCCGCTCGAAGCGACAGATCGTGGCGACTCGCGAGGTGGGACGGGCTCAGCGGCGGGGAGCGGCCGGGTCGATGTCCTCGTCGTCCGTCCGGCCGACGTCCTCGGCGGCGCGCCGGGCGGCGATGGCCTGCTCCTCGGCATCCAGCTCGGCGTTGACCTCTTCGCGATAACGTCCCCGGCGGATGCGGCGCAGCATGTCGAACACCAACAGGAACACCGCCACGCCGATGAACGCGATCGCGGCGAAGCCGAGCGGGCCGGGGGTGACGATCGACTCGTCGGGGGTGACGACCGGTGACGGGGTGGTCGCGAGCGCGACGATCACGGGGAGCATGGAGTCCTTCTTCCGGGCGGAAGCGCGTAGCCTGGAAGTCCAGCCTAAAGCCCGGAGACACCATGACGACGCACGCCCAGCTCGACGATCGCTACGGGCGCACGCGCTCCCCGCGGCGCCGCCTCGTGGGGTGGTCGATCGTCGCCGTGCTCGCCCTGGGGGCGATCGGGTTCCTCGGGTGGACGACGGTGTCGAGCAGCCTCAACGCCGTCACGGCCACCGACACGGGCTTCACCGTCGACGACGACCGCAGCGTCTCGGCGACGTTCCAGATCACCGCGCCCGTCGGCCAGCCCGTCGCGTGCGCTCTCGAGGCGCGCGACGAGGAGCACGGGACGGTGGGCTGGCGAGTCGTGCAGTACCCGGCATCCGAAGATCACACCCGAGCCTTCACCGAGCGGATTCCGACGCTCTCGCTGGCGACGACCGGTTTTGTCAACGCCTGTTGGGTCCCGTAGACTCGCAGGCCACGACGCGCCCCGGCTCGATGCCGGGGCGTTCGACATATCCCCCGCCGACGGCCCGAGAACGCATCGCCGTCTGCGCCTCGACGAAGGAGTACCCGTGTCCAACGACGCTCAGGTGACGTTCCTCACGCAAGACGCCTACGACCGTCTCGCCAACGAGCTGGAGCACCTCTCGACCACCGGTCGCGAAGAGATCGCCAAGCGCATCGAGGCCGCGCGCGAAGAGGGCGACCTCAAGGAGAACGGCGGCTACCACGCCGCGAAGGACGAGCAGGGCAAGCAGGAGGCCCGCATCCGCACCCTCCAGCAGCTGCTGAAGGATGCCAAGGTGGGCGAGGCCCCCGAGAGCCACGGTGTCGTGGAATCGGGCACCGTCGTCACCGCCGTCGTCGCGGGCGGCGAAGAGAAGTTCCTGCTCGGCAACCGCGAGATCGCGGCGAACTCCGAGCTCGACGTCTACAGCGAGGCCTCGCCGCTGGGCGCCGCCATCATCGGCCTCAAAGAGGGCGACAAGGGCTCGTACACGGCCCCGAACGGCAAGGAGATCTCGGTCGAGATCGTCAAGGTCGAGACGTACTCCGGCCAGTAAACGCCCCTCGTCCGCGAGCCGCTCCCCCACGACGGGGTGGGCGGCTCGCGGCGTTTCACGACGAGTTCGCGCCTCTTCCGGGATGTGCCGCACTCAGCCCGAGCCCGCGCACACCGATGGAGGTCGTGCGCATGACGGGGGCTGTGCACGCCCCGCGCCGCGGCAGCCCGGCGTCCGACGGCGCCGTGTCAGTCCGGGACGACCGTCGCGACGAAGCCCGCGTCCTCGAGCGTCTTGATCACCAGGGCGCGGTGCTCGGCACCGCGGGTCTCGACGCTCAGCTGCAGGATCACCTCGCTGATCTGCAGGCCCTGTCCGTGCCGCGTGTGCAGCACCTCGATGACATTCGCGCCCACCTGCGCGAGCAGCTCCGACACGCGCGCGAGCTGACCGGGTCGATCGGGGAGGGGGATGCGCAGCGACATGTAGCGGCCGGATGCCGACAACCCGTGGGCGACGACGCGCTGGAGCAGCAGCGGGTCGATGTTGCCGCCCGAGAGGATCGTGACCGTGGGCCCACTGGCCTTCACCTTGCCGGCGAGGATCGCGGCGACGCCCACGGCGCCGGCGGGCTCGACGACCTGCTTCGCGCGTTCCAGCAGCACGAGCAGGGCGCGCGCGATGTCGTCCTCGGTGACCGTGACCACCTCGTCGACGTACTGCCGGATGAGCTCGAACGGAAGGTCGCCGGGTCGCGCGACGGCGATGCCGTCGGCGATGGTCGGAGTGGTCTCGACCTGCATCGGATACCCGGCGGCCAGCGACGTCGGGTACGCGGCCGAATTGTGCGCCTGCACGCCGATCACGCGCACCCGGCGCCCCTCGGCGGCCGCGCGCGCCTTGACGGCCGCGGCGACGCCCGCGGCGAGCCCTCCCCCGCCGATACCCACGATGACGGTCTCGAGGTCGGGCATGTCCTCGACGAGCTCGAGGCCCAGCGTGCCCTGCCCCACGACGATGTCGCGGTGATCGAACGGGTGGATGAGCACCGCTCCGGTCCGCTCTGCGAACTCCGCGGCGAGGCGCAAGGGCGTCTCGACGGTCGCACCCTCGAGGATCACCTCGGCACCGTACCCGCGCGTCGCGAGCAATTTGGGAACCGGCACCCCGAGCGGCATGAAGATCGTCGCCGCCATGCCGAGCTGCTGTGCGGCCAGGGCGACTCCCTGCGCGTGGTTCCCCGCCGAGGCTGCCACCACCCCGCGGGCGCGCTCTTCCTCGGTCAGCCGCGACAGGCGGTAGGTCGCCCCGCGGATCTTGAACGACCCGGTGCGCTGCAGGTTCTCGAGCTTGAGATTCACGGGCACACCGAGCAGGTCGGTCAGGTGCAGCGACTCGTCGAGGGGCGTGCGCGTGATGATGCCGCGCAGAGCCTGCGCGGCATCCTCGAACTCGGCCAGAGTGGGAGTGTCGTTCATGATCTCCTTCCGCGCTCGCGCGGGACGGTCTGCCAGATGAGATCTCGGGATGCCAGGGCTTCGCCCTCGTGACGCCACGCCTTCGAGCTGAGGTACACCGCGACGACGTTGACGAACGCGGCGAGGGGGACGGCGAAGAGCGCCCCGGCGATGCCCCCGATCATGGCGCCTCCGGCGACGACGAGGACGACCGCGAGCGGGTGCACCTTGACCGCCGAACCCATCAAGATGGGCTGCAGCACGTGGCTCTCGATCTGCTGCACGCCCAGCACGACGATCAGCATGAACAGCGCGATGAGCGGGCCGTTGTAGACGAGGGCGATGAACACCGCGAGGGCTCCCGTCGCGACGGCCCCGACGAAGGGGATGAACGCGCCGAGGAACACCAGCACGCCGATGGGGATCGACAGCGGAACGCCCAGGAGGAATGCGCCCAGACCGATGCCGATCGCGTCGATCGTGGCCACGAGCAGCTGGGTGCGGGCGTAGCTCTTGACCGTCCGCCAGCCCGCGCGTCCCGCGCCGTCGACGGCGGGTCGTGCCACCCGGGGGAACAGCCGGGTCGTCCAGCGCCAGATGCCCCCGCCGTCGGCGAGCAGGCACAGCAGGATGAACAACGTCAGCAGGACGCCGGTGCCGACGTGCCCGATCGTGGTTCCGATCGCCAGCGCCCCGGTCCAGAGCACCTCTCCCTGCTGCTGCAGGAAGGTGCCGGCCTGGCGCAGACCGTCGTCGATCTGCTGCGCGCTCAGGTGGAGGGGGCCGCTGATCAGATAGTCGCGGAACTGCGAGACGGCGTCGACGGTGCGCTGACGCACGGAGCCGAACTCGCGGGTGATCTGCCAGACCGCCAGCCAGACCAGGCCCGAGATGATCGCGATGGTGCCGAGCACCGTCACGACGATCGCGAGCCACTTCGGCCACCGGTGGCGGATGAGGAGCGAGAATCCCGGCCACACCAGTGCGGTCACGAGGATCGCCACCAGCAGCGGGATAACGAGGAGCTTGAGCTGGATGACGAGGAACACCACGACCGCCAGGGCCGCGGCGATCACCAGCAGACGCCACGCGTAGGCGGTGGCCTGGCGCAGAGCCGGGGGAACCGGCGGCTGCAGGTCGCTCGACACGGTGCGCCGTTT
>NZ_CAJYPF010000089.1 GCF_913776565.1 uncultured Microbacterium sp. | reverse complement strand
GGCAACGGTCGCACCGGGACGTGGTCGCTGCCACCCGCGACGACGACCTCGATCGGATGCCGACACGATGCCCCCGCCCGCTCCTCGCTCTTCGCGGGCGCGCAGTGCCTCTTCGTCCCCGGCCCGCTGAACGATCCGGAGTCGTTCTCGCTCGAGGTCTGGTTCGCCACGACCACCCGGCCCAGCGGCAAGATCGTCGGGTTCGGCAACAGCTACGGGACCGCCTTCGACACCGACAAGTGGGACCGCCACGTGTACCTCGACGCGGCGGGCCGGGTCGTCTTCGGGACATACCCCGGTGGCCTGGTGACCATCACGACCCCGCCCGGTCGCTCCTACGCCGACGGCGCGTGGCACGCCGTGGTGGCGACCCTGTCGAGCAGCGGCACGCGGCTCTACGTGGACGGTCAGCTCGTCGGCACCGACGCGTCCACGCACGCCCAGGTCTATTCGGGCTGGTGGCGCTTCGGATGCGGGCGCTTGGACTACTGGCCCGACGCCGGCCTGCCGCCCCTGCCTCCCCCGACGGGCTTCACGGGGTCGCTGCAATACGGCGCCGTCTACACACGGGCCCTCACCCCCGCCGAGGTGCAGTCGCACTACCAGGCCGGAGCCTGGTGAGGCGCCGGTGGGCGTCGCTCTCGCGCGCCCACCGGCGACAGCTCAGGCGACCACCCGCTCCGGAGCCGGGGCCTCGTCGTCGAACTCCACCTCGGGTGGGCGACGGCGGAAGCCGCGGGTGAGCACCGCGAGCCAGACGATGCCGACGCCGATCCACACCAGCCCGACCGTGAGGGCCAGCGGCGACAGACTGAACCACAGCCAGGCGGTGAGGGCGAAGCCGAGGCCCGGGAGCACCCCGAACCGCACGATGGCCGCCGCCCCGCGGCGTCGCTCGTCGAAGAGGAAGTGCTTCACCACCGACAGGTTCACGAGCGAGAAGGCGGCGAGAGCCCCGAAGCTGATGAGCGAGGCGACCGTGTTGAGGTCGGCGAAGAGAGCGGCCAGCGACACGACGCCGACGAACAGCGCCGCACCGATCGGGGTCTGGTAGCGGCGGCTCAGCCGGGCGAAGAAGCGCGGCAGCACCCCGTCGCGGCCCATCGCGAAGAGGATCCGCGAGACGCTGGCCTGCGAGGCGAGCGCCGCCGCGATGCAGCCCGCGATGTAGGCGACGAGGAAGAAGACCTCGAGCCAGCGACCGGCCGAGACCTCCATGATCTGGTTGGCCGCGGCATCCGGGTTCTCCAGATCCGCGACGTTCGAGATGACCAGGGTCGACACGTACGCGATGACCGTGAAGATGAGCCCGCCGATGACCGTCGTGAGGATGATCGCGCGGGGCACGGTGCGCTGCGCGTCGCGGGCCTCTTCG
Source organism: uncultured Microbacterium sp. (assembly GCF_913776565.1). Classification (GTDB taxonomy): domain Bacteria; phylum Actinomycetota; class Actinomycetes; order Actinomycetales; family Microbacteriaceae; genus Microbacterium. The sequence continues at coordinate 5,843 of NZ_CAJYPF010000089.1, read as the reverse complement.
GAGAGCGTCGAGATCGCGTCGAAGCCGAGGAACGACAGGGCGAGCATCGCCGCACCCGCGAGAAGACCGGGGAAGGTCAGACCGGCGTCGTACAGCGGTTGCAGGAGCGAGACGCCGGGGCTCTGCAGCACGTGCAGCACCGCGCACACGACGAAGACGGCGGCGAAGACGAGCTGCAGGCCGACGAGAACGAGGTTGGCGTTGCGCACGACGGTGATGCCGACGATGTTCAGTCCCGTGATCAGGAGCACGCCCGCGAGGGCGAACACCCAGGGCGGGATGCCGGGGAGCTGGGCGTTGAGGTAGATGCCCATCAGCACGTAGTTGATGAGCGGGAGCAGCAGGTAGTCGATCATGAGCGACCATCCGGTCAGGAAGCCGACGTGTCCCCCGAACGCGCGGCGGGCGTACGTGTAGGCGCTGCCCGCACGGGGGAAGGCCTTCACGAGCGCGGCGTAGCTGAAGGCGGTGAAGAGCATCGCCACGAGCGTGACGAGGTAGGCCGTCGGCACGTGACCGCCGGTGGTGACGGCGACGAGACCGTACGTGGTGAACACGGTGAGGGGCACCATGTAGGCCAGGCCGAAGATGACGAGGGAGGGCACTCCCATCACTCGCCGCAGCGAGGTGTCGGTTGCGGACATCGGGTTCCTGTTCGGGATCAGTGGGCGGCCGTCGCGGCGACGGCGCGGAAGGTGCGGATGCCGCGTCGCCACGTGCCCCGGATGCGGGCGTCGGCGATGCGGTCGGCGGGGCCGCTGCGGATGTCGCGGTCGAGCCAGACGAGGTCGGCCATCATGCCGGGGCGCAGGGTGCCGCGGCTGTCGTGATCGCCGGCCTGGAGGGCCACGCCGCTCGTGGCGGCGTCGATGGCGTCGGAGAGGGTGAGTCGTTCCTCGGGCTGCCAGCCGCCGGCGGGGAGCCCGTCGGGGTCCTGGCGGGTGACGGCGGTGCGCAGGCCCGCGAGGACGTCGGGAGAGGTGACGGGCCAGTCGCTGCCGAAGCTCAGGCGGGCCCCGGCGTCGCGGGCCGCCCGCATGCGGTACTGGCGTTCGCGGTGCGGTCCCAGCCGCGGCAGGGTCAGCTCGGTCATCACGGCGTCGGCCATCGCCCACTGGGGCTGGAAGCAGAAGCCGACGTCGAGGTCGCGCAGGCGCGGCAGGTCGGCGGGGTCGACGACCTGCGCGTGGGCGATGGTCAACCGCCGGCCGCGGCGGAGGCTGTCGCGGATGCCCTCGGCCGCGTCGATCGCGGCGCGCACGGCGGCGTCGCCGATGGCGTGCAGGTGCACGTCGAAGCCCGCCGCGTCGCACTGCGCCACGGCCGCGGCCAGCTCCGCGGGTCGCCAGTTCGGCAGGCCGCGGGTGCGCGCGTCGTGGTAGCACTCGAGCAGGTGGGCGGTGTGGTTCTCGAGGATGCCGTCGACGAAGAACTTCACCGTCCGGCAGGTCAGACCGGGTTCGGCCGAGATCCGCGCGGCGAGGCGACGCATCTCCTCCACCTGGGCGGGCCAGCGGGTGGGGTCGGCGCGCAGCGCGAGGTCGACGTCGACGGCGAGACGCCCGGCGCGGGCGGCCGCGATCCAGGCGGGGACGTCGTGCGGCTCGGTCCACGCCTCCTGCACCCACGCGATGCCCTGCGCCGCGAGGTGGGCGGTGGCCGCGGCGAGCGCCTCGACGTCGTCCTCCTCCGCGGGACGCGGGGCGTGGTCGAGCACGAGGTCGATCGCGGGTCGTTCGACGAGGGTGCCCGACGGCGACCCGTCGGCCCGCCGGACGATGCGGCCGAGCGCGGGGTCGGGGGTGTCGGCATCCACTCCGGCCGCGCGCAGCGCCGCGGTGTTGACCCAGGCGGTGTGGTAATCCCACGCGTGCAGAACGACGGGGCGGTCGGGGGTCGCCGCATCCAGCCAGCGGGCGTCGAACAGGCCGCCCTCGACGATGGTGGCGTCGTAGCTGCCGCCGACGAGCCACGCGGCGTCGGACGCGGCCGCCCACGCGCGGACGCGGTCGACGATCTCGTCGACGTCGGCGGCGTCGCGGAGCGCGGGTCCCGTGCGCTCGCGTCCGGCCAGGAGGGGGTGGGCGTGACCGTCGCGGAACGCGGGGAGCAGGAGCCCGCCCTCGAGGTCGACGTGCTCGGCGTCGGCGGGCACCGGATGCCGCGGCTCGGCGATGACGCCGTCGACGACCACGAGCCGGTCGACGTCGGGCGAGCGTCCGTCGATCCGGATCGCGCCGCCCGTGAAGACGATGGCCGCCATGGAAACCTCCTCGAATCCCGCGCTGCGAGAAACATACAGCGTAGGTTTCAAGAACGCTACGGCGTCTTCGCGCGCATCGTCGACGGCGTCGACGACTCGTCACGAACGCCTTACACGGCCGAAACACGCCGCATCGCGTAGCGTGGTCGAACCCCACCGAAAGGCCCCGCCGTGCCCCGGCCGACCCAGCCCAAGCTCTCGCGCGACGCGATCGCCCGCGCCGCCCTCGCCCTCGTCGACCGCGACGGCAGCGAGGGAGCGAGCATCCGCCGCGTCGCCGATCGCCTGAAGGTGCACCCCACGTCGCTGTACAACCACGTCCCCAACCTCGCCGCCCTGATCGAGGACGTACGCGCGATCGTGTCGTCGCGAATCGACTCCTCGTTCCTGCGCGATCGGGAGTGGGAGGAGGGGCTGCTGCTGTGGGCGCGCTCCTACCGCGACGCGTTCCGCCTGCACCCGCGCGCGATCCCCCTGCTGATGGGCAACCGCGCGTCGGCACCGCTGCTGATGTCGCAGTACGAGGACTTCGCCGTCGCCGCCGAACGCGTGGGATGGACGAGCGACGACATCCTCCCGCTGCTGACGGCCTTCGAGTCGTTCATCCTCGGCAGCGTCCTCGACGGGAGCGGCCCGACCGTCATCTTCGACCCGACCGGCCAGGAGCAGGACGTGCCGCGGTTCGCCGCGGCCTACGCGGCCCTCGACGCGCACGACCCGACCGACCCGGTCGCGACACGGGCCTTCGAACTGGGCCTCTCGCTGCTGATCGCCGGCGCACGCCCGCGCACGGAGTGAGCGGAGCTCACATCCGCGCGTAGCGCGCGCGAGCGAAGCAGAACAGGCCGTACACGACGAGGCCCGCGCCCACGAGCCACAGCACGAACTGCCCGAACGGCAGTCCCGCGAGGGAGCGCAGGGCCGCATCGAGCCCACCCGCCGCGTTCGGGTCGTGCGCGAAGGCCGCGACGAGGAACAGGATGCCGGCCACGCCGATCGCGATGCCCTTGGCGATGTAGCCAACCATGCCGAAGATCCGGATGCCGCGCCCCGCGGTGCCCCCGGGAGCGGAGATGTTCTTCATGAACGCCTTCGTGATGCCGCGGACGACGAAGGCCACGCCGATCGCCGCGACCGCGAGGCCGATGATCACCAGCACGACGAGCCCGCCCGGCGACGCCATGAGCTGCGCACTCATCGTGCGGGACTGGTCGGCGGACTCGGATCGCCCGCCCATCATGGCGGTCAACGCGGTGACCCCGATGGCCCCGTAGGCGACGGCGGTGCCGACGTACTTCGCGCGGTGCGCCCAGCGCTTCTTCGCGTCGGGGTCGCGCTCCGCCACGGCGTCGGCGATCTGCCACACCGCGAGAGCGGCGAGGCCGATGACGATCACCCACAGCAGCAGCATGCCCGCGGGAGCGGAGGCCACCTGCTGGACCGCTCCGCTCTGATCCGCGCTCTCGCCGCCCCCGCCGGTCGCGATCGAGACGGCGATCGCGCCGATCAGCAGGTGCAGCAGGCCCAGGACGACGTAGCCGATCCGGGCCGCGACGCGGAAAGCGGTGGAGTCCTGCGCTTTGTCGGCGGCGGCGGACGCAGAGGCGGAGGCAGAGGCGGAGGCGGAAGTCATCCGAGCACGCTAACGCTCAGCCCTCGTCACCGACCACCCGTTGCGCGCGACGCACTCGCCACACGTCGATCAGCGCCCAGACGAGCGTCGAGACGGCAACCCCCTCGAGCAGCCCGGCCGTCACATCCGAGAGCCAGTGCGCGTGCAGATAGGTGCGGCTCCACATCATCAGCAGCACCCAGACGACACCCGCGGCCCAGATCCACCCGCGGCGCAGGATGAGCGCGAGGGTCACTGCGATCGTCGTCGCCACGGCGGTGTGCCCGGACGGGAACGACGTCGCCTGGGTCTCGGCGAGAGAGTCGGAGGGTCGCGCACGGGCGATGACCGCGGCGAGCGGGGCGCCGATGAGGACGACGAGGGCGATCGCGGAGGCGACGTTCAGCGCGTCCCACGGCCGCTTGACGAGCAGGAAGACGATCGTCGTCGAGACGCCGATCGCGATCATGCCGATCGTCCCGCCGACCGTGGCGGGGATCCAGGCGATGATGACGAGCACGGGGTTCGCCAGGGCGGCCATCGCGTCGTCCCACCACACGTCGAAGGCCAGGGGCGCGCCGCCGTCGAGGTCGACGGCCACACGCAGCGCCACGAAGAGCACCGCGGCGACGACGCCCACGATGAGGGCGACGGGCCGACGCGCGTCGACGCGCGGACGATCGGGGAGCAGGGCGGGCTCGTCGGTGGGGGCTTCCATCCCCGCATCGTGTCAGGCGCGGACGCGGTAGCGGTACCGGTTGCCGCGACCGGCGCGAGCACTCCGGCGCCGGAAATTCCCTCTCGCCCCCGTAAAACAAACGGTGTAGGTTTTCGCCATGACCACCGAGGCCTTCACCGTCGTCGAAGCCGACATCGACCGACTGCGCTCCGCCCTCGACGCCGGCGACGTCACCAGTGTCGAGCTCGTCGCCCGCTATTTCAACCGCATCGCGGCGTACGACCGCTCCGGGATCCGCCTGCACAGCGTCCCCGTCCTCGATCCGCGCGCGTTCGCGCACGCGCGGGAGAGCGACCGGCGTCGCGCCCGCGGCGAGGCGATCGGCCCGCTCGACGGCATCCCGTTCACCGCTAAGGACAGCTATCGCGTCGAGGGTCTGCCCGTGGCATCCGGATCCCCCGCGTTCCGCGACCTCATCGCCGGAGACGACGCCTTCGCGATCGAGCGCCTGCGAGCGGCCGGAGCGGTCTTCCTCGGCCTAACCACGATGCCCCCCATGGCCGCCGGCGGCATGCAGCGCGGCGTGCACGGACGCGCCGAGTCCCCGTACAACGGCGACTACCTCACCTCGGCGTTCGGATCGGGCTCGTCCAACGGATCGGGCACGGCCACGGCGGCGAGCTTCTGCGCCTTCGGTCTCGGCGAGGAGACGTGGTCGTCGGGGCGCGCGCCGGCCTCGCACAACGCGCTCGTCGCCTACACCCCCTCGCGCGGAGTCATCTCGGTGCGCGGCAACTGGCCGCTCGTGCCGACGATGGACGTCGTCGTCCCCCACACCCGCTCGATCGCGGACATGAAGCACGTGCTGGATGCCGTGGTCGCCGACGACCCGCAGACCGAGGGCGACCTCTGGCGCACGCAGCCGTTCATCGCCCTGCCGCAGCCGTCCGAGGTGCGCCCCGCATCGTTCGCCGACCTGGAGCCGCTCCCCCTGGCCGGACGGCGCTTCGCCGTGCCGCGCATCTACATCAACGGCGATCCGGACAACGCCTCGCCGATCGTCACGCGCGAGAGCGTCATGAGCCTGTGGAACGACCTGCGCGCCGACCTCGAGGCCGCGGGCGCCGAGGTCGTCGAGACCGACTTCCCCGTGGTCGACCGGTACGAGAAGCTGCACGAGGGCGACGAGGACTTCCTCGACCGCGGGTTCGTGACGCGGGAGTTCCTCGACGACGAGGTCGGCGACCTCGCGGTGTGGGCCATGGACACCTTCCTGCGCACGAACGCGG
>NZ_CAJYPF010000088.1 GCF_913776565.1 uncultured Microbacterium sp. | reverse complement strand
GCGAACGTCACGGGGATCGTGGTCCCGGCGGTGACGCCGGTCGAACCGATCTTGTTCAGCACGTCGATCGCCGCGGTGAGGTTCGCGAGCGTTCCCGAGTACAGCGTCGAACCGCCTGAGGTGATGGCGACCGTCATCTGGGCGCACAGGTCGGTCGCCGTGCCGTGGCTGGCGGCGCTCGTCGACTGGGTGCAGGCCCCGGGCGTGAGCGAGAACGAGGTGGCCTTCACCGACCCCGTGTTGGTGATGTTGACGCTCGTCGTCACCGTTTGGCCGGGCGTCATCGTGGTGTTGCCGCCGTACTTGTTGATGGTCGAACAGGTGGCGGAGTTCGTCGAGACCGATCCGCTATCCGTGCTGTTGCAGATCGTGGTGCCCCCGGAGTCGGTCTCGCGCATGGTGAGGGAGCCGGCGCCGGCGGTGTCGACGGTGTTCTGGATGGACGCCGTGAACGCCGCCACCGTGGGCGAGAGTCCGAGCGCCAGGATCAGGGAGGCGATGCTTCCGGCGAGGACGACGGGCAGGGCGAGTCGGCGCCGACGCCGGTGGGGCGGAGCGGGGGTGGGTGAGGTCACGGGAACTCCTTCGCGAGGGCGCAGATGAGGGGTGTGCACGCTCATCCGACGCCACGCGGACGGTCCGGCCGATCGAACCGCGTGGGCGGGAACGAGGGTGACCTCCGCTCATTCCGCCCCACCGGGAGTCGGGATCCGATCTCCCCTCGTGTCAGGGGGATCAGAGTTCGTCCTCATCCTCACCCGCGGTAGTCGCGGGCTTCATTCCCTTCGGGCGGCCGCGAGACGAGCGCCACCGTCCTCGTCGCCGCGGGCGGGCTCACGCCTGGCACGCTGAGGCATCGACGTCCGCGGGGCCGTAGCGCAGGGAGACGGCTCCGGCGCTGCCGGATCGAGGGGGTTCGAGCAGCGCGAGGTCGTGCCGCGCGCTCGTCTCCGGGAACAGTCTCTTGCCGGCACCGAGGACCACCGGATAGACCCAGAGGTTCAGCACGTCGAACCACCGCTCGGCGAGAAGGGTGCGGGCGAGATCGATGCTCCCGACGACGTGCACCTCGGTGTGCCGCCCTCGCAGAGCCACGATCTCGCGCCCCAGGTCGAGACCGAGAAGGTGCGAGTTGTTCCACCCGAGGGGGCGGTCGCCTCGAGAGGCCACGTACTTGGGGAGTGCGTTGAACAGGCGGGCGATCTCGCCCGCCGGGCCGGCACCCGAGATCCGCGGCCAGTAGCCCGCGAAGATCTCATAGGTGCGGCGGCCGAGGAGAAGGGCATCCATCGCTCGGATGCCGGCGATCACCCGTTCGCCGACGACGTCGTCTTCGAACCGCGCCTGCCATCCGCCGAACGGGAAACCCCCCGAGGGATCCTCGTCCACGCGGCCCGGCGCCTGCATGACGCCGTCGAGGGAGCTGAAGAGATCGATGTGCACGCTGCCCGGCATGACGCCCTCCCGCCGCGCCGCACGGACGCGGCGATGTCGGTCATGGTGGACCGATCGTGGCGTCGCGTCAACACGCGCGAGGTCTCAGGGCGTGAGCACCGTGACCCCCGCCTCGGCGAGGGCGGCGGCCAGGTCGGGGGAGGGAGGGGCGTCCGTGATGAGGTAGTCGGCCTTCTCGAGCGGGGCGATCTGGGCGAACAGGCGACGGTCGAGCTTGGTCGAGTCGGCCAGGATCGCGATGCGATCGGCCTTCTGGATCATCTCGGTCATCATCGTCGCGTCGCCCAGGTTGCTCGTGGAGAACCCGGAGGCGTCCACGGCGCCGACCGCGATGAGCGCGTAGTCGGCGCGGATGTCGACGTCGGGGGCGTGGGAGTTGGTCGCCAGGGTCACCGGTCCCGTGGTCGCCTGCGTGATGGTGCGGACGGCGCCCCCGAAGATGAACAGGTCGCGGAACACCGACGGCGAAATCTCCGCGGGGATGCGCAGGTTGTTCGTCGCGATCGTGAGGTCTCGGTGGTTGCGCAGCGCGCGGGCGACGGCGAGCGTGGTCGTCCCCGCGTTGAGCATGAGCACCGACCCGTCCTCGACGAGGTCGACCGCGAGCGCGGCGATGCGCTCCTTCTCGGCGATCTGCATCTGCGATCGCACGTCGAGCCCGCGGTCCCGTCCGGGGACGGACATGGCGCTGACCGCCCCGCCGTGGGTGCGGACGACGATGCCCTCGCGATCGAGCTGATCGAGGTCGCGGCGCACCGTGTCGATCGAGACGCCGAAGTGCGAGGCGAGGTCGACCACGGTGACCTGCCCGGAGTCGGCGACGTACGCGGCGAGCTCCGCCTTGCGGCCGGCCGGCAACCGCCTCTTCGTCGTGGCTGTGGATGCGTCCATGCGGTCATCTCTAGCACAGCGCGGCAACGGAATCCGCAGAATTCATCCGAAAACAGCAGGGAACAGCAGGAAAGCCCGTAGTCTCGGCGGATTTTCTGCGTTCGGATGCCGCAATTGTCACGAATCTGCATCGGAACCTTGACCGACCCCGCAAGACAGCGCATACTCGTGCTGAAAGACGCAAGAACGCGCAGAACAGCGCGAAATGCGGCAGATCTCAACGAGGAGAAACGATGGACAACAGCGGGCGCCGGCGTCGGAACGCCATCAAGCTCGTCGGTGTCGCAGCAGCGGCCACGACCCTCCTGGCCATGGCGGGGTGCTCGTCGAACACCTCGGCCACCTCGGCCGACGGGGACGTCACGATCGAGTTCGCGCAGTGGTGGGAGCCGGAGCTCGGCGACGGCCAGTTCCGCGGTCTCATGGACCAGTTCGAGCAGGAGAACCCCGGCATCAAGGTCGACCTGGTGAGCGGACCCTACGCGTCGACGAAGGAGCAGCTCTTCGCCGGAGCCGCCTCGGGGACGATGCCCGACGTCGTCGGCCTCGACGGCGCCTGGGTCAGCGACTTCGCCAAGCAGGGCGTCATCGCCGACCTGTCGAAGCTCATGAGCGACTCCGGATACGACGAGAGCCAGCTCGCCAGCCAGATCAAGGTCGACGGCAGCACCTACATGATCCCGGTCGTGAACTTCGTCTACCCGATGTTCACCAACGACGGCCTCCTCTCGCAGGCGGGGGTCTCGGCCCCGCCCTCGACGCGCACCGAGTTCGCCGACGCGGCGAAGAAGATCACGGCGCTCGGCGGCGACGTCTCGGGCTGGGTGCTCCCGCTCTCGCTCGAAGCCCCGAACGGCGTCCAGAACGACGTCATGTCGTGGGTCTGGGCCTCGGGCGGATCGATGCTGAAGGACGGCCAGCCCGACCTGACCAACTTCGACGTCTCGTCGGCGACCGACTACATCCAGCAGCTCTGGGACGACGGCGTCATCGCCCCCGGATCCTTCACCATGAAAGAGCAGGACAAGGTCGAGGAGTTCACCAACGGCCGCGTCGGCATGATGATCGACTCGCTCGCGCACATCAACCTGATCCGCGAGTCCAACCCCGACCTGAAATTCTCGATCTCGGCCATCCCGGCCGAGGACGGCTTCTCCGGCGAACGCGGCATCCCCTACGCCTCGTGGGGCATCGGCGTGGCCGAGAACTCCGAGCACAAGGACGCTGCGTTCAAGCTCGTGCAGTTCCTCATGGGCAAGGACGTCAACAGCGAGCTGTCGACGATGGCGAAGGCCTTCCCGGGCAACACCGAGAGCGTGCCCACCTTCGTCGAGGACGACGAGCTGTTCAAGACGGCCTTCGACATCTACAAGAAGGGATACCCGGCGAACGAGTTCACCGGTCTCCCCGTGGCCGAGGAGCTCATGCGCCAGTTCGGCGAGCAGTTCCAGTCCGCGCTCGACGGTCAGCAGTCCCTGAGCGACGCGCTGAAGAAGTCGCAGGACGAATGGACGTCGGAGTTCTGATCCGACCCTGGTCCGGGATGCCGCACCGCCCGCGCGGGTGGTGCGGCATCCCGCTCATCGAAAGCCGCACACCATGACCATGCGCACTCTCACTCCCCCCGACACCGAGGTGATCGTCACCGGACGACCCGCCTCGCGCCGCACCCGCCAGCTCCGCAAGGCCGGCGAGGCGTACGTCTTCCTCTCGCCCACCCTGATCCTGCTGTTCGTCCTGATGATCGTCCCGATCGTCATGGTCATCGGCTACTCGTTCCAGGACAACGTCATCCTGAACAAGAGCCCCGACCTGGTGGGCGTCGACAACTACGTCGCGATCCTCACCGACCCGGGCTTCTGGAAGGCCACGGGCAACACCCTCTTCTTCACGGTGACCAGCGTCGCCGCCCACCTCGTCCTGGGTCTCACCTTCGCGATGCTGCTGAACAGCCGGCTCATCGGCACCGTGCCCCGCGCCGTCTTCCGCGGCCTCTACGTGCTCCCCTGGCTGTTCACGGTCGCCGTCATCGCGGTGCTGTGGCGCATGCTGCTCGCCCCCAACGGCATCGTCAACTTCCTGCTGAACACGAACATCGAGTGGCTCGCGTCGCCGCAGCTGGCCCTGGGCACGGTCACCTTCATCAACATCTGGGCCGGCTACCCGTTCTTCATGGTCAGCCTGCTCGCGGGCCTGCAGGGCATCCCGAGCGACCTGTACGAGGCCGCCACCGTCGACGGGGCGAGCCCCGCGCAGCGGTTCTGGAACGTCACCGTCCCGCAGCTGCGTCCGATCATCGTCAGCCTCGTGCTGCTCGACCTCATCTGGACCTCCCAGCAGTTCGCCCTCATCTGGCTGACCACGGGCGGCGGTCCCATCGACGTCACCGAGATGCTCAGCACCTTCACCTACAAGCTCGCGTTCGCGAAGTACGACTTCTCCCTGGCATCCACCTCGGCGGTGCTGGTGCTGGCGATGTCGATGATCATCGCGGTGCTCTACGTCCGCCACCAGAAGGCGAGGGACTGACATGGCCCTGACCACCCCCGCGCGGCCGCGCACCGCGGCCGCACCCGCGCCCCGGCGCACGACCAGCCGCACGCGTCGCCGTCTCGCCCAGGCCGGCGTGCTCATCGGCCTGCTGATCGGAGCGGTCTTCGCCGCCGGTCCCGTGCTGTGGATGCTGTCGAGCTCGTTCAAGTCGAACACGCAGATCTTCGAGCTGCCGCCGCGCCTGATCACCGACACCTTCTCGTTCGACGCGTACGTGTCGATCTTCACCAACCCCGAGACGGTGCGCTTCTTCATCAACAGCTACGTCGTGGCCGGGGCCGTGACGATCCTGACGCTGCTCGTCGCCATCCAGGCCGCGTACGCGTTCAGCCGCTTCGAGTTCCGCGGCAAGCGGATCGTGAACGTCATCATCGTCAGCGTCCAGGCGGTGCCGCCGATCACGCTGCTCATCCCGTACTTCGGCCTGATGGTCGGGCTCGGGCTCTACAACACCTACCCGGGCCTGATCTTCACCTACATGGTGTTCACGCTGCCCTACGCGATCATCATGATGACCGGCTACTTCAACACGCTCCCCAAGGAGCTCGACGAGGCCGTCCGCGTCGACGGGGCCGGCTCCTTCACCGCCCTGTGGCGCGTCCTCGTGCCGATCTCGATCCCGGGCATCGTGTCGGTCGGCATCTACACCTTCATGATCGCGTGGAACGAGTTCCTGTTCGCGCTCACCCTCACGCGCACGATCGACATGCGCACGGTGCCGATCGGCATCCAGCTGCTCATGGGACAGCACTCCTACGAGTGGAACCAGATCATGGCGATGAGCATCCTCGGCTCGATCCCGGTGCTGGTGCTCTTCCTCTTCTTCCAGCGCTTCTTCATCAGTGGCCTCACGGCCGGCTCGGTGAAGAGCTGATCCCGCCTACCCAACCCCGAACAAGGAGAAATCCGTGCTCTACACCGGCAAGTCCATCCTCGACGTGGCGAACGCCCACAGCTTCGCCATCCCGGCCTTCAACATCAGCGACTGGGCGATGTTCACCGGGATCATGGACATCAGCGAGGAGAAGAACGCTCCGGTCATCATCGCCGTCCACCCCGACGAGGTCTCGCACATCACCGCCGACCTCATCCCCGCGATGCACGCCCGTGCCCACCGCTCGAGCGTCCCCGTGGCCATCCACTGGGACCACGGCGGCACCTACGAGCAGATCGTCCAGGCCATCCAGGCCGGCTTCACCTCGGTGATGATCGACGCGTCGCTGGAGCCGTTCGAGCAGAACGTCGCCCTGACGCGCAAGGTCGTCGAGGCGGCGCACGCCGTGGGCGTGCAGGTCGAGGGCGAGCTCGGCACGATCGGCGCGAACGACAGCTACGGCGAGTCGGGCGCGGCCGAGATCATCTACACGAACGTCGATGACGCGGTGCGCTTCGTCGAGCAGACCGGCGTCGACAGCCTCGCGATCGCCATCGGCACCTCGCACGGGCTCTACCCCTCCGACAAGAACCCCGAGCTGCGCCACGATCTGCTCGAGCAGATCAAGGCGGCCGTCGCCATCCCTCTCGTGCTGCACGGCGGATCCAGCAACCCGGATGCCGAGCTCTCGCGCGCCGTGTCGCTCGGCATCAACAAGATCAACATCTCGAGCGACATCAAGGTGGCCTACCACGACCGCATGCGCGAGGTGCTCGGTACCGACCGGCGCCTGCGCGAGCCCAATGCCATCCAGCCGGAGTGCATCGCGGCGATGAAGGTGACCGCGGCCGAGAAGATCGACCTGTTCGGCGCCGCCGGCAAGGCCGACCTCTACTGAACGGGCGGTGACCGGCGTCATGGGAGAAGACCTCGTCCTCGGGCTCGGCGGAACCGTCGACTACGAGATCAGATGGGATGCCGAGGTGCTCTCGGGCCTCGCGCGGGGGTACGGCATCCATCGGGACGAACTGACCACCACGACGCCGGTCATCGACGAGCGGGCGCTGCTCGTGACGATCCTCGCCTTCCTCGTCACGGGTGGGGGAGGCGAGCGCTTCGTCCTGTCGAGCGAGATCGTCGAGGCCTTCGCGGCGCACTTCGACACCCGGATCACCCTGGGCGGGACGGGGGTGCGGGCCGGGATCGCCCTCGACCGGATCGGGGTGCCGACCGTGCAGCACCTGGTGAGCATCGACGACACCGTGCGGCGGCTGCTGCCGCGCTCGATGCGGGTGGTGTCGTCGGCGACGCGGGACACGCTCGATCCGCACCTGATCGTGCAGTATCCGCAGGGGACGACCGTTCGCCTGGCCGACGCCGAGGTGACGGCACCCTCGTCCAACCGCATCATCTTCGCCAACGACGCGCCCAACCGCGAGATGGCGATCTCCGCCGACCTGGGCGCAGCCCTCGCTCACGCCTCGGCGTTCCTGGTGTCGGGGTTCAACACGATGCAGGATGCCGAGATGCTCGAGCGTCGGCTGGGCGACCTGGTCGCGGCGATGGGGCACCTGCCCGCCGACGCCCTCGTCTACTACGAAGACGCCGGGTTCTACCGCCGAGAGCTCTCGTCGCTGGTGCGTCGGAGGCTCCTCGACCGCATCGACGTGTACGGCATGAATGAGGACGAGCTGCAGGAGTACCTGGACCGCCCCGTCGATCTGCTCGACCCGGACGACGTCGTCGCGGCCCTCACTGACGTCCAGCGGCTCATCCCCGCGCGCGCTCTCGTCGTGCACACGACGTACTGGGCGATCGCCGTCGGCCCGGATGCGATGCGTCACCGCGCGGCGCTGCAGAGCGCGGTGCGGACGGCGGCCACGCGATATCGCCTGGGCGACGGCTGCGGGCCCGCCGACCTCGACGACACGGCTCGGATGCCACGCCACCCGGGCGGCTCCGACGTCGTCGCCGCGGCCGAGGCCGCGCTGTCCGCCGCGGGCGTCCCCGCCCACGTGGTGACCACGGCCGACCCCACCACGATCGGTCTGGGCGACACCTTCGTCGGCGGCTTCCTCGCCGCGGTGCCGGCGGCGGCGCGTGCCGCGACCGCCGCGGCTCTGGAGCGCGCCCTCGACGCCGCGT
>NZ_CAJYPF010000087.1 GCF_913776565.1 uncultured Microbacterium sp. | reverse complement strand
ATTGAACTGTGTCCACTCCGTTGATACAGTCGGCCTGTCGAAAGACCCAGCCGATCGAAGGAGATGGCCGTGACCACTGCATCCACACCGACGCCGCAGCCGCAGGATGACCCCGAATACGCCGCGAACCTGCGCCGCGCGACACTCGCGTCGAGCATCGGCAGCGCTCTCGAGTACTTCGACTTCGCGCTCTACGGGCTGTCCACGGCGCTGATCTTCAACGTCCTGTTCTTCTCTCAGAACAACCCGGCGCTCGCCACGGTGGCCGCCTTCGCGACGTACGGCGTCGGCTTCCTCGCCCGTCCCTTCGGGGGACTGTTCTTCGGGGTGCTCGGCGACAAGCTCGGCCGCAAGTGGGTCCTCGTCATCACGATCCTGCTCATGGGCGGGGCGTCCACCGCGATCGGACTGCTGCCGACCTACGAGGCCGTCGGCATCCTCGCGCCGATCCTGCTCGTGATCATGCGCCTGCTCCAGGGTTTCGGCGCGGGAGCGGAGCAGGCGGGAGCGACCGTGCTCATGGCCGAATACGCCCCGGTGAAGCGCCGCGGGTTCTTCTCGGCGCTGCCGTTCATCGGCATCCAGGCGGGAACCCTGCTCGCCGCCGTGGTGTTCAGCCTCATCTCCCTCCTGCCCGAGGATCAGCTGCTCAGCTGGGGCTGGCGCGTGCCGTTCCTGTCGTCCTTCGCGCTCATCCTCCTCGCGCTCTTCATCCGCATGCGTCTGCGCGAGACCCCGACCTTCATCGAACTCGAGAAGAACGAGCAGATCGCCGAGCGCCCGATCCGCGACATCTTCACGCGCGGTCTCCCGGGCGTGATCGTCGGCATCGGCCTGCGCATGGCCGAGAACGGCGGCTCGTACATGTTCAACACCCTCGCACTGACGTTCTTCGTGGCCTCGGTCGGGGGTCAGGCCGACCGCAGCCTGCTGACGTGGGGCGTCACCCTCGGCTCGCTGATCGGCATCTTCTCCGTGCCGCTGACCGGGGCGCTCTCCGACCGCATGGGGCGGCGCACGGTCTACCGCGCGGGCGCGGTCTTCATGCTCGTGTTCACGTTCCCGGCCTGGTGGCTGATGTCCCTCGGCAGCTACCCGATCACCATCGCCGTCATCGCGATCGGCATCGGCGTGGCCGTCAACTCGATGCTCGGACCCCAGTGCGCGATGCTCCCCGAACTCTTCGGCAACCGCCACCGCTACCTGGGCGTCGCGATGGCGCGCGAGATCTCCGCGGTTCTGGCCGGCGGCCTCGCCGGTGTGCTCGGCGCGTACATCATCGCGGTGAGCGGGGCGAACTGGCTGCTGCTGGCGATCTACATGGCGACGCTCGCGCTCATCACGACGGCGTCGACCTTCCTCGTCCCCGAGACCCTCCGCCGCGACCTCACGCGCACCGACGATGCGATCAAGGTGTCGCGCGAAGAAGCCGGCGAGGGCGTGGATGCTACGACCGTGACCGTGCGGACGATCCGATGAGTCGCGGAGCCCGCCGCCGTCGCGGGGCGGGGTGCTGATGCGCATCGCGCGCGTCGCCACCCCCGACGGCCCGCGGACCGTCCGGGTCGCCGACGAGGGACTCATCCCGATCGCCGATCCCTACGCCGCCTTCGCGGCGGGTGTGCCGGTGCAGGATGCCGGCGATCCGGTGCGGGGGAGCCTGCTCCCGCCCTGCGTGCCCACCGTGGTCGTCGGGATCGCGCAGAACGGACCCGATCACCCGTCGCCCGTGCAGGCGTGGCTGAAGAGTCCGCGCACGATCGTCGGGCCGGACGCCGAGGTGCGGCTCCGCCGCGACGCGGGGACGACCGTGGCCGAGGCGGAGGTGGCGGTCGTGATCGGCCGCCCGACCGCGGGGCTGACGGCGCGCAACGCCCACGAGTTCGTGCTCGGGATCACCGCGGTCGACGATCTGTCGAGCCCCGAGCGGGCGGCATCCGATCCCCGCAACTTCGAGTCGAAGTCGGGGGCGGGCTACACCCCGCTGGGTCCCGTGATCGACACCGCTCTGTCGATCGACGACGACCTGCCGCTGGGGCTCGTGGTCGACGGGGCCGACCGGGCTCTCACGTCGGCGGGACGACTGCCGATGTCGCTGCGGGAGTGTCTCGCCTATGTGGCGGGGTGGAGCGAACTCGGCCCCGGAGACGTCGTGATGATGGGCGCTCCGTTCTCGCAGGCGCCGGTCCGGCCCGGCCAGTGCGTCGAGGTGAGGGTCGGCGACCTCCGGCTGCGGACCTTGACGGTCTGAGGACGCCGACGGGCCCCCTCGACCCGGATGCCGCGCGAGAGCGTGGGCGGTGCGTGTCGCCCCGGCGGATCAGTGCTTCTTGTACGAGGCGTTGCGACCGAGAGAGAACAGCGCGCCGATCGCGCCGATGCCGCCGATGGTGGCGATACCGCCGATGACCCAGAGCACGACGTGAGAGAAGAAGCCGCTGTCCATGATGATCCTCCGGGTCGGTGTGGCGTGTCGATCCTACCGTCGCTGCGGGGTGGCTCCCGCCGCCCCGGGGTGCCGGGGTCGTGACGAGGGCGTCGCGCTGGTAGACTTCCGGGGAACTTCGGCGAGGGACATCCCCGCGTGCGTGTCGCCACGCACGGATGTCCGTGATCGACGCGGTGATGCAGGCTCCCGGCTTTCCTCACGCGCTCGCGTTCGAGTCGAATCCAGACCACACAGATGCGGATACCGTCCGCTCACGATCTGCGGGACCCCGAGCCCGCGAGGAGAACATCATGTCGGAAGACAACAAGGTCGTCGCGGAGCTCCGCGAGAACTTCGGCAAGGGCTTCGCCCGCCGCCTGCGCGCCGCGGGCAAGATCCCCGCGGTCATCTACGGCCACGGCACCGACCCCCAGCACGTCGCGCTGCCCGGCCATCAGGTCGCGCTGCTCATCCGTCGCGCCAACGCGCTGCTCGACCTCGACATCGCGGGCAAGGGCCAGCTCGTCCTCGTGAAGGACGTGCAGAAGGACCCCGTGCGTCAGATCATCGAGCACATCGACCTGCTCGTGGTCAAGAAGGGCGAGAAGGTCAGCGTCGACGTCCCCGTCGTCCTCACCGGCGAGCCCTTCCCCGGCACGGTCGCGATGCTCGACACCGCGTCGGTGTCGCTCGAGGTCGAGGCCACCCACATCCCCCAGAACGTCGAGGTCGACGTCGAGGGCGCCGAGGACGGCACGCAGATCACCGCGGCCGACCTGACCCTGCCCCGGGGCGCGACGCTGGTGACCGAGCCCGAGACCCTCATCGTGGGTGTCTCGATCCCGCTCGACACGATCGCCGCCGACGAGGAGATCGCCGAGGCCGACGCCGAGGTCGCCGAGGAGCAGTCCGAAGAGGCCGAGACGGCCGAGGGCGCCGAGGGCGACGAGAACTGATCCCGCGCGGGCCTCACGGTCCGCAGCAGGCGAGGGGGCGCGTTTCGCGCCCCCTCGTTTTCTCTCTCCGGGGTGATCCGATTCGCCGTCCGGGTGGAGTGGGTCCGCACCGGATCCGGAAGGATGGATGCCATGGCGCACACCTGGCTGATCGTGGGACTCGGGAACCCCGGGCCGCGGTACGAGGCGACGCGGCACAATGTCGGGCAGATGGTGCTCGACGAGCTCGCCTCCCGCCGCCGCGAGACCTTCAAGGCGCACAAGGCCCACGCGCGCGTGGTCGAGACGTGGCTACGGCCCGGCGCCGCCAAGCTCGTCCTGGCCAAGCCCAACAGCTTCATGAACGTCTCGGGCGGCCCGGCCTCGCAGCTCGCGCGCTTCTACGGTACGGAACCCGAGCGCATCGTGGTCGTCCATGACGAGCTCGACATCCCCTTCGACACGATCAAGCTCAAGGTCGGCGGGGGACACGGCGGACACAACGGCGTGCGCGACATCGCCAAGGCCCTGGGCACGGCCGATTTCCCGCGCGTGCGGGTGGGCATCGGTCGCCCGGCGGGGCGTCAGGATCCCGCCGATTGGGTGCTCGATCCGTTCGGAGCGGCCGAGCGCACGACCTTGCCGATCCTCGTCTCGGATGCCGCCGACGCGGTCGAGATGCTGATCGACGAGGGGCTGGTCGCCGCGCAGCAGAGGTTCCACGCCCCGCGCGCCTGAGCGTCCGGCATCCTCCCGTCCCGATCAGCGGACAGTCGAACGGCCCCGATCCGCGAGGACCGGGGCCGTTCGATCGTTCAGAGGGTCGAGCCGATGCCGACCGAGGCACCGATCCCGAGCGCACTCACGACGACGACACCGCCCAGGACGGCGAGCGCGATGGCGGCGATGGCCCAGCCGCGTCCCCGGTTCTTCACCGCGGCGATGATGCCCTGGATGAAGCCCCAGAGTCCGAAGATCCCGTAGATCACGAACGCGGCGAGAGACAGGCCGGCGAACGCGGCGGCGGCCTCGCCGGCGCCGGGCGGGATGTTGTCAGGGTCGATCTGGCCGGTGCCGTCCGCGTACTGCGCCAGCCCCGCGCTCTGCAGGCCGGCCACGTAGGCGAGGATCGCGCCCACCACGACGGCGATCAGCGACGCGACGAAGGCGATGATCCCGAGCTTCTTCGACCCCACCGGGTGTGACGACGGCGCCGGCGCGCCGTAGGCGCTCTGCCCGGCGGGCGCGGGGTAGCCCTCGGTACGAGCGGCGGGCTGGCCGTACGGCTCCGGGGGCGGGGGTGCTGTGCTCACGGGATGCTCCTCTGGTCGGCGGACGCGACGCGCCCTTTCCGACACCGTACGCACGCGGCCCGCCGCGGCCTCCGGGGGTGGACGCCGCGAGGATCCGCGGGGTATCGCGGGGAAAGCGCCGGTCAGACGGACAAGCCGGTCTCGCCGAGCGTGGCCAGCCCCGTGACGACGGCCACCACGACGAGCAGGGTGAACACGGCCGGCCCGAGAGCGGAGACGACGACGGCGGCGATGCCGGCGCCCCGGCCCGCGCGCCGCGCGATCGCGACGATGCCCAGCACGAGGGCCGTGATCCCGATCGCGGTGCCCGCCCAGAACGACACTTCGCCCACGAGCACGAGGTCGCGCACCGGAGACAGGATGCGCCAGTCGAAGGTGGTCGACGTCGACGACGCCAGCCCCGGAGCGGCTCCCCGCGCGACACGGTAGGCCGCGAACCCGCCGACGGCGGAGGCGAGCACGCTGGCGATGATGGACAGCAGGAGGGCCCAGGTCCCGACCGGGCGCCGATTCCGACGCGCGGGCGGCGCGGTGCGCAGCTCGCCGACCGGTGGAGCGACGTGCGGGGCGGCGAAGACGGGCCCGTTCGGAGCGCTCGGCGAAGTCATGTCGCCACTCTAGAAGGCGCAACCCCCTCGTGCTCCGGACCCGATGTCACAGGCCCCGCGTAGACTTTCCCGAGTGACAGTTCCCGGGATCGTGCGCGCCCTCGAGCAGGCTGAGTCGTACCGCGAGGCCGCCTCCGCGGCCTCCGCCGACCTCTCGCTCTCCCTCGTCGACGGCCTCGACGCCCCGGTCATCGCGGGCCTCGTCGAACGCCGGCGGGCGGCCGGCGATCCGGGTGCCGTGCTCGTGATCGCCCCGACCGGCCGTCGCGCGGAGTCCCTCGGACCCGCCTTGGATGCCGTCCTCCCCGGCGCGCACGTCCTGCACTTCCCCGCGTGGGAGACCCTGCCCCACGAGCGCCTCAGCCCCAGCCCCGAGACGGTGGGGCGTCGCCTCGACGTGCTGCGTCGTATCGCCGCGTGGGACGGCGAGGCCCCCCTCGTCGTCACGGCGTCGGTGCGCAGCGCCCTGCAGCCGCTCGCCCCCGGTCTGGGCGAGGTCGAACCGGTCGATCTCGTCGTCGGGGGGCGAGGGCACGAGCTCGAGACCGTCACGACCCGCCTGATCGAGCTCGCCTATCACCGGGTCGACATGGTGTCGCGCCGCGGGGAGTTCGCGGTGCGCGGCGGAATTCTCGACGTCTTCCCCCCGGTGGCCGATCACCCCTACCGCGTGGAGTTCTTCGGCGACGAGGTCGATCAGATCCGCGCCTTCTCGGTCGCAGATCAGCGCTCCCTGCCCGGGGACGTGTCCGCGGTCTCGCTCAACCCGAGTCGCGAGCTGCTGCTGACCGCCGGGGTCCGCGCGCGCGCCGGGGCGTTGCGCGACGGCTACCCGGGCCTGCGTCAGCTGCTCGAGAAGATGGCCGAGGGGATCCCCGCCGAGGGCATGGAATCCCTCATCCCGGTTCTCGTCGACGATCTGGTCACCCTGGTCGACTACCTGCCGGGCGGCAGTGCGGTGGCCCTCGTCGACCCCGAGCGCTCGCTCGCGCGCGCCACCACGCTCGGGGATACCAACCGCGAATTCCTCGAGGCCGCGTGGTCGGCGGCGACCGCCGGTGCCGACACCCCCGTCGACCTCGATGCCGGCGACTTCGTCACCCTCGACGACCTGCACGAGATCGCGAGCGGTCGCGGCGGCGTCTGGTGGCAGCTCAGCGCCTTCGATTCGGGGGCGGCGGATGCCGAGGACGAGGGTCTCGTGGTGGGCGACGATTCCGCGCACCGCGTCAAGTCCGATCCCGTCCCCTCGTTCCAGGGCAACGTCGACGGCGCCACCGCTCACGTCGGGACGCTCCTCGCCGACGGGTGGTCGGTGGTGGTCACGGCATCCGGTTCGGGGATGGTGGATCGCGCGCGCGACGTGCTCGCCGAGCGCGGCATCGCGGCGCGGCGCGTCGATGATCTGCGGACGCCGCCCGAGCCCGGTGTGGCCCACGTCGTGTGCGCTCCGCTCGAGCGCGGCTTCGAACTGACCGAGGCCCGTTTCGCGGTGATCACCGAGACCGAGTTCTACGGCCGCTCGGTCAGCGGTGACAACCGGGGCGTCAAGAAGCTCGCCTCGCGACGTCGCAACGTCGTCGATCCGCTCCAGCTCAAGCCGGGCGACGTCGTCGTGCACGCGACGCACGGGATCGGCAAGTTCATCGAGCTGACGCAGCGCGAGGTGTCCAGCGGTGGTCGCAACGCCGTGAAGACGACCAAGGAGTACCTCGTCCTCGAGTACGCCCCCGCCAAGAGGGGCTACCCGGGCGACAAGCTCTTCGTCCCCACCGACCAGCTCGACCTTCTCTCCAAGTACGTCGGGGGAGAAGCCCCCACGCTGTCCAAGATGGGCGGCAGCGACTGGGCGGCGGCCAAGGGGCGCGCGCGCAAGGCCGTCCGCGACATCGCCGTCGAACTGGTCAAGCTGTACTCGGCGCGCATGGCGTCCAAGGGGTACGCCTTCGGTCCCGACACGCCCTGGCAGCGAGAGCTCGAAGAGGCCTTCCCGTTCGCCGAGACGCAGGACCAGCTGCAGACCATCGACGAGATCAAAGCCGACATGGAGAAGCCGATCCCGATGGACCGTCTGCTCTCGGGCGACGTCGGCTTCGGCAAGACCGAGGTGGCCGTGCGCGCCGCCTTCAAGGCGATCCAGGACGGCAAGCAGGTGGCGATGCTCGTGCCGACGACCCTGCTGGTCAAGCAGCACCTCGAGACCTTCGCCGAACGCTTCGCCGGTTTCCCGGTGACGGTGCGTCCGCTCTCGCGCTTCCAGTCCGACAAAGAGGCGAGAGCGACGCTCGCCGGTCTCACCGACGGCACGGTCGACATGGTGATCGGAACCCATCGCATCCTCACCGAGAAGGTGATCTTCAAAGACCTCGGCCTGATGATCATCGACGAGGAGCAGCGGTTCGGCGTCGAGCACAAGGATGCTCTGAAGAAGCTCAAGACCAACGTCGACATCCTGGCCATGAGCGCCACGCCGATTCCGCGCACGCTCGAGATGGCGGTGACCGGGATCCGCGAGATGTCGACGCTCGCGACGCCCCCCGAGGACCGGCATCCGATCCTGTCGTACGTGGGACCGCGCAACGACAAGCAGATCGCGGCGGCGATCCGCCGCGAGCTCTTGCGTGAGGGTCAGGTGTTCTACGTGCACAACCGGGTGTCGTCCATTCAGCGGGTGGCGGCGCAGTTGGCCGAACTCGTCCCCGAGGCGCGGATCGTGGTCGCGCACGGACAGATGGGGGAGCACGCTCTCGAGCAGGTCGTCGACGACTTCTGGGAGCGCCGCGCCGACGTGCTGGTGTCGACGACGATCATCGAGACGGGCCTCGACATCTCGAACGCGAACACGATCATCATCGACCGCGCCGACAAGTACGGACTGTCGCAGCTGCACCAGTTGCGTGGACGCGTGGGCCGCGGTCGCGATCGGGCGTACGCGTACTTCCTGTACGACGAGATGAAGCCGCTGTCCGAGACCGCGGCGGACCGCCTCGAGACGATCGCCGTCAACAACGACCTGGGCAGCGGCATGCAGGTGGCCTTGAAGGACCTCGAGCTGCGCGGAGCGGGCAACCTCCTGGGCGCCGAGCAGGCCGGCCACATCGCGGGTGTCGGGTTCGACCTGTATCTGCGCATGATCGGCGAGGCGGTCTCGACGTTCCGCGGGGAGGACGTGGACGGCCCCACCGAACTCCGTCTGGAGCTCCCCGTCGACGCTCGCCTCCCCGAGTTCTACATCGACAGCGAGCGCCTTCGACTCGAGGCCTACCAGAAGCTCTCGGCCGCGGCGTCGGCGACGGCGAAGGACGACTCCATCGACCTGGTGGTCGAGGAGCTCCGCGATCGGTACGGAGAGCCGCCCGCGGAGGTCGAGGGCCTCATCGCGGTCGCGCGTCTTCGTCGACGCGCCGCGCAGGCCGGCCTGGCCGATGTCGTCGCGATGGGGTCGAACCTCCGCATCGCACCGGCGAACCTCGCCGAATCGATGCGGGTGCGCCTGCAGCGTCTGTACCCGAAGGCGAAGCTGGTGGCGGGAGGGGATGCCATGGTCGTCCCTCTTCCGCAGGATGCCGATGACGCGAACCTCATCGCCTGGGTGCGTCAGCTGCTCGACGCACTCTGGCCGTTGCCTGTCGACAAGACGGTCGAGACCGCGTCCGCCTGAGGGGCGGCAGGACTTGCGAGTCGAGGGGTTCCCCGGGGTGCAGTGCCCCCGGAGGGACCCCTCGTGGTTTTTCCGCGTGTTTTCGGGGTTTTGGGGGAGCGACACGCCCGGGGTGTGGTGTGGATTCGACGGGGGTGTGGTTCGGGCGTAAGTTATTACTTGTTCGCCCCACAGGGGAGAGCGGAGCGGCC
>NZ_CAJYPF010000086.1 GCF_913776565.1 uncultured Microbacterium sp. | reverse complement strand
AGCGAGCGCCGGACCCCCTCGCCTGGGGTCCGGCGCTCGCCGTCAGGTCCGATCGGTCATCGATCGGTCGGAAGCGTGATCGCTCACGCTCCGAGGAATTACATCGGGGGCATCAGCACCGAGTCGATGAGGTACACGGTCGCGTTGGCGGTCTGAACGCCACCGCAGATGACGTTGCTGGAGCCGTTGACGGTGATCGAGTCACCCGAGCCGGCGACGGTGACGTCCTGGCCCTCGACGGTGGTGTGCGTGCCGTCGATCGCCGAGGGGGCGATCTGGCCGGGGACCACGTGGTACGTGAGGATCTTGGTCAGCAGGTCGCTGTCGGTCTTCAGCGTCTCGATGGTGGCCGAGTCGATCTTGGCGAAGGCCTCGTCGACGGGCGCGAAGACGGTGAACTCGCTGCCGTTGAGCGTGTCGACCAGGTTCACGTTGGGGTTCAGCTGGCCGCTGACGGCAGCGGTGAGCGTAGTGAGCAGCGGGTTGTTCGACGCGGCGACCGCGACCGGGTCAGCGGCCATACCGGCGACCGAACCCGCACCCGAGGGAACCTGCTCGGCGTAACCGGCGCAGCCGGGGCCGACGAGGTTGGCGGCCGGGTCCATCGACGCCGAGGCCGACATCGAGGGCGAAGCGGCCATGGAGGGGGCCGTGGTGGCCTCTTCAGCGGTGCCGCCCGAGGTGGTGCCACCCGAACATGCGGTGAGAGCGAAGGCCGAGCCCAGAACGAGGGCGAGACCGGCGACGACAGGCTTCTTGTTGGTGAGCATGACATTCCTCCGAAATCGTTCGGATCGCGTCTGCGACCCGTCAGGGACACCCCGGTGCGAGGGGCGGTTCGCCGTGGAGCGGCTTACACAGGGTCTTCGGGACCCCCCGGGGATCGGATTGCGGATTGTTGCGCCAGAGTCCCCCGAAGGCATCCCGGACGAGTGAAAAGACCAGGTCAGGGGGTTCTAAATATTCTTTGGAATATTTTCTGCCAGCCGCTCCGGAGCGCCCGCGACCGCGCGCAGCGGCCCTCTGTAACGGTTTCGCCTACCTCACGCGCGACGCGCGCGCACGCACACGGAGAGCGCAGACGGCGTAGGGAATGATGGATGCCATGGTGATCGACGGATTCGACCTCCCCGACGACGGGGCAGAGAACATCGATCACGTGGGTGCGCTCCTGCAGCGCGTCGCCACGGGCGACCGCTCCGCCTTCGCCGAGTTGTACGACACCCTGTCGGCCCGAGCCTTCGGCCTCATCCTCCGCGTGCTCGTCGACCGCTCGCAGAGCGAGGAAGTGCTGCAAGAGGTCTTCCTCGAGATCTGGCAATCCGCCGCGCGATTCACTCCGAATAGGGGTCAAGGAAGATCGTGGGTCCTCACGATCGCGCACCGACGAGCGGTGGACCGCGTGCGGTCGTCGCAGTCGAGCGTGGATCGGGACGTGCGCGCGGGCTTCCGGGATATTGATGTCGCGTATGACGATGTATCCGAGAAAGTCGAACTGAAGATGGAAGGGCGGCGCGTCGTCGATGCACTCGCGACGCTTCCCGACGCTCAGAAAGAAGCACTCACGCTGGCCTACTTCGGTGGGTACAGCCAAAGCGAGATCGCTTCCCTCGTCGGGGCGCCGCTCGGTACGGTCAAGACCAGGATGCGCGACGGTCTGTCGCGTCTGAGAGTGGAAATGGGGGTGGACAAGTGAACGAGAGGGATTTCGCCGACCTCGCCGTTGGACACGCATTGCATGCGTTATCCGAGGCTGATGAACGCGCGTACCAGGAGGCTCTGGCGGGGAATCCCCACTGGGACTCCCACGTCCGCGACGCCGCTGACGCGGTCGCCGCGATCAGCGCCGCCGTCGAACCCGTCGAGCCGCCCCCGTCGGTGCGCGCGTCGCTGTTCGCCCGCATCTCCGAGCTGCCTCAAGAGCCCGCGGCATCCCTGACCGCCTCATCCGAGGACGAGGACTTCGCCGCCGCCGGCCCGGCACCCGTCGTCGCGAAGAGCGACGCCGTGCCCTCGGGCACCGCACGCGCACGCAGCTGGGGAGCTCGTCGGTGGTTCGCCCTGGCGGCTTCCTTCGCCGCCGTGCTCGTGCTCGGCTTCGGTGCTGTCACTGTCGGTCAGCTCTTCTCGCCGCCCGCCGCGGTCGTCGCCCTGCAGGAGATCGAGAAGGCGCCCGACGCGCAGTCCGCGTCGACGACCCTGCCCGATGGCACGGTCGCGACCGCCCACTGGTCGCCGTCCACGGGTCGCAGCGTGCTCGTGACCGACGGCATGCCCGCGCTCGGATCCGACAAGACCTACGAGCTGTGGTTCGTTCGGGACCAGACCCCCATCGCCGCCGGAACCTTCACTCCGGATGCCGACGGCAACGCGACCGCGGTGCTCGACGGCGAGATGCACACGGGTGACGTGATCGCCGTGACCATCGAGCCCGCCGGCGGGTCGCCCGACGGCACCCCGAGCAGCGCGCCGGTCCTCGCCGTCGCCACCGCCTGACGTCACCGCCCGAGCCCGTCCCCTCGATGGGGGCGGGCTCGTTGCGGCCCGACCGCCGGGGACGACGCTCTAGCCTGGAACGATGAGCGATTCGTCCCGCGAGTTCCACAAGCCGGTCCGGCGTCCCGCCGAACTCTTCGACCGACTCTTCTCGGCCGAGGATCCCGCCGAGGTCTCGCGCGTCGCTCACAGCACGGCACAGGCCCTGCTGTCGCGCGTGCGGGCCGACCCGAGCGTCGACGTCGTCGAGCGACTGGTCGCCTTCACCGACGACCACGGCATCGACGACATCGCCGAGCTCTGGTCGCGCTCACCCGCCCGCTCCCTGCCCGGTGCGCTGTGGCGGCTCTACCTGCTGCAGCTGATGATCCACGACGATGCCGCGACGGCGGCCCTCCTGTACGAGCGAGGGCGGGTCGAGATGGCGACCGTGGACGCGGTCGTCGCGGGTGCTCCCGCGCCCGCGGGGCCCGAAGAACTCGTGCAGCTCATCGATACGATCCTGCGCGGCCTGTTCGAGGGCGACTTCGCCGTCGCGCTGGATCGTGCCGCCGCCTTCTGCCGCGTCCAGGCGGCGGGGTCGACGCACCTCGCCGACGACTACGAGAACACCGAGTCCGAGCGCGCCAGCGCGCTCACGACCCGTGCTCTGCGCCTGGCGACCTACGCCGAGGATCTGGCGGCATCCGCGGCTCTCTGGCGGCGCGACGCGCTGACGTGAGAAGAGCCCGGAAAAGATAAGTGCCGGACCGCAGAACGCCTCTCGGCGCAAGGCCGCTCATAGCGGCAGAAGATGGAGCCCGGGGTTACTGCGGCCCGGCTGTAGAAGTGTAACAAGGGCCCCGCGCGAACATTCCCTCGGACGGCCCCGTTGACAAGACCCGGGCGTGTCGGGTCGACGACATAGGCTCGCAGCATGGCTTGGCGCAGCGCTCTCCTCATCGACCCCGTGGCATCCGATGATCCCCGGGAGGACTTCGCCCCGACGTTCCGCTTCTTCGATCCCGACGAGCCCGCCCTGCGGGTCGGCGACCTGAGCGCCCAGCGCGGCGACGGCATCTTCGAGTCGCTCGGGGTGGTCGACGGTCACCCGCAAGAGGTCGGTCCCCATCTCGAGCGGCTCGCGCACTCCGCCGCGCTGTGCGACCTGCCCGCGCCGCACCTCGCGCAGTGGCGAGCCGCGATCGCGCAGGTCGCCGCGCACGCGGGAGCGGGCGAGAACGTCATGAAACTGCTGCTCAGCAGGGGAGTGGAGGGCCAGCCGATCCCCACGGCGTGGATCACCCTGGCATCCGCCCCCGACAACACCCGCTCGCGACGCGACGGCATCGAAGTCGTGACCCTCGATCGCGGGTACGCGCTCGACGTACCGGCGCGCGCGCCGTGGCTGCAGCTGGGGGCCAAGACCCTCTCGTACGCCGTGAACATGGCGGCGATCCGCGAGGCGCACCGGCGCGGCGCCGACGACGCGGTCTTCGTCTCGAGCGACGGGTTCGTGCTCGAGGCGCCCACCGCGACGGTGCTGCTGCGCGTCGGAGACCGGTTCATCACCCCTGCGCCCAGTGCCGGCATCCTGCACGGCACCACGCAGATCAGCGTCTTCTCGTATCTCGAGGGGCGCGGCGTCGCGACCGCCTACGAGACCGTTCCGGCGGTGACCCTCGTCGACGCGGATGCCGCGTGGTTGCTGTCGAGCGTGCGCCTGGCCGCGCCGGTCGCCGCGGTCGACGGCGTCGCGAAAGCCGTCGACCGGGCGCTGACCGACGAGCTCAACGCCTACCTGCTCTCGCCGCGAGACTGACCGGGGCCCACGCGGCAACGACGAAGGCCCCGCCGGAGCGGGGCCTTCGTGCCGTGGGTGCTTATCCGAAGCGGCCCGAGACGTAGTCCTCGGTGGCCTGCACGGCGGGCGCCGTGAAGATGGCCGAGGTGTCGTTGTACTCGATGAGCTTGCCGGGCTTGCCGGTACCGGCGATGTTGAAGAACGCCGTCTTGTCGCTGACGCGCGAGGCCTGCTGCATGTTGTGCGTCACGATCACGATCGTGTACTCGTTCTTCAGCTCCGAGATGAGCTCCTCGATCGCGAAGGTCGAGATCGGGTCGAGCGCCGAGCAGGGCTCGTCCATGAGCAGGACGTCGGGCGAGACCGCGATCGCGCGGGCGATGCACAGACGCTGCTGCTGACCGCCCGAAAGGCCTCCGCCCGGCTTGTCGAGACGGTCCTTGACCTCGTTCCAGAGGTTGGCGCCCCGCAGGGACTTCTCGACGAGGGCATCGCCGTCGCTCTTCGACATGCGCTTGTCGTTGAGCTTGGCGCCGGCCAGCACGTTCTCGCGGATCGACATCGTCGGGAACGGGTTGGGGCGCTGGAAGACCATTCCGACGTGACGGCGCACCAGCACGGGGTCGACCCCGGGGCCGTACAGGTCGTCGCCGTCGATGAGCACGCGGCCCTTGACGTGACCGCCGGGGATGACCTCGTGCATGCGGTTGAGCGTGCGCAGGAAGGTGGACTTGCCGCAGCCCGAGGGGCCGATGAACGCGGTGACCGAACGGGGCTCGATGTCGATCGAGACGCCCTCGACCGCGAGGAAATCGCTGTAGTAGACGTTGAGGTCCTGGACCTCGATGCTCTTGGACACGAAGAGGTGCCTTTCTAGGTCAGCGCGCCTTGGGCGCGAACACCGCCGCCACGATCCGGGCGATCAGGTTGAAGATGACGACGAGGACGACGAGCAGGAAAGCCGCGCCCCAGGCCTGGGCCTGAGAGGCGTCGATGTCCTGGCCGGGGAAGCTGTACGCGGTGTAGGCCATGACGGGGAGGGTCTGCATCGGACCCTCGAACGGATTGGCGTTGAAGTTGTCGGTGAAGCTCGCCGCGATGAAGATCGGGGCCGTCTCGCCGACGACGCGCGCCACGGCCAGCACCACGCCGGTGATGATCCCGCTGGCCGCCGTGCGCAGGACGACCTTGATGATGGTCGCCGAGCGGGGCACGCCGAGGGCGAGCGAGGCCTCGCGCAGATCGGCCGGGACCAGGCGCAGCATCTCCTCGGTGGAGCGGATGACGATCGGGATCATGAGCACGCACAGGGCGATGGATGCCGAGAACCCGCTGAACGCCTTCGGCCCGACGACCAGGCTGAACAGCGAGAACGCGAACAGACCCGCGACGATCGAGGGGATGCCGGTCATGACGTCGACGAGGAAGGTGATCGCACGGCGCAGCGGGTTGTTGGGCTGGGCGTACTCGACCAGGTAGACGGCGGCGAGGATGCCGATCGGCACCGAGATGAGCGCCGCGATGCCCGTGATGATGAGCGTGCCCGCGACGGCCTGCCAGGCGCCGGGGGTCGCGACGACCTCGAGGGTGTTCGGGTCGAACTGCGTGCCGCCGACCTGCGTGATGAACTGCAGGTTGACCACCGCGAGACCCTTGGACACCACGGTGTACAGCGTCGAGATGAGCGGGGCCACCGCGAGCAGGAACGCGGCGGTGACGAGGCCGCGCACGACGCGGTCCACGGCCTTGCGGCGATTCTCGACGATCGACGAGCCGACGCCGATCGCGATCAGGTAGAGGACCGCGGTGAGGATGAGCCAGGTGGCCAGGTTGAACCCGCCCATGAGCAGCTGGACGCCGGCGACGACGACCGCGACGCCCGCGAGCAGCATCGGCTCGATGAAGCGGGGCAGCTGACCGCTGGTGAGGGCGAGGGGGGCGGAGGGAGCGGTGACGGTCATGAGCGCTTGCCCTTCTTGCGGCCCTTCGCACCGGGGCCGGTGGCACCGATGATGTAGCGGGCGAACATGTTGACCGCCAGCGAGATGACGAACAGCATCAGACCGGTGCCGATGAGCGCCGAGCGCTGCAGGTCGGTCGCGATGGGGAAGTTCAGTGCGATGTTCGCGGCGATCGTCTGCGAGTTGTAGCCGTCGGTCAGCAGCAGCACCGAGTAGATGAGGCTGGGCGAGATGATGAGCGCGATCGCCATCGTCTCGCCGAGGGCACGGCCCAGGCCGAGGAGAGTGGCCGAGACCATGCCGCTGCGGGCGTAGGGGAAGACCGACAGCCGGATCATCTCCCAGCGCGTGGCGCCGAGGGCCAGGGCGGCCTCCTCGTGCAGGCGCGGGGTCTGCAGGAAGATCTCGCGCGTGATCGAGGTGACGATGGGCAGGATCATGACCGCGAGCACCACTCCACCGGTGAGCATGGTCGATCCCGTGCTCGACACCGGACCCTGGAAGAGCGGGATCCAGCCGAGGTACTGGTTGAGGAACTCGCCGACGGGCAGCAGCAGCGGGCGCATGACGATGATGCCCCACAGGCCGAACACGATCGAGGGCACCGCGGCGAGCAGGTCGACGATGTAGCCCAGCGCGCCGGCGATGCGGCGGGGGGCGTAGTGCGAGATGAACAGCGCGATGCCGATCGCGACCGGCGTGCCGATGATCATCGCGATGAGGGCCGCCCACACGCTGCCGAACAGCAGCGGGCCGACGTACTCCCAGAAGTTGGACCACGAACCGTTCTGGTACCCGGCGAGGTCGCCCTCGGTCCAGTTGCCCGTGATGGCGGGCAGGCCGCGGATGATCAGGAAGATCGCGACGCCCGCGAGGATGATCATGATCGACACCGCGGC
>NZ_CAJYPF010000085.1 GCF_913776565.1 uncultured Microbacterium sp. | reverse complement strand
CGCCCCGGGAAGAAGGGGTTGGCCGCCGCGGACTCCTCGTCCATGTGCGCGTAGAACGTGTCTCCGGTGAAGCGCGCGAACACCTCGATGTCGTCGAGGGCGACCTCGCGCTCCGCGGACTCGACGGCATCCCCGATCCTCAGCTCCGAGAGCGGTTTGCGGAAGGGGTGCGTGCCGCCGGAGTCGGTCTCGGCTCCCGGATGCCACACCCCGGTCAGCGCGGTCAGCATGCGCGGCGAGCCCTGGATCGCCGTGCGCTGCATGTAGTGCAGGACGGACCGGATGCCGCCGAGCTCCTCGCCGCCGCCCGCGCGGCCGGGTCCGCCGTGCACGAGGTGCGGGACGGGGGCGCCGTGTCCGGTGGAGGTGCGCGCGTCGTCGCGGTCGAGGAAGAGCACGCGGCCGTTCATCGCGCCCATGCGGGTGAGCAGCTCGGTCGCGACGTCGGGGTCGTGGGTGGCGACGCTCGTGACGAGGGAGCCGCCGCCGCGCCCCACGATGGCCGCCGCCTCCGCGACGTCGGCGTACTCGACGATGCTGGCGACGGGTCCGAACGCCTCGATGTCGTTGACGGCCGGGGTCGTGGCATCCGCGAACGACAGCAGCATGGGCTGCAGGAACGCGCCCTCCGCCGGCGCACCCTCGGGCGCCTCGTCCGAACCGACGACGAACCGTCCGCCGGCATCGCGCAGCGCCTGCACCTGCCGCAGCACCTCGTCGCGCTGCGCGAGCGAGACGACCGGACCCATCGTCACGCCCGCGGTGCGCGGGTCTCCGATGACGACGCGCTCGCTGATCTTGTCGCGGAGGGCCTGGGCCACGGCATCCGTCGTTCCCGCCGGCACGATCGCGCGGCGGATCGCGGTGCACTTCTGTCCCGCCTTCGTGGTCATCTCGACGAGCAGCTGCTTCACGTACGCGTCGAACTCGGGGGTGCCGGGCACCGCGTCGGGGCCGAGGATCGAGGCGTTGATCGAGTCCGTCTCGCTCGTGAACCGCACGCCCGGCTTGGTCTGCGCGCGCAGGCGCTCGGCGGTCGCGGCGCTGCCGGTGAAACCGACCGTGTCGCCGAGGTCGAGCAGGGCGAACAGGCCGGGGACGCTGCCGCTGACCAGCTGCAGGGAGCCCTCGGGGAGCAGTCCGGTCTCGACGACCATCCGCACCCACGCCTCGGCGATGTACGCCGTCGGGGTCGCGGGCTTCACGATCGTGGGGAGTCCGGCGAGGAAGGCGGGGGCGAACTTCTCGAGCGCTCCCCACATCGGGAAGTTGAAGGCGTTGATCTGCACCGCGACCCCGGGCAAGCGCGTGTAGACGTGCCGGCCGAGGAAGGAGCCGTCCTTCGACAGCGGCTCGATCGGTCCGTCGAGCACGACCTTTCCGGCGGGGAGTTCGCGCCGCGCCTTCGACGAGAAGGTGAAGAGCACGCCGATGCCGCCGTCGACGTCGCTGAGCGAGTCGCGCCGGGTCGAACCGGAGCGCTCCGACAGGGCGTAGAGCTCTTCGCGGCGCTCGTTCAGGGCGATCGCGAGGTTCTTCAGCACCATCGCGCGCTGGGGGAAGGTGAGGGCGCCGATGCTCTTCTGACCCTCGCGGCGCGCGAAGGCGACGGCTCCGGCGAGGTCGAGGCCCTTCGTGCTGACCCGCACGATCTCCTCCCCCGTCGAGGCGTCGCGCACGATCGCCGCGTCGGGATCGTCGGCGGGCGTCCACCACGCGCCGTTCACGTAGCTCGGCAGAAACGTCATCGTTCGCTCCATTCGTAGAATCCGCGGCCGCTCTTGCGGCCCAGGTGCCCCTGGGCGACGAGCTCTCGCAGCAGCGCGGGCGGGGTGAAGCGCGCACCGAACGCGCGCTCGAGTTCTTCGGCGATGCCCAGGCGCACGTCGAGTCCGACGATGTCGGTCGTGCGGAGCGGCCCCATCGGATGCCGGTACCCCAGCTCCATCGCCGTGTCGATGTCGTGCGCGCTCGCGACGCCCTCCTCGAGCATGCGGATCGCCTCGAGACCGAGGGCCACACCGAGGCGGCTGGAGGCGAAGCCCGGGGCATCGCGCACGACGACGGCGGTCTTCCCGATGGCCTGGACCCAGGCCGTCGCCGCGCCCACGACCTCCGGCGTCGTCACCGCCCCGGTCACCACCTCGACCAGCGCCGATGCCGGGACGGGGTTGAAGAAGTGCAGGCCGAGGAACCTCTCGGGCCGGGCGAGCGATCCGGCGAGCGCGTCGATCGAGATGGAGGAGGTGTTGGATGCCACCACCGCGGCGCCGTCGACGACCCCCTCGATCCGCGCGAGGGCGTCGAGCTTCAGCGCGCGATCCTCGGGGACGGCCTCGATCACGAGACCCGCGCCGGCGAACGCGGCCGTGTCGGTGCCGACGGTGAGGGTGTCGGCATCCGGGATCTCGATGCCCTTCTGCGCGGAGCGCGAGAGGGCGGTCTCGACGCGGTCGCGAGCGGCGTCGGCGGCTGCGGCGTCGCGCTCGACGACGTGCACGCGGGCCCCGGCGAGCAGGAACGCGTGCGCGATGCCGGCGCCCATGCGGCCTCCGCCGAGCACGCCGACGCGAGCGGGAAGGGCGGTGGGGATGCCGGCATCCCCGGTGCGGACGTCCGCGCTCACGCGGGTGTCGGGAAGCGTCACTTCTTCTTCCTCTCGAGGAACGCGGTCATGCGGGCGCGCTTGTCGGCGCTGTCGAAGAGCTCGGCCTGCAGCTCGCCGTCGATCGCGGGGTGCTCCGCGCGGGGCGCGAGCAGGGCGCGCTTGGTGAGGATCGTCGCGCGGGCGGAGTTCGCCGCGATGCGGTCGGCGATCGCGTGCGCGGCGTCGAGCAGCGCCTTGGGCTCGTGCACGCTCGAGAGCAGTCCCCAGGCGAGAGCCTCGTCGGCGTCGATCACGCGAGCGGTGAGCAGCAGCTCGCTCGCGCGGGCGTGACCGACGATCTCGGGCAGTCGCCACGACGCCCCGGCCGCGGCGATGATGCCGAGCCCCGGCTCGGGATTGCCGAAACGCACGCGCGGGGTGCCGATGCGGATGTCGGCGGCGTAGGCGAGTTCGGCGCCCCCACCGAGAGCAAAACCGTCGACGGCGGCGATCACGGGCATCGGCAGGTGGCGGATGCGATCGAAGACCGCGGCGTTGATGCCGCGGCGCGCGTCCTCGCCGGTGCGCTCGCGCAGTTGGGCGATGTCGGCCCCGGCGGCGAAGATCCCGCCCGCGCCGGTCACGATGAGCGTGCGCGGGTCGGCCTCGAGGTCGGCGCAGAGGGCGTGCAGTTCGTCGACCATCCGCTGGTCGATGGCGTTGCGGCGGTCGGGGCGGTCGAGGGTCGCGACGACGCGGTCGTCGCGGTCGTCGATGCGGAGGCGGGGGGCCGCGGGGCCGCCGTCAGGCATCGACGCGCTCCACGATCATCGCCGTGCCCTGGCCGACGCCGACGCACATCGTCGCGAGTCCGTACCGGGCGTCCTCGCGCTGCATCCGCCCGAGCAGCGTCACCAGCAGCCGCGACCCGCTCGAGCCCAGCGGATGTCCGAGCGCGATCGCCCCGCCGTCGGCGTTGACGATGTCGGGATCCAGACCCAGGCGCCGCATGCACGCGAGCGCCTGCGAGGCGAAGGCCTCGTTGAGTTCGACGGTGCCCAGATCGGATGCCGACAGCCCGGCCTTCGCGAGCGCTTTCTCGGTCGCCGGCACGGGACCGAGGCCCATGACCTCGGGGGCGAGGGCCGCGGAAGCGTGCGAGACGATGCGCGCTCGCGCCCTCAGCCCGTAGCGCTCGACAGCGTCGGCACTGGCGACGACGATGGCGGAGGCACCGTCGTTGAGCGAGCTGGAGTTCCCGGCGGTCACGACCTCGCCTCCCTTCACGACCGGTCGGAGCCCGGCGAGCGCGTCGAGCGAGGTGTCGCGTCGCGGTCCCTCGTCGGTGTCGACAAGACCCCGGGCGGTCTCGACGGCCACGATCTCGTCGCGGAACCGCCCGGCATCCTGTGCCGCGATCGCCCGTTCGTGACTGCGCAGCGCGAAGGCATCGGCGTCGGCGCGCGAGACACCGTCGACGCGGGCGACCTCTTCGGCGGTCTCGGGCATGGTGAAGGTGGCCTTGTCGCGCGCGGCGAGACGCGGGTTGGTGAAGCGCCAGCCGATCGACGTGTCGAACGCGGCCCCCGGTTTCGCCCAGGCACGATCGGGCTTGGCCTGCACCCAGGGCGCGCGCGTCATCGATTCCACGCCCCCGGCCACCACGACGTCGGCGTCGCCGGCGCGGATCGCCTGCGCGGCGAGAGCGACGGCGCTCATGCCCGAGGCGCAGAGGCGATTGACCGTCAGGCCGGGGATGGCATCCGGAAGCCCGGCGAGCAGCACGGCCATCCGGGCGACGTTGCGGTTATCCTCCCCCGCCTGATTGGCCGCCCCCAGAATGACCTCGTCGACGGCCTCACCCGGCACACCGGCGCGCGCCACCGCCTGACCGACGACGAGGGCGGCGAGATCGTCAGGGCGGACGGATGCCAGCACCCCGCCGTACCGCCCGACCGGGGTGCGCACACCGCCGATGAGAAACGCGTCCGACATCGTCTTCCTCTCCCCCGCCGACTCTGGCGGGGTCGTCGTCCTCAGCTGCGAGGTTTTCCGACCGATCGTTCAGTAATCATGCCACGGCGGGAGCGCGGGCCGCAACGGGCGAGCG
>NZ_CAJYPF010000084.1 GCF_913776565.1 uncultured Microbacterium sp. | reverse complement strand
ACGCCCAGGCGTTCTGCTGCCAGTACGGGTTCGTCGGCGTGGTCTCGCGGCCCGCGAGACGAGCCGCGGTGCGCTGCAGCTCGGCGTCGTCGAGGTAGAGCACGAGCAGGGATTCCGGGTCCGGTGTCGGAGCGGCCTGGCCCGCGCCCGACGTGAACTCGAGATGCGCCCCGGTCCCGGGCAGGTCGAAGAAGACCCCGTAGTACCCGGCGTGATCGCGGAACTCCCCCCGCACCGGCAGGCCCAGGTCGTCGCGATAGAAGCGCACGATCTCGTCGAGGCGGTCGGTGTGACGTGCGAAGCGGACCTGCATGGGTCCATTCTGAGCGCGTAGCCGCTCGCGGTCACTCCCCTCGATACGGGCGCGCACCCCGCGCCGCGCGTCGTGGAGGATGCGCTCCCGAGGGTGCGCACGGTGGGCGTCGACGGTGACGTTGCGCATGACCGGCGCGCGCCTCGCGGCGCCTCAATCCCCCAGCGTGGACGCCTACCGCGACTCCTGGTCGCCCAGCTGACGCGCCGCGGTCACGAGACGCGTGAGGAGCCTCGCGGCGTGGTTCGCATCAGCCTCGGTCCAGTCCGCCGTCAGGTGCGAGATGAGGTCGTCCCCGACTCGGTAGAGCTCACGGGTGACGCGCCTGCCCTCACCTGTCAGGCGAAGCAGGATCGCCCGGGCATCGGCGGGGTCGGGTATCACCTCGACGAACCCGCGGTCTGACAGCTGTGCGGCCGCCTTGGTGATGCTCGGAGCTCCGACGCCGATCGCTCGCGCGAGGAGTCCGGGACGCGTCGCGCCACGAAACCCGAGCTCCCAGAGGACTCGGCCATGCGCACCGCTCAGACCCTGCAGCGCGTCGTTGCTCAGACGCGACCTGAACTCGGCCGCGCTCCACAGCTCCACGAGTGTCGCCAAGGGAAGGGCGATCGGATTCCGATACCCGAGATCGCCGGCATCCTCGAGATTCGCCCGCACACATCCACGGTACTCGGCGTACTGTGTGCTTGGAATAGTTTCCAAAGGAAAGGAAATTTCATGTCATTCGATGGCAAAGTCGCGATCGTGACGGGCGGGGCCTCCGGAATCGGCGAGGCGACCGCGAAACTGCTCGCCGCGAGAGGGGCACGCGTCCTGGTCGCCGATGTGTCGGATGCCGCGGGAGCTCGCGTCGTGAGCGACATCGAGAGCTCGGGTGGATCGGCGCGATACCTTCACGTCGATGTGTCGAGCCGAGACGACGCACGGAAGATGGTGCATCACGCGATCGAAACCTGGGGCGACCTGCACCTCGCAGCCAACGTCGCGGGCATCGGCCAGACGCCTTCCCGTCTACACGACATGGCTGAGAGCACCTGGGACCTCATCATGAACATCGACCTCAAGGGCATGTGGCACTGCATGGCCGCCGAGATCGACTATTTCTTGAGCCGCGACGGCGGCGCGATCGTGAACGTCGCGTCCGGCGCAGGGATGAGGGCGACGGTCGGACAGCCCGCCTACGGCATCGCGAAGGCCGGCGTCATTCAGATGACGCGACAGGGAGCGCTGGAATACGCCAAGGACGGCATCCGCGTGAACTCGGTCGCACCCGGACTCATCGACACACCCGCGGTCAAAGCCCTGCCCGACGATGTGCGTGCCCTGTACGCCGCGGGTCAGCCCGGCGGCCGGATGGGCGAGCCTCTGGAGATCGCGCAGACGATCGCCTGGCTGCTTTCCGACGAGGCGTCCTTCGTCTCGGGGCTGAATCACCTGACGGACGGCGGATGGTTTCAAATGTCACCGGCGTGAGTTCTCGCGGTCGCGGGACGAAATGCCCCACCCCCTGCCGTGTCGTGGTGGCGCGTCGAACCGCCGGGGGACCTCACCCCCTCCGCACCGACCCCGCGGCGCGGGTCACCCGACAGGGGGACGGATCGACGTCGTAGCCTCGAGGAGTGATCGCTCTCGAGACCGGCGCCGGTCGTCCCCTGATCGCCCTTCACGGCTTCGGTGTCGACCACCGCATCATGCTCCCCCTCGAGCAGATGACGAGCGGGATGCCGTGGCGACGGATCTACATCGACCTGCCGTGGGCCCCCGGCGCAACAGCGACGGCATCGAGCGCGCGGGAGGTCGCTGCCGGTGTGCTCGCCGAGATCGACGAGCATCTGAAGGACGAGCCGTTCGCCGTCATCGGCAACTCCTTCGGTGGGATGCTGGCCCGCTTCGTCGCCCACGAGCGTCGCGAACAGGCTCTCGGCGTGGCGACGCTCGCCGGGGTCGTCGAGGCCGACCACGGGGCGCGCACGCTTCCTCCGCGGACCGTGCTGTTCAGCGACCCCGTCACTCTGGAACGGGCCGGTGCGGATCGAGACGCCTTCGCCGAGCAGAGCGTGATCCAGGATGCCGCGTCCCTCGACGCGTTCCGCCGCTTCGTCCTCCCCGGACTGCGCGACGCCGAGGACGCCGTGATGGACCGGATCGCAGAGGACTACGCGCTCGACGACCTCCCGGAGCGCACCCACCCGGACCCGTTCACCGCGCCCGCGCTGCACCTGTTCGGCCGCCAGGATGACGTCGTCGGCTACGAGGACGGTCTCGCCCTGCGGGCGCACTATCCACGCGGCAGCTTCGTCGTGGTCGACGGCGCGGGCCACAACGTGCACCTCGAACGCCCCGAGCTGACGGGGGCGGCCGTCCGCGACTGGCTCGATCACATCGACGGCGAGGCGGCGCCGCGACCCACCCCGTGAACGCCTACGACACCCGCGCCGAGGAATACATCGCTGCGCTCGGATCGATGGATGCCGTGCACCCGGTGGACCGCGCGATCGTCGACGCGTGGGCCGCGGGGCTCACGGGCCCGGTGCTCGACGCGGGCTGCGGTCCCGGCCACTGGACGGCGCATCTCGCCGGCTCGGGACTCGACGTGCGCGGCGTCGACCTCGCACCGCGCTTCGTGGAGCACGCGCGAGCGACGCATCCCGGCATCCGCTTCGACGTCGGCACCATCGACGACCTCGAGCAGGCCGCCGGCGGGCTCGGTGGCATCCTGTCGTGGTTCTCGACGATCCATCACGCGCCCGACGCCGTCTCGA
>NZ_CAJYPF010000083.1 GCF_913776565.1 uncultured Microbacterium sp. | reverse complement strand
TCGCGAACTGCGGGCTGCCGTATCACGTGGGCGGCGTGATCGCGGATCGGTCGTCGCTGCTCCTGCAGACGCCGGAGTCGCTCGCCGCCCGCTTCGCCCTCGACGTGCGTGTGGGTCACGAGGTGATGTCCATCGACACGGCTGCGCGAACGGTGACCGTGCGCGACGTGGCTGCGGGCACCGAGTCCGTCGAGGCCTACGACGACCTCGTCATCGCCACCGGGGCGGCGGCCGCTCCGGGGCCCTCCGCGAGCGGAGTCCCCACCCACACGCTGCGCAGCGTGCAAGACGTGGACCGGGTGGTCGAGGTGCTCGAGGGTGCCGGCCCCGCGCCACGGGTCGTCGTGGCGGGGGCGGGGTTCATCGGCCTCGAAGCGGTCGAGAACCTCGTCGCGCGTGGGGCGCACGTGACGCTGGTGAGCCGCGGCCGTCAGGTGCTGTCGCCCCTGGATCCCGAGATGGCGGCCCCTCTTCTCGCGGTGCTGCGCGAGGCGGGCGTCGACGTGCGGCTCGGTGCGACGATCGTCGGCGCCGAAGCGGGCACCGTGCGGCTCGATGACGGGACCGCGCTCGAGGCCGTGCTCGTCGTCGAGGCGAGCGGTGTGCGGCCAGACCGCGGGCTCGCGGCCCTCGCCGGCATCGAGGTGGGGCCGTCGGGAGGTATCTCGGTCGACGGGCGCCAGCGCACCTCTGTCCCGCATGTCTGGGCCGCCGGCGACGGTGTCGAGAAGCGCGATCACCTCGATGGTGAGCCGACCCTGGTCACGATGGCGGGACTCGCCAACCGGCACGGCCGCGCCATCGCCGATGACATCGCGGGCCTCGACCCCTCCGAGGCGCGCCCCGCGCTCGGCACCGCCGTGCTCGGACTGTTCGGCACGACGATCGCCTTCGTCGGGTCGAGCGAGCGACGTCTCCGCGCCGAAGGCCGGGCCCACCGTGTCATCCACACCCACCCCGCCTCCCACGCGACCTACTACCCGGGGGCGCAGACGATGGCGATGAAGCTGCTCGTCGACCCCGCGTCGGACCGCATCCTCGGGGCGCAGATCGTCGGCGGCGACGGCGTAGACAAGCGCATCGACGTGATCGCGGTGGCGATGGCGGCCGGGCTCACGGCATCCGCTCTCTCGCAGGTCGAACTCGCTTACGCACCGCAGTACGGGTCGGCGAAGGATCCGGTCAACATGATCGGCTACGTCGCCCAGAATCTCGCCGAGGGGACGACGGATGCCATGCAGTGGCACGAGCTGCCCGCGGCACTCGCCGACGGTGCGACGCTCATCGACGTGCGCACCGCCGCCGAGCACGCCGCGGGCGCCATCCCGGGGGCCGTCAACCTGCCGCTCGACGAACTCCGTGCCCGCCACGACGAGATCCCCGACGGCCCGGTGATCGTGCACTGCCAGGTCGGGCAGCGCGGGCACACGGCCGCGCGGCTGCTGACGCAACTCGGCCACGACGTGCGTAACCTCGACGGCGGATACCGCACCTGGCTGGCCGGCCGAGAGGCGACCGCGCCGACGCCCGACAGAGGAGAGACGCATGAGTGACCGCAGTCTGCACGACCCCCAGGCCGTGAAGAAGGTCGCCAACCGACTCCGCCGCGCGCAGGGTCAGCTCGCCGCCGTGATCGCGGCCGTCGAGGGCGGCGGCGACTGCCGCGACGTCGTCACGCAGCTCGCCGCGGTCAGCAGCGCGATCGACCGCGCGGGCTTCGCGATCATCTCGACCGCGATGAAGCAGTGCATCGTGGATCCGGATGGTCCGGATGCCGAAGACGAAGCCCCCGGCCGGCTCACGGTCGAGGAACTCGAGAAGCTGTTCCTCACGCTCGCCTGAGCGGGGGAGCGGGACCGGAGCGCCGCGATGCTCCGGCCCCGCCGCTGCTCACAGGGAGGCGAGCAGGTCTTTCATCGTGGCGGTCTCGGCCGTCTGGCTGTCGACGATCGAGCGGGCCAGGTCGACGACCTCGCTGTTCTGTC
Source organism: uncultured Microbacterium sp. (assembly GCF_913776565.1). GTDB lineage: Bacteria > Actinomycetota > Actinomycetes > Actinomycetales > Microbacteriaceae > Microbacterium. Next base: position 3,794 of record NZ_CAJYPF010000083.1, on the reverse strand, counting down.
CGTCGTCGATCTCGTCCTGGGCCATGTCGACGGCACCCTCGTGGTGCTCGATCATCTGCTCGAGGTACAGACGGGCCGCGTCGCCGCCCTCGGCATCCGCGAGCTCCTGCATGTCGGACTTCGACATCATTCCGCCGTGATCCATGCCGCTCATGCCCCCGCTCATCGACACGCCCCAGTCCGAGAGCCACCCCTCCATCGTCTCGATCTCGGGGCCTTGGGCGGCCTTGATCTGCTCGGCGAGGGCGGTGACGCGGTCGTCGACACCCGTCTTGCCGAGCAGGGTGTCCGACATCTCGATGGCCTGCTCGTGGTGCGGGATCATCATCGTGACGAACATGATGTCGGTCTCCGATGCGTCGGCGGCCGTGGTGGCCGTCGCCATCGGGCCGGAGCCGTGATCCATGCCGGGCATCGATCCGGATCCGCTCGTGCCGGAGCATCCTGCGAGGGCGAGAATGGCGGCCAGGGGAAGAGCGGCCGCAGCCGCGAATCGGGTCTTCATTGATTTCTCCTTGTCGTTCGCCCGGGTGCGGGCGCTGTTGGGGTGAGGGGTCGCGCGCTGTCGCGCGCAGCTCACGTCCGACAGACGCAGAGGGAGATCAGCGAGGGGGGTCGGCCGGGGGCCTGACGCGCGCTGCGTCGTATGTCCTCGAGAGTCAGGAGATCGCGCAGGGCGAGCCGGCGGAGCGCCGACGCCGCCGCGAAGACGAGGAGGGCCGCCACCACGAGCGCGAGGATGCAGCCCATCTCGGACATGGCGTGGTCGCCGCCGCAGTCCTCGCAGACCGGATCCGCGGCATCCGTCGCCTGTGCGCTCATCATTGCCAGGTTCGTGTCGACCGGGTGGATATGATCCGACTCCGCCGGGGCGGCGATCGCGGCGGTGCCGTGATGACCGGTCATCGTGGCCCGGTCGTTGAGGACGTGCATCCCGAGCAGGCCGACGATGAGCGCAGCCGCGACCATCGCCAGGACCGCGACGAGCGCCGGTTGCCGCGTCTGGGCGTCGCGCAGCACCGATGTCCCTGCGAGCATCGTCGTCCTTCTCTCTCAGGCTAGGCGGTGGCTCAGCGCTCGGGGTCGTCCGCCGGCCGCAGGTCGAGGCGCCGGAGCAGCTGAGCGTTGACGGCGACGACGATGGTCGATAGCGACATCAGGATCGCCCCGATCGACATCGGCAGCACGAATCCGATGGGGGCGAGCACGCCCGCCGCCAGCGGCACCGAGAGCAGGTTGTAGCCCGCGGCCCACCACAGGTTCTGCGTCATCTTGCGGTAGGCGGCACGTGACAGGTCGATCGCGGACAGGACGGCTCGGGGGTCGTCGTGCGCCAGGATCACCCCGGCGGAGGCGATCGCCACGTCGGTCCCCGCCCCGATCGCGATGCCCACGTCGGCCTGCGCGAGAGCCGGGGCGTCGTTGACGCCGTCGCCGACCATCGCCACCGTCCTGCCCTCGCTCTGCAGCTGCTCGACCTTCGACGACTTGTCCTCGGGGCGCACGCCCGCGAAGTACCGGTCGATCCCGACGGCCTCGGCCACGGACGCGGCGACGGCCTCGGCGTCGCCCGTGATCATCACGACCTCCACGCCCCGCTCGCGCAGCGACCGCACGGCGCGGATCGACTCGGGGCGCACCTCGTCGGCGAGCCGCAGGGCTCCGGCGACCGCACCGTCGACCACGACGTGCAGGATGATCGCCCCCTCATCGCGCCACGCGTGCGCCGCATCGATCTCGTCGAGCCCCTTCTCCTCGAGCAGGTGCGGCCCGCCGACTTCGACGACTCTGCCCTCGACCCGAGCGCGCACGCCGACGGCGGGAGCCGACGAGAAATCGTCGGCGCGCGGCACCGTGAGCGCCTTGGCCTCCGCGGCGGCGACGATCGCCCGAGCCAGCGGGTGCTCGGAATCGGATTCCGCCGCGGCGGCCCACGCGAGCACGCGGTCCGCGTCGGCGTCGGCGGTGGGGGCGACGGCCGTCACCGCGGGGGCGCCTGCGGTGAGCGTTCCGGTCTTGTCGAACAGCACGGTGTCGACGGACCGCATGCTCTCCAGGGCAAGACGGTCCTTCACGAGCACACCGGCGCGCGCGGCCCGCTCCGTCGCGATCGAGACCACGAGCGGGATGGCGAGGCCGAGCGCGTGAGGGCACGCGATGACGAGCACGGTGATCGTGCGCACCACCGCTTCATCGGGCAGGCCGATGAGCGTCCAGGCCACCGCCGTGATGACGGCGGAGCCGAGCGCGAACCAGAACAGCCACGCGGCCGCACGATCGGCGATGCGCTGCGCGCGCGACGACGAGTTCTGCGCATCCGACACGAGCTTCTGGATGCCGGCGAGGGCGGTGTCGTCACCGACCGCCGTGATGCGGACTCGCACGCCCGAGTCGGTGGCCACCGTGCCCGCAACGACGGCATCGCCCTCGACACGACGGACCGGGCGCGATTCGCCCGTGATCATCGACTCGTCCATGCTCGCCGCGCCCTGGACGATTTGTCCGTCGGCGGGCACCCGCGCCCCCGGCCGCACCACGACGACGTCGTCGACGCGCAACTCCGACGGCGGCACGGTGACCGTGGAATCGCCCTCGACGCGCTCGGCCTCGTCGGGAAGGAGCGCGGCGAGCGAGTCGAGCGCCGAGGTGGTCTGAGCGAGCGATCGCATCTCGATCCAGTGCCCGAGCAGCATGATCACGATGAGCAGCGCGAGCTCCCACCAGAAGTCGAGTTCATGATCCAGGATGCCGAGACTCGCCCCCCACGATGCGAGGAAGGCCACGGTGATGGCCAGCGCGATGAGCAGCATCATGCCCGGCGCGCGGGAGCGCACCTCCGACACGGCGCCGGTCAGGAACGGCGATCCGCCCCAGACGTACATCACGGTGCCCAGGACCGGCGAGATCCACCCGAGCCACGCGGCATCCGGCAGCGGATAGCCCAGCAGCATCGCGAACATCGGCGAGAACGCGACGACCGGCACAGCCAGCACGAGCATGATCCAGAACAGTCCTCGGAAAGCGGCGACGTGATCGCCGTGTCCGGCGTGGCCGCCGTGTCCGGCGTGGCCGCGGTGGTCACTGTGTCCGGTGTGGGCGGCATGGTCCTGGTGATTCGCGTGCTCCGCGTGGTCTCCGGGTGCAGAGTGCATCGAGTCGTGCTGTCCCCTCAGGCCCTGGTCCCCCATGGGTCCTCCTCTCGTGCCGACCCGGTGAGCGTATACCCCGTGGGGGTATCCGAGGGCGGTCTTGCGGCAGGATTGTCCTTCGATTAGCGGATTCGCTCGGGCGACCCCTGAAGGCGGAGCCATGGTGCACGGTCGCCTACCTCTTGCCCCCCGGATCGATCACCGCTAACGTGCAACCAAATGGTTGAACAACAGAGCGACGCCGACATCGACCGGGTGTTCCACGCCCTCGCCGATGCCACGCGCCGCGACATCGTGCGGCGCACGCTGGTCGCCGAGCAGTCGGTGACCCAGCTCGCGGCGGCCTACGCGATGTCATTCGCGGCGGTGTCGAAGCACATCACCGTGCTCGCCGAGGCGCGGCTGATCACCAAGCGCGCGGAGGGGAGGGTCAGGCTCGTGCGTGCCGACCCCGCCGCCCTGGACCGGGCGCAGCAACTGCTCCGCTCGTACGAAGACCTGTGGCGCGGCCGCATCGACCGACTCGACGCGCTGCTGTCGGAAGAGGCGGATGCCGCGGCATCCGCCCTCCGCTCGCCCTCGGCACCGCCGCCGCCCTCGCGCGACGCCGCTCCGGGTCGCGAGACGCCCAGGCGCACGGCATCC
>NZ_CAJYPF010000082.1 GCF_913776565.1 uncultured Microbacterium sp. | reverse complement strand
GGCGCGGGCCGCCGCCGGCGTGCAGCGCGCGTCGTCGTGGGCCGCGAGACTGCACGCGGCTGACAACTCGGCGACATCCTGCAACCGAGTCGTCAGCCGGATGCCGTCTCGGCGCCGGTGTTGCGGTTCCTCCACCGACGGTCGCGGGCGGGAGCTGTCCACGGATCGACGGATGCCGTCGAACCCGGGCGATCGCGGACGGCACAGTCGAACGATGACGGTGCTCCGACGAACGGTCGACACGCCCCTCCCGCTGATGCCCGCCGCCGCGGTGACGCACTCCACGAGGAGCGTGCGCCGTGGCGAGATCATCCAGGTGACACGGGGTGTCTATGCGTCGCGTGACGCGTGGCAGACGCTCCCGCCGTGGCAGCAGTACCTCGCGCGCGTTCGGGCGCATCTGCTGAACGCCCCCGACGACGTGCTCTGCCTCGAATCCGCGGCGGCGCTGCACGGCCTCCCCGTGCTCGGCGCGGCGTACGACATCCACGTTCTCGGGTCGGCGAGCGCGACGGCCCGGAGCGCGGGCGGGGTGCGCGTGCACACCAGCGCCCACCCGGACCGCGTGATCGAGGAGGTCGACGGCATCCGTCTGACCTCCGTCGCCGACACGTGCATCGACGTGGCCAGGACTCGGCATCCCGCGATCGCCCTGGCCGTCGCCGACGCGGCCGCACGCGTCGATGAACGCTGTACCGCTCTGACCCTCGTGACGCTGAACGAGGAACGCGCGTCCGCTCGAGGTCGTCGGCGGGCGCGGTGGGCTCTTCATCGTGTGGACCCGGCCGCGGAATCGCCGCTCGAATCACTGAGCCGTGCTGTCACGGAATGGGCGGGCTTCGCCGAACCGGAGCGGCAGGTCTGGTTCGGATCGCCGGCCGGGGGCGGAGACCGTGTCGACCTGTGGTGGCCGCAGCTGCGAATCGCGGGCGAGGCGGACGGCCTGCTGAAGTACGACGGCCGGTTCGGGGACCCGCGCGTCGCGATGAAGAAACGCGAGGACCGCGATCGACGACTGCGCGCGGCCGGCGCGCGGGCCGTGCTGCACTGGGGGTGGGACGACCTGACCGATCCGAACTCCCTCATCGGCATGCTCAGCGGCGCGGGGCTCCCGGTCGTCGCCAGCCCCGACACAGCGAACCTCCACAGCCTCGCCGCCGCTCTTCGTCCCCCGCGCCCGCGGTAGTCGCGCGGAGGTTCTGCCCACCGGCCTGGCCGGTCGACGCGGGCGCCGTACGCGTGCGCGGGTGCGGGTGCGCGCGGGCGCGCGTTGGTGTGCACGGCGAGACTGCACGTAGCTGACAACTCGGCGACATTCTGACACCGAGAAGTCAGCAGCGTGCAGTCTCGCGGCAAGTCGGCGCCTCGCGGCCCGACCTACCGCGCCCGAGTCCGTCAGCCCGGCCGAGCCTCCGTGCACCTCGCGAGACTGCACGTGGCTGACAACTCGGCGACATCCTGCAACCGAGAAGTCAGCAGCGCGCAGTCTCGCGGCAACCGGGGCGCAGGACGCGGGCGCGACGGACGGACCGGGGCCGCGCACCGCGCGGCCCCGGGGTGCGGCTCAGGCGAACGCCTCCGGCGGAGGGCACGAGCAGACCAGGTTGCGGTCGCCGTAGGCCTGGTCGATGCGGCGGACGGGCGGCCAGTACTTCCCGCGGATGAGCGAGCGCACGGGGTAGACCGCGGTCTCGCGCGAGTACGGGTGCGCCCACTCCCCCACGACCACCGTCTCGGCGGTGTGCGGGGCGTTCACGAGCGGATTGTCGTCCGCCGGCCATTCGCCCGCGGCGACGGCGAGGGCCTCGTGCTTGATCGCGATCATGGCATCCACGAATCGATCGAGCTCGGCGAGGTCCTCGCTCTCGGTCGGCTCGACCATCAGGGTGCCGGCGACCGGGAACGACATGGTCGGCGCGTGGAATCCGTAGTCGATGAGGCGCTTGGCCACGTCATCGACGGTGACGCCGGTCTGCTCCTTGAGCGGACGCAGGTCGAGGATGCACTCGTGCGCGACGAGACCGCCCTCGCCGGCGTACAGCACCGGATAGTGCTCGCGCAGGCGCGCGGCGATGTAGTTGGCCGAGAGCACCGCCGCCGCGGTGGCCTGACGCAGACCCTCGGCGCCCATCATGCGCACGTACGCCCACGAGATCGGCAGGATGCCCGCGGAGCCGTGCGGGGCCGCCGACACCGGTCCGCCGTCGAACACGCCTCCCGCGTGCTCGGCACGCTGCGAGAACGGGTGCGAGGGAAGGAACGGTGCCAGGTGCGCCTTCGCGGCGACCGGGCCCACGCCGGGACCGCCGCCGCCATGCGGGATCGCGAACGTCTTGTGCAGGTTGAGGTGCGAGACGTCTCCGCCGAGGTCGCCGAAGCGCGCGAAACCGAGCAGGGCGTTGAGGTTGGCGCCGTCGACGTACACCTGTCCACCAGCGTCGTGCACGGCCCGCGTGATGTCGAGCACGTCGTGCTCGTACACCCCGTGCGTCGAGGGGTACGTGATCATCAGCGCCGACAGCTCGGCCGCGTGCTGCGCGATCTTCGCGCGCAGGTCGCCCAGGTCGACGTTGCCGGCCTCGTCGCACGCGACGACGACGACCTTCATGCCCGCGAGGATCGCCGACGCGGCGTTCGTGCCGTGGGCCGACGACGGGATGAGGCAGACGGTGCGCTCGGTGTCGCCGTTCGCGAGGTGGTAGCCGCGAATCGCGAGCAGACCCGCGAGCTCGCCCTGCGATCCGGCGTTCGGCTGCAGCGAGACGGCGTCGTAGCCCGTGACCTCCGCGAGCCACCGTTCGAGCTGCTCGATCATCTCGAGGTAGCCGCGCACGTCGGCCTCGGGGGCGAAGGGGTGCACGCGCGAGAACTCCGGCCACGACACCGCCGCCATCTCGGTCGCGGCGTTGAGCTTCATCGTGCACGAGCCCAGCGGGATCATGCCGCGGTCGAGCGCGTAGTCACGGTCGGCGAGCGTCTTGAGGTACCGCATCATCGCCGTCTCGCTGCGGTGCGCGTGGAAGACGGGGTGCGTGAGGTAGTCGTCGTCGCGGTGCAGTGCGCCGTCGACGCCGCGCATGGCCTCGCCCTCGGGAAGGTCGATCGCCGCCGCGCCGAAGGCGCCGGAGCCGAAGCCCGCGAGACCGAACGCGTCCAGGACGGCCGCGAGGTCGGCATCCGTCGTCGTCTCGTCCACCGAGACGCCCACGGTCGCGTCGTCGATCCACAGCAGCTGGTACCCGCGGGCGCGGGCGCGGTCGACCACGTCCTGCGCACGGCCCGGCACGTGCACGCGCACGGTGTCGAAGAACGCGTCCGAGACGAGGTCGAGGTCGGAGGAACGCAGAGCGGATGCCAGGGAGTCGGCCCTGCGCGCGACCTGCGTCGCGATCGCCCGCAGTCCGTCGGGCCCGTGGTACACCGCGTACATCGCGGCCATGACGGCCAGCAGCACCTGGGCGGTGCAGATGTTCGACGTCGCTTTCTCGCGGCGGATGTGCTGCTCGCGCGTCTGCAGCGACAGGCGGTAGGCGGGGGCACCCGCGGCATCCTGGGACACTCCGACCAGGCGCCCGGGCAGCTGACGCTCGAGGCCCGCGCGTACGGCCATGTACCCGGCGTGCGGTCCGCCGAAGCCGAGCGGCACGCCGAAGCGCTGGGTGGTGCCGACCGCGACGTCGGCGCCGAGGGCACCGGGCGAGCGCAGCAGCGTGAGCGCGAGCAGGTCGGCGGCGGCCACGACGAGACCGCCGTTCGCGTGCACGGCCTCGGCGACGGCCGAGAAGTCCCACACGCGACCGGTCGCGCCGGGGTACTGCACGAACGCGCCGAACGCTTCGGGCACCTCGCCCTCGAACGACGTCTCGACGATGCGGGTGCCGACCGCCGCCGCGCGGTGGTGCAGCAGCGCCTTGGTCTGGGGCAGCGCGTCGACGTCGACGAGGAAGACGTCGGTCTTCGCCTTCGAGGCGCGGCGGGCGACGAGCATGCCCTCGACCACGGCGGTGGACTCGTCCAGCATCGAGGCGTTCGCCGTGGCCAGACCCGTGAGGTCGGTCACCATCGTCTGGAAGTTGATGAGCGCCTCGAGCCGGCCCTGGGAGATCTCGGGCTGGTACGGCGTGTACGCCGTGTACCAGGAGGGGTTCTCGAGGACGTTGCGCGCGATCACCGAGGGGGTGAACGTGTCGTAGTAGCCGAGGCCGATCATCGGGCGGGCCGAGCGGTTCGCCGTCGCGAGCTCGCGCAGCTCGGCGAGCGCCTCGGCCTCGGTCGCCGCGGTGGGGATGGCGCTGGTCTCGCGAGGCTGGACATGGATGGATGCCGGGACGGCGGTCTCGACGAGCGCCTCGACGCTGTCGTACCCGACAACCTCGAGCATGTGCGCCTGCGCGTCGGCGCCGATCCCGATGTGGCGGTCGGTGAAGGCGGCCGGAGTGCCGGCATCCGTGCGGGAAGGAAGAAGCGTGCTCATGCGGTGAGGTCCTCGTAGGCGGCGCGGTCGAGCAGGTCGGCGGGGAGCTCGCCCTCGACGCGGATCTTGATGAGCCACCCGCCGGCGAACGGCTCGGCGTTGACCAGGGAGGGGTCGTCGACGACGGCGTCGTTCACCTCGACGACGGTGCCCGACAGCGGCGCGTAGAGCTCGCCGACCGACTTGGTCGACTCGATCTCACCGCAGACGTCGCCCGCGCTGACCGCGGAGTCGGCGCCCGGAAGCTCGACGAATACGACGTCGCCGAGCTTGTCGGCGGCGAAATCGGTGATCCCCACGGTCGCGATGTCGCCCTCCAGGGCGATCCACTCGTGCTCGGAGGTGTAGCTGAGGGCGGTGAGGTCGGTCATGCGTTTCTCCGATAGAAGGGGAGGGCGGTGACGGTCGCGGGGATGCGGGTTCCGCGCACGTCGATGGACAGTT
>NZ_CAJYPF010000081.1 GCF_913776565.1 uncultured Microbacterium sp. | reverse complement strand
CACGAGCGCGACCTGCCACGGGGTGATACCGAGGGGGCCGCTGAGGATCGCCGCGGTCACCAGGAGCGAGTCGCCGGGGAGGAAGGGGAACAGCACCCCCGACTCGATGAAGACGAGCAGGGCGATCCCGGCGAGGACGAACGGCCCGAAGGCCTGCAGCACGGATGCCGCGTCGAAGGGGTTCAGGGCGGTGAGCATGCGCGGGGATCCTCCGGTCCGGGGCGGGACGGGCCGCCCGTGCCGGAGCGGGAGCACCGACGGACCCGACTGTAGAGCCGGCCCTCCCAGATTCCGCCAAGATTGACGTCGCCCCGCGACCGTGATCGCGTCGGCGCGTCAGCGGCCGGGGGAGAAGGGCCCGTCGAGCACCGCCCACTGCAGCAGCATGATCGTCTTGGCATCCTGGATCGAGCCGTCGCGGATCATCGACAGGGCCTCGTCGATGTCGTATTCGAGGATCTCGATCTCCTCGTCCTCTTCGGCCAGACCGCCCCGATCGCCCTCTCGGTCGGCGCCGTCGTAGGCCGCCGCGAAGAAGTGCAGGCGCTCGGTGACCGACCCCGGGCTCATGTAGACGTCGAACACGTGCTCGACCTCGTCGACCCGGACGCCCGTCTCCTCCTCGGCCTCACGGCGGATCGCGGTGACGGGATCGTCGTCGTCGAGCAGCCCCGCCGCGGTCTCGATCAGCATGCCGTCGGGGTGGTCGTTGACGTACACGGGGTAGCGGAACTGCCGGGTCAGCAGCACGGTCCGTCGTGCCGCGTCGTAGAGCAGGATCGTCGCGCCGTTGCCGCGGTCGTAGGTCTCGCGCGTCTGGGTGACCCACTCCCCGTCGTCGCCGCGGTAGCGGAAGGTCGTCGCGCGCAGCACGTGCCAGCCGGCGGCGAGCAGCCGGACGTCGTCGACGCGCACCCGCGGGTTGCGGTCGAGGTCGCGACCGGTGAGGTGCAGGCCCGTGCGGCCGCGGTGGTCGGGGACGGTGGTTCCGGGGGCGTCAGAGGTCACGGTCGTGAGCCTAGACGCGGGGTGTCCCGATGACTCGACGACGAAGCAACCCCGAGGCGATGTCGGGGCCCCGCAATAGGCTGATCGGGTGACGCAGAGCATCTACATCACGTCGGCCGAAGGTCATTCGGGCAAATCCTCCGTGGCTCTGGGCGTCCTCGACGCCCTCAGCCGCGTGACGCCGCGCGCGGGGGTGTTCCGCCCCATCGCGCGCTCCACGGCCGAACGCGACTACGTGCTCGAGATGCTGCTCGACCACGACAGCGTCGACCTCGCTTACGACGACTGCGTGGGCGTCACCTACGACGACGTGCGCGACGACGCCGACGCCGCCCTGGCGCGCATCGTCGAGCGGTACAAGGCGGTCGAGGCGCGGTGCGACGCCGTGGTCATCATCGGCAGCGACTACACCGACGTCGGCAGCCCCGCCGAGTTGGCGTACAACGCCCGCATCGCGGCCAACCTCGGCGCTCCCGTGCTGCTCGTGCTCGGCGGCCGGGCGCAACAGGGCCACGGCGAGACGCTCGGCCTGTCGGTGGCCCGCACGCCGCAAGAGGTCGGCCAGATCGCCTCGCTCGCGATCTCCGAGCTGCAGCACGAGCGCGCGGCGCTCTTCGCCGTCATCGCCAATCGCGCGGATGCCGATCACCTCGACGAGGTCGTGGCATCCGTCCGCCAGGTGGTCGACGCCGCTCCGCTCGTCGGGGCAGAGGGGCGCTCCGTGCCGGTGTGGGCTCTTCCCGAGGACCGCTTCCTCATCGCCCCCTCGGTGCGCGGCGTGCTGCGCTCGGTCGAGGGCGAGCTGATCAAGGGCGACCCGGCGCTGCTCACGCGCGAGGTGCTCGGCGTCGTCGTCGCGGGCATGTCGATGGTCAACGTGCTGCCGCGCCTGCAGGAGTCCGCGGTCGTGGTGATCCCCGCCGACCGTACCGAGGTGCTGCTCGCGGCGCTGCTCGCCAACGCCTCGGGCACGTTCCCCTCGCTCGCGGGCATCGTGCTCAACGGCGGCTTCGAGCTGCCCGACGCCATCGTCCGCCTGATCGACGGTCTGGGCTCGCCGCTGCCCATCATCGCCACCGACCTCGGCACGTACGACACCGCGGTGCGCATCATGAACACCCGCGGTCGCCTCGCCGCCGACTCGCAGCACCGCTACGACACGGCGCTCGCCCTGTTCGAGCGGCACGTCGACACCGAGCTCTTGACGCGCGAGCTGGGCGTCGCGCGCCCGAGCGTCGTCACCCCGCTGATGTTCGAGTACGGCCTCGTCGACCGCGCCCGCACCGACCGCCGCCGCATCGTGCTGCCCGAGGGCAACGACGATCGGGTGCTGCGCGCCGCTGCCACCGTGCTCTCGCGCGGCATCGCCGACCTGACCATCCTGGGCGAGCCGATCGAGGTGCGCGGACGCGCGATCGAGCTGGGCATCGACATCCGCGACGCCGAGGTGCTCAGCCCCTTCGACGCCGTGCACGTCGACAAGTTCGCCACCGAGTACGCGCGTCTGCGCGCGCACAAGGGCGTCACCTACGCCCAGGCCGCCGACACCGTCACCGACGTGTCGTACTTCGGCACGCTCATGGTGCACCTGGGCCTGGCTGACGGCATGGTCTCGGGTGCGGCGCATACGACCGCGCACACCATCCGTCCGGCGTTCGAGATCATCAAGACGGCGCCCGGCGTCTCGGTGGTGTCGAGCGTGTTCCTCATGGCCCTCGCCGACCGCGTGCTGGTCTACGGCGACTGCGCCGTCATCCCCGATCCCACCAGCGAGCAGCTCGCCGACATCGCCGTGTCGTCGGCGGCGACGGCCGAGCAGTTCGGTATCGCCCCGCGCGTGGCGATGCTGTCGTACTCGACGGGGGAGTCCGGCACCGGGGCCGACGTCGAGAAGGTGCGCACCGCCACCGCGCTGGTGCGCGAGCGCGCCCCCGAACTGCTGGTCGAGGGCCCCATCCAGTACGACGCCGCGGCCGACGCCGCGGTGGCGCGGGCCAAGATGCCCGGGTCCGAGGTGGCCGGGCGCGCGACGGTCTTCGTCTTCCCCGACCTCAACACCGGCAACAACACCTACAAGGCCGTGCAGCGCTCGGCGGGCGCCGTGGCGATCGGGCCGGTGCTGCAGGGGCTCAACAAGCCCATCAACGACCTGTCGCGCGGCGCTCTCGTCGACGACATCGTCAACACCATCGCGATCACCGCGATCCAGGCGCAGGGAGGTGCGCGATGAGCGTGGTGCTCGTGGTCAACAGCGGCTCCTCGTCGTTCAAGTACCAGCTGCTCGACATGGCCACCGAGAGCGTGCTCGCGATCGGCCTGGTCGAGCGCATCGGCGAGCCCGCGACGGCGACCGGCGCCGGGGGCGTCGCGACGCACACGGTCACGGCCGCCGCTCTCGCCGCGATCGATGGTCCCGCGCCGACGGTGACGGATGCCACGGTCACGATCGAGCGCGAGATCCCCGACCACACCGCGGGCTTCGCGGTCATGCTCGAGGCCTTCGCCGCGCACGGCCCCTCGCTCGAGCAGTATCCGCCGGTCGCCGTGGGCCACCGCGTGGTGCACGGCGGCGCCCGCTTCTTCGCGCCCACGGTGGTCACGCCCCTGGTCGAGATCAACATCGACGAGCTGTCGGTCCTGGCGCCGCTGCACAACCCCGCGAACCTCGCGGGGATCGTCGCTGCGAAGAAGGCGTTCCCGGCAGTGCCGCACGTGGCGGTGTTCGACACCGCGTTCCATCAGTCGCTCGCGCCCGAGGCGTACACCTACGCCATCGACCGCGACCTCGCCGAGGCGCACCGCATCCGTCGGTACGGCTTCCACGGCACCAGTCACAAGTTCGTCAGCGAAGCCGCCGCGGCGTTCGTCGGGCGCCCGCTCGCCGAGCTGAAGCAGATCGTCTTCCACCTCGGCAACGGCGCGTCGGTCACGGCGATCGAGGGCGGTCGCTCCGTCGACACGTCGATGGGCCTCACCCCGCTCGAGGGTCTGGTCATGGGCACGCGGTCGGGCGACCTCGACCCCGCGGTGCTCCTGCAGCTGGCGCGTCGCGCCGACATGTCGATCGCCGACCTCGACACGCTGCTCAACAAGCGCTCGGGCCTGCTCGGCATCGCCGGAGTGTCGGACATGCGCGACATCGGGCAGCGCCGCGACGCTGGAGACCCGGCCGCGCGCCTCGCGTTCGACGTCTACATCCATCGTCTGCGGGCCTACGCCGGTGCGTATCTGGCCCAGCTCGACGGCGTCGACGTCATCTCGTTCACGGCCGGCGTGGGAGAGAACGCGGCGGCCGTGCGCGCCGAGGCGATGGCGACGCTCGGCTTCGCCGGCGTCGAGATCGATGCCGAGCGCAACGCGGCGCGGGGGCGCGGCATCCGTCGCATCTCCACCGATTCCTCGCGCGTCGAGGTGCTGGTGGTGCCGACCGACGAGGAGCTCGAGATCGCACGGCAGACGCTGTCGGTCGCCTAGCCGCGCACGGCGCGGCCGGCCGCTCAGGCCCCGGCGAGGGCCATGTGCACCTGGTACCGGTCGCCGCGGTACCACGACGTGACGTACTCGACCGGCACGCCCGTGGCGCGAGAGGTGCGCCGGAACACCAGGACGGCGGTTCCGGCGGGCACGTCGAGGGCGTCGGCGACGCCGTCGTCCACGGTTTCGGCCCACACGGTCTGCTCGGCGGCGTCGATGCGCACGCCGTAGCGCTCGGCGAGGACGGCGTACAGCGACGCGGCCAGATCGTGAACACCCAGGTCTGATGCCGCGCGCGGCGAATACCACCCGGCTTCGAGGGCCATCGGGATGCCGTTGGCCAGGCGCAGGCGCTCGATCGACCAGGCCTGCTCGTTTTCGTCCAGCCCGAGCGCCGCGCGGACCTCGAGGGGAGGGGTCGCGCGTTCGACGCGTCGGACGAGGGTGGTGGCGACCATGCCGCGGCGACGCATGTCCTCGGTGAACGAGGCCAGGTGCAGCTGCGACTGGACGCGTTCACCGGCGACGAAGGTGCCCTTGCCCTGCACGGTGTAGAGCTTCTGCTCCTCGATGAGCTGCCGCAGCGCTTCGCGGACGGTGGCGCGGCTGACGCCGTGCCGGGTGGCCAGGTCGCGCTCCGAGGGGATCGCGGCGTGCGCGGGCCAGGTGCTGCCGATGTCGGCGAGCAGGATCGCCCTCAGCTGCGCGTGCTTGGGGATCGGGCCGGGTGTGACGGTCGCGCTCGAGGCATCGGCGTCGCGGAGTCGGGGCATGACGGCGTCGGCTTTCAGTGTTGACACGGCGGCATCCGGCCACTATTTTCACTGGTACGTACCAGTTCGAGCCAGTGGGCGGATCGAGCGGAGGAAAGGCGTTCCTCCCCAGCCTAGAGGCGATCGGTGGTGCGGACCGCTGACCCGCCGTCTCATCGAGGAGTGCCCGTGCCCGACATCCAGTCCCCGCTCGTGGGAACCGTCCTGCCCCTGTCCGCCGTGCCCGACGAGCTCTTCGCGCAAGGCGTCATGGGGCCCGGGGTCGCCATCGACCCGCCCGACGAGGTCGTCGACGCGGTCGCCCCGATCGACGGCACGCTGCTGCAGGTATTCCCGCACGCCTTCGTCGTCGTCGCCGACGACGGTCTCGCCGTGCTCGTGCACCTGGGCCTGAACACCGTCCAGCTGCAGGGCGAGGGGTTCACGGTGTTCGCTGCGAAGGGCGACCGCGTGACCGCGGGCACCCCGATCATCGCCTACGACGTCCCCGCCGTCCGTGCCGCGGGACGGGCCACCGTCGCCCCCGTCGTGGTGCTCGAGCGCTCGTCCGACGACGTCACCGTGCTCGCCGCGCTCGACGCCGACATCCGTCCCGGCTCGCCGCTCCTGTCCGTCTGACCCGCTCCTTCACCGTCGAGAGAGATCCGCCATGACCACCACCGCCCCCGCCGCCCGTCGTCGCGGCATCCCGGGCTTCGCCCAGATGCAGCGACTCGGCAAGAGCCTCATGCTGCCGATCGCCGTGCTGCCCGCGGCCGGCATCCTGCTGCGCCTGGGTCAGCCCGACCTGCTCGGCCAGATCGACCTTCCGGTCATCGGCCCCTTCTTCCAGGCCATGAGCGCCGCCGGCGGCGCCCTCTTCGACAACCTGGCGCTGCTGTTCGCGGTCGGCGTCGCCATCGGCTTCGCCAAGAAGGCCGACGGTTCGACGGCGCTGTCGGCGGTCGTCGGCTACCTCGTGCTCGCGAACGTCTTCAAGGCCATGTCGCCGGTCGTGCTGGCCGGACAGACCACCGCCGCGGGCGACCAGGTGCAGATCAACTACAGCGTCTTCGGCGGCATCGTCATCGGCCTGCTGACCGCGTGGCTGTTCGACCGGTACCACACCATCCAACTGCCCTCGTACCTGGGCTTCTTCGGTGGTCGGCGGTTCGTGCCGATCGTCGTCTCGCTCGCGAGCCTGGTCGTGGGCTTCGGACTGAGCTACTTCTACCCGATCTTCAACACCGGCCTGACGGGCCTCGGCGCCTTCATCGGCGGCACCGGTGCCCTCGGCGCGTTCGTCTACGGCTTCACCAACCGCATGCTCATCCCGGTGGGTCTGCACCACATCCTCAACTCCTACGTGTGGTTCCTGCAGGGGTCGTACACGAAGGGCGACGGCAGCGTCGTCACGGGCGAGCTCACCCGCTTCGCCGCCGGCGACCCCACCGCGGGCGCACTCACCTCGGGCTTCTACCCCGTGCTGATGTTCGGCCTGCCCGCCGCCGCGCTCGCGATGATCCACCTCGCCAACCCCGCCCAGCGCAAGGCGGCGATCGGCATCCTCGGCGCGGCGGGGCTCACCGCCTTCCTCACGGGTGTCACCGAACCGCTCGAGTTCGCCTTCATGTTCGCCGCGTTCCCGCTCTACGTCGTTCACGCGGTGCTCACCGGCATCTCGCTCGCCGTGGCCTACCTTCTCGACATCCACCTGGGCTTCTCCTTCTCGGCGGGGCTGTTCGACCTGCTGCTGTACGGCACCGCGCCCGCGGCGAACAACGTGTGGCTGCTGGTGGTCATGGGCGTGGTGTACTTCGGCGTCTACTACCTGCTGTTCCGTCTCGTCATCAAGAAGTGGAACCTGCGCACCCCGGGCCGCGAGGACCTCTCCGCCCCCGCGGCGGACGCACCGACGGTGGATGCCGACACCTCCGCCCCGGTCGCGGGAACGTCGGAGCCGCTCACGGCATCCGCTCCGGTCGTCGCCGATACCGCGGCGCGCGAGGACTCCCTCGCCGAACAGCTCATCGCCGCGTTCGGGGGCCGCGACAACCTCACGCACGTCGACGCCTGCATCACGCGGCTACGCATGGAGGTCGCCGACCGCACGCTGGTCGATCACGCGCGCCTGAAGCAGCTGGGCGCCGCCGGGGTGCTCGAGGTGGGCGACAACGTGCAGGCGGTCTTCGGCCCGCGTGCCGAGGCGCTCAAGAACGACATCATCGAGGTGCTGTGATGGAGGTCGTCGTCGTCCCCACCCCGGAGGATGCCGCGACCCTGGTCGCCGACGCCTATTCGGTCCTGTTGCGTCGCACCCCCGCGGCGGTGCTGGGCCTGGCGACCGGATCGACGCCGCTTCCCGTCTACCGCGAGCTCGCGCGACGTCATCGCGACGAGGGACTGAGCTTCGCCCGGGCCCGTGGCTTCCTGCTCGACGAGTACGTCGGGCTGCCGGCGGGGCACCCCGAGCGATATCGGGAGTTCATCCGGACCGAGCTGGAGCAGTACGTCGACTTCGCGGCCGGGGCGATCGTCGGCCCGGGCGATCTCGACGTCGATGCCGTCGAGGCGGGCCCCGCCTACGAGCGCCTCATCCGCGAGGCGGGGGGCATCGACCTGCAGATCCTGGGGATCGGCACCGACGGTCATCTGGCCTTCAACATGCCGATGTCGAGCCTGGCGAGTCGCACGCGGCTGAAGACGCTGACCCCTCGCACCCGCCAGGACAACGCCCGGTTCTTCGGCGACGATCTGGAGCGGGTCCCCACCCACTGCCTCACTCAGGGACTCGCGACCATCCTCGACAGCCGTCACGCGATCATGCTCGGCTTCGGCCGCGGCAAGGCGCAGGCGGTGCGCGAGGCTGTCGAGGGTCCGCTGTCGTCGCGCTGGCCCGCCTCGGTGCTGCAACTGCACCCGCACGCCACCGTCGTCGTCGACGAGGATGCCGCGAGCCAGCTCGCCTTCGTCGACTACTACCGCACGACCTACGCCGGCAAGCCGGTGGGGCAGGGGCTGTGATGCGCGTGCGCGCGGCGCGCGCCCTCGTCGCCGGGGCCTTCGTGGGTCCGGTCGTCGTCGAGGTCGTGGGAGGCCGCATCGGCAGCATCCGCCCGGCGACGGGGGAGGAGCCCGTCGATCACGACCTCACCGAGGGCGTCCTGTCGGCCGGCATGCTCGACCTGCAGGTGAACGGCTCGTTCGGCGTCGACGTCGCCGCGGCCGACGAGGCGGAGTGGCGGACGCTGCTGACGGGTCTCGCCGAGCACGGGGTGACGGGCGTGGAGCCGACCGTGATCACCGCGCCGCTCACCGACACGGTCGACGCTCTCGAGCGCATCGGTCGTGCGGGCGACCGCTTCTCGGCCGAACCGGTCGCCCGCGTCCTGGGCGCGCACCTCGAGGGGCCCTTCCTGTCCCCGGCGCGCAAAGGCGCTCACCGCGCCGAGCACATGCTCGCTCCCGAGCCCGCGCACCTGGATGCCCTGCTCGCGCGTCCGGCGGCCCGCGCGGCGCTGCGCACGGTGACCCTGGCACCGGAGCTGCCCGGAGCGCTCGACGCCATCCGGCGCTTGAGCGGCGAGGGATACATCGTCGCCGTGGGCCACAGCGACGCCACCGCCGCGCAGGTGCACGCGGCAGGGGACGCCGGGGCGACGATGACCACTCACGTGTTCAACGCCCAGCGTCCCCTCGCTCCGCGTGAGCCGGGGGTGCCGGGGGCCGTCCTGGCCGACGAGCGCTTCTTCGTCGGCACCATCATCGACGGCCAGCACCTCGACCCCCGCGTGGTGTCCCTCGTGCTCGCGAGCGCGGGGCGTCGCACCGTCGGTGTGACGGATGCCATCGTGACGGCCGGACTCGACGCGGGGGCGTGGCTCGACTTCGGCGGCCAGCCCGTGGCCAACGACGCGCGGGGCCTGGGGCGCCGCCCCGACGGCACGATCGCGGGGGCCGGTATCGTCCTCGACGAGGGCGTGCGGCGCATGATCGCCGCGGGTCTCGACCCCGCGAGCGTGCTGTCGTCCGTCACCGAGAACGCGGCCCGCTCGCTCGGACGCGACGACCTCGGGCATCTCGCCGAGGGCGCGATCGCGGATCTCGTGCACTGGGATGCCGGGTGGCATCCGTCTCGGGTGTGGGTCGGCGGACGTGCGCTGTCGATGGCCGCTCGCTGAGGAGAACCCCCGTCGGGCGACCGCCGGCTTCACCCGGTTTCCGCCCGCGTTTCACCCGGCCCACGGCCGTGGTCGCCGGCTCCGGGCGGATGCCGTCGCTGCGACCCTGTCGGCATGCCGCGCTCCCGATCGGCCCCCGCGCGGGGCGTTGCCATCGTGCATCCGTCGTCGTCGACGCACGAGCGCCGGCGCGCGGGTGCTCCCGCTGCAGCTCCCGACCACGACCCCGGCGAACGGACCGTCGCCGTCGTCGACCTGCGCGGGCTCGATGGGCTCGACGCCGCGGGTCGTCGTGCGCTGTCGGGCGCGCACACCATCGCCCCGGTGTGGGGACGCGCGACGGCGCGGCGGCTCGCCACCCGCCTCGCGCGCACGGGTCCCGTGTGCCGCGTGCAGGCGTCGGGTCCCGACGCGGCCGTGCCGCCGGCACGACCGACTCCGCTCGTCTCGCTCGTCCTGCCCGTCCTCGACGCGCAGCGCTACCTCGATCAGACCCTCGCCGCCGTGCGCGCGCAGTCGTTCCGCGACTTCGAGCTCATCGTCGTCGACGACGCATCGAGCGACGATTCCCTCGCGGTGGCCCGGCGCGGCGTCGAGGGGATCCCGGCCGCGCGCATCGTGTCGCTGTACCGCAACACCCGCAAACGCGGAGCCGTCGCGGTCGGGGTGGCGCTGGCATCCGGTCGCTACGTGATGGAGATCAACGCCGACGACGTCCTCGAGCCGGATGCCCTGGAACGTCTGACCCAGCCCGTGCGCACGGGGGTCGATGCGGACTGCGTCTTCGGCGACCACCGCGTCATCGACGAGGCCGGGGCGTTCTCGGACGAGTCCGCCCGGCGACGCTCCCGCGCGACCGGCCGGGCGGACCTGCGACGAGGATGGGTCCGCGAGGCGCGTCCACGCCAACTGGCGGCGGGGCTCGTGCCGGCCGGGGTCTGCGCGATCGTGCGACGCGATGCGATCGGGGCCTGGCCGCGGTTCACCGACACGCACACCGACTACTGGCTCGCCTGGAGGGGCGTGCGGCGTGAGCGCGTGTGGTTCGTGGGCGCCCCGCCCCTGGCGCGATATCGCGAGCACGCCGACGGGATCACCCGCGAGTTCCACGCGCGCCGCAAGTCCTTCAATCGCGTGCGTATGGACCTGCGCATCCTTCTGCAGGCGCGTCCCGCCGAGGCGGGCATCCTCTGCCGCCGGCTCGCCGTCCACGCCTTCGGACTCGTCGTCGGACCGCGCGTGCGGCGGCGGATCGAGGCGCGGTCGGGTGCCCGCTGACGCCGTCGAGCGGTCGCCGCGCCACTACGCTGGAGGGGCGGCGCTCCGGGCGCCGGCGCCACCGCACCCCGATCTGGAGCCCGCCGTGACCGACAGCCCCGACCTGCCCGACCTGACCGCGTTCGAGGGGGTCCTCTTCGACCTCGACGGCGTGCTCACCCCCACCGCCGAGGTGCACATGCGGGCCTGGAAGACGATGTTCGACGAGCTGTTCGCCGCATGGAACATCGAACCCGCTTACACCGACCGCGACTACTTCGAATACGTCGACGGCAAGAAGCGCTACGACGGAGTGGCCAGCCTCCTGCGCAGCCGCGACGTCGAGGTGCCCTGGGGCGATCCCTCGGACGACCCCTCCGAAGACACCGTCTGCGGCGTCGGCAATCGCAAGAACGAGGTCTTCTCGCGCATCCTGCGCAGCGAGGGCATCCGCCCCTACCCCGGGTCGGTCGCGCTGCTGGACCGCCTGCAGGCCGCCGGGACTCCGATCGCGGTGGTCTCCAGCTCCAAGAACGCGGTCGAGGTGCTCGAGGCGGCCGGGATCGGTGATCGCTTCTCCGTCGTGATGGACGGGGTGATCGCCGAGCGCGACCACCTGGCATCCAAGCCCGCCCCCGATGTGTTCGCCGAGGCCGCGCGCATGCTGGGCGTCGACCCGGCCCGCAGCGTCGCCGTCGAAGACGCGTTGAGCGGTGTCCGTTCGGCCGCGGCCGCGGGCTACGGCGTCGTCGTCGGTGTCGATCGCGGGGTCGGCGCCGCCGACCTCACCGCCGCCGGAGCGAGCGTGGTGGTCGAGGACCTCGCCGCGTTCGTAGACTGAGCCGTCGCCCCCCGCGACCGCCCCTCGGTGCCGTCGGCACCGATGTCCTGCACCACCCGCGCGAACGGCGCCCCACCCGTTCCGCGCTGCCCGAACCCGCCACCGGAAGGCACCGCCCGATGATCGATCGCGATCGCTTCCCCATCGACGAGTGGCGACTCGTCGAAACCGAATTCTCGATCGACGACGTGGGGGTCACCGAGACCCTCTTCGCCGTCGGCAACGGCTACCTCGGCCTGCGCGGCAACTCGATCGAGGGCCGCTTCGCGCAGGAGCAGGGCACGTTCATCAACGGGTTCCACGAGACGTTCCCCATCCGCCACGCCGAGCAGGCCTACGGTTTCGCCGAGGTCGGTCAGACGATCATCAATGCCCCGGATGCCAAGGTCATGCGCGTCTACGTCGACGACGAGCCGCTGTCTCTCGACGTGGCGGACGTGCGCGAATACGAGCGCGTGCTCGACATGCGACAGGGGATCCTGAGGCGCAACCTGCTGTGGGTGACGCCCTCGGGCAAGCGCGTGCGCATCGAGGACGAACGTTTCGTGTCGTTCGACGAGAAGCATCTCGCGGTGCTCAAACTGACCGTGACGGTCCTCGACGCCGACGCCCCCGTCGTGGTGAGCAGCCAGCTGCTCAACCGCCAGGACGGCGAGGGGATCTACGGCGGATCGCCCATGACGTCCGCCACGGGCGGCTTCGACCCCCGCAAGACCGAGAAGCTGTCCGACCGCGTGCTGCAGCCGCGCGAGTACTGGCAGGACGGCAACCGCTCGGCGCTCAGCTACGAGGTGAGCGAGTCGCACATGACGCTCGCCGTCATCGCCGACCACCTCGTCGACACGCAGAACGACTACACCGCGCGCCAGCTCGTCGAGCCCGACATCGCCAAGAACGTCTTCCGTGTCCACGCGCGCGCGGGCGTTCCCACCACGATCACCAAGCTGGTCAGCTACCACACGTCGCGGGGTGTGCCCACGGGTGAACTTCTCGACCGGTGCCGCCGCACGCTCGACCGCGCCGTCGAGACCGGGGTCGACGGCCTCGCCGACAAGCAGATCGCCTGGTACGCCGACTTCTGGGACCGCTCCGACGTGCGCATCGGCGGACACGGCGACCTGCAGCAGGCCACCCGCTGGTGCCTGTTCCAGCTGGCGCAGGCCGCGGCGCGCGCGGACGGGCAGGGCGTTCCCGCCAAGGGCGTCACCGGCTCGGGCTACAGCGGCCACTATTTCTGGGACACCGAGGTGTACGTCCTGCCGTTCCTGGCGTACACCTCGCCGCTGTGGGCCCGCAACGCCCTGCGCATGCGCTCGCTCATGCTGCCCGCGGCCCGCAAGCGCGCCCATCAGCTCAACGAGGCCGGCGCGCTGTTCCCGTGGCGGACGATCAACGGCGAAGAGGCGTCCGCCTACTACGCCGCCGGTACCGCGCAGTACCACATCAACGCCGACGTCGCCTTCGCGCTGGCCAAGTACGTCCGCGCCACCGGCGACGAGGACTTCCTCGCGCGCGA
This sequence comes from uncultured Microbacterium sp., assembly GCF_913776565.1. Taxonomy (GTDB): domain Bacteria; phylum Actinomycetota; class Actinomycetes; order Actinomycetales; family Microbacteriaceae; genus Microbacterium. Next base: position 1,176 of record NZ_CAJYPF010000081.1, on the reverse strand, counting down.
GGGGGTGGACATCGCCGTCGACACGGCTCGTCTGTGGTCGACGCTCGGCTTCTGGCGCTCGAGCGACGACGCCTCTGACGGCGAGCACGACTCGTTCCACATCCACGGCGTGACCGGGCCGGACGAGTACACCACCGTCGTCAACGACAACCTCTTCACCAACGTCATGGCGCGGTTCAACCTGCGTTTCGCCGCCCGCACCGTGCGAGACCTCGCTGAGAACGACCCCGACGCGTACGCCCACATGGCCGACCGCATGAACCTCGACCCGTCGGAACCCGAGCGGTGGGAGCGCGCCGCCGAGGCGATGCACATCCCGTTCAGCGAGGCCCTCGGCATCCATCCCCAGGATGCGGTGTTCCTCGAGCGCGAGATCTGGGACCTCGAGAACACCCCGCCGGATCAGCGGCCGCTGCTGCTGCACTTCCACCCGCTGGTGATCTACCGGTACCAGGTGCTCAAGCAGGCCGACGTGGTGCTCGCGCTGTTCCTGCAGGGCAATCACTTCACGGATGCCGAGAAGCTCGCCGACTTCGAGTACTACGACCCGCTGACCACGGGGGACTCCACGCTGTCGGCCGTGGTTCAGTCGATCCTGGCGGCCGAGGTGGGGTATCAGGACCTCGCGCTGGAGTACTTCCGTCAGGCCGCGTTCGTCGACCTCGGCGACCTGCATCACAACGCCTCCGACGGCGTGCACGTCGCCTCGGCCGGCGGTGTGTGGACCGCTCTCGTGAGCGGCTTCGGCGGCATGCGCGACCACTTCGGTCGTCTCACCTTCGACCCGCGCCTTCCGGCCGACTGGCCCGAACTGTCGTACGTGCTGCACTGGCGCGGCACGCGTCTGGACGTCACGCTCACCGCCGAGGCTCTGACCCTGCGAGCGGGTACCTCGGGCGAGCCCGTCGCCTTCGCCGTGCGCGATGTCGACTACACCGTCGCGCCGGGCGAGACGGTGCGCGTCGCCCTGCACGGTCAGGGCCCGGTGCGACCCGGCCGCCCCTCGATCCGCCAGCTCGAGGGGTCCGTGCGCGAGGACGGCACGCTGCTGTCGGCGTCGGTCCCGATCGTCACGGCGACCATCCCGGTCGTGAACGACGACGACGACGCGCCCGTCCCGGTCGGTCTGGACGGCTGATCCCGTCCCGGAACGCGGCGACATCCTCTCGGGTGTCG